>WJIN01000126.1 GCA_014730295.1 Promethearchaeota archaeon | reverse complement strand
TCGGAGAAGGCCAGCTATATCAACGGAGCAGTGATTCAAGTCGACGGCGGATTTGTTAAAGCACCGTTTTAATTTCATTTGTTTGTATTTTGTATAGAATCACATACACTATCGTAATCTAAGAGAAAGTTTTTTATATGGATAGTATATTATTCTAATCTATAATTTCACGTGAAATCATACAGATTTATATAAGTGAATTGCTTAAATTTTGATATTAATCGATTAAATCTAATCAAAAAATCTTGGGATACATTTGAAAAAGAGAAATACCTATATCTCACTAATTATAATCACTCTGGTTTTATTGGGTTCTATTGTTGGATTAGTTTTGTTTTTTTTTCAACCAAAATCATGGTTAGAAAATCCCGATTTTAATAGTTCAGAAAATTGGTTTTTCGAGATACAAGGAGACTCCAGCGACGTAGAGGGAACTATAGAGAATGGAAATGCCAGATTATCGATATTAGGAGATGGTGGCGCTCAGACTTTCTTTGAAAATGGAGTTGGATGGTTAAATGTTTCAAATGAAGAAGGTATGACTCAACCAGATGATTTTAGAAGTGATGATGATGGTTGGTGGGCAAGCCATACGTGGGATGATTTTGAACCTCAATTACTTAAAATTCAATGGGAAAAAAATTTCACTATGGATGTCAATATGTCAGACTATGAAATCACCCAAGCTTCATTTGAAACTTTGATTAATGCAACCGTTGTAGCTGAAGATGCTAATGGAGGTGGTTTAGATTGCATAAATGATACCTCTGAAATTCTTGACATGGGTAATGGGGATTATATTAGATTTTTCGTAAAAATTTCTGATCCTAAGAAGAATCGAGAATTTGAATTAACTTCCTTTCAAACAAAAGAATTGGGATGTGATTCTGGACCAATAACAGAACTAAATGATACAATATTGATCCCCCTAAATGAAGAAACATTGAAATTCTATTTAGAAGAAGTTTTAAAATTTAATTCCCGAAATTTTACAATGGTTATAGGATTTTTACTATGGTGCGAAGATAATTATAATCCACAAGATAGGGACCATTTTACTGACATCTATATGAAAAATCTGACTTTATCAATAAAATATGAAAAAAATATTAACCAATTCACTAAAATCAATATTGTACAAATTGGAGATGAGATAGTTGGGAACAATATCAGAATAAGCGGGGCAAGATTAAAAATTGATTATCGAATGGATAAACCAGATCTTATGGGTTCGAAACTGTCCGAATTATTAGTTAAAATTAACGATAAAACCTTTTTACAAGAATCTAAGCGATTAACGGATATCACTAGTTCATATCAAACTCTTGAATTTGATGAAGAGGATGTAAAAAATTACCTTCAAATAAATGAGCCCATCATTATAGCGATAGAACTAAATCTTCGAGAAGATTTCCAATTAGAACAACCCACGACCATCTTCATTGATAATGTATATCTATATATAGATATTGAAGATTTATCCCAAAATTGGGGCCCCTTAATAATTACTATGTCCTTCATGATGTTAAGTTTAATTGGAGCTTTTGTTTCCTATAATTTATATTTTAAATATTCACCAATACAGAGGAAATTAAGGAAAATAAGAAAGAAAATCAAAAAGAATAAAAAAATCAAAAAAATTAATTCCATTCATAATAGGTTAAAGATTGGACAATCAAAATATTCTAAAAGAATAGATATTCTCAATTTAGAAGAAGAGAGTAATATCAACAAAATTAAGGAAAATTTTAGAACAAAAAAGCCTCGTGTGATTATATTTACTATCATAATCATTCTTTTTGGACCTTTCTCGCTAATTATTGATGATAATATATTTGAAACAAATTATGTTAATGATACTCAAATTAATCTCTCCTCTGAGATTATAACTCAACAATGGCTTAATAATAACAATTTTTCAAGTCAAGATAGTTGGTTTGAAAGCTATGGTTTAATTGGAGAAAATAATACTTTAACTACAACTATTAGAAATGGAAATGCTGATTTTTATGTTTTGGGCGAAAAAGAGGATTTTATTGTCTGTTTAGGTATTCCAAATAATACAGAAACCTCAAACGGATGGTATACCACCACAAATTCGCGGATAGTTGTGAAACCAACTCTAGGCTATGAGATTAATGAGTCTGGCTGCTATGCGTCTCATAAGTGGGAAGAGCATGGAGGTGACCCGTTTGAGGTCAATGCACGTCAAAATGCCGCAATTCAATGGGATAAAAATGTATACATTCCAGAAGATATGTCAAAATATGTAATAACTAATGCTAGTTTTAAAGTTAAAGTAAATGCAACTGTTAGAGCCTCTCCCGGGGAGTGGAGCAGTACTGGGAATGGAGGAGGATTGGAAATTTCTGCTGATGAATCTGGTGATAGCGATGCATTTGATATTGGAGATTTTGTCACTTTTTATGCAATTCTTTCTACTCCAGAAAAGAATATTCAATATACTGTTGCGGAATATATCCCTCGGGGGTTGGGTAATGATACAGCAGGACTATGGGATAGTATTTCAGATACGGTTTTTGAACCGGAAAAAATGGAGGATTTCATCTTCTATTTAACTCAAGTTCTTAAAAGTGATAATCATAATTTTACATTAACATTAGGTATGGAATTCTATTGTGAGGATGATGAGAGTACCGATGAAGATTATTTCAAAGATATTTATATAAAAGAATGCAACTTCTCATTTACTTATCAAAAATTAATCCCGAAATATTCTTCAATTTCACTGAACCAAATCACCGATAAAATCCCTGCAGGTAATGTAGAGATATTGGATGGTAAAATAAACCTCAAATATTTTATGAATGGTTCCTGGCCCGAAGATCTTTCTCAGTTTTCAGAGATGAGAATATCTATTAATAATAATACCCTTCCAAAAACAATTTTATTAAAAGATTTCAATTCAACAATTCAAACTCTTCAATTTAATGCCAAATCATATATCGTGAAAAACAAAACCATATATTTCACAATTGAGATTTTTATGGGAAATACCTTTAGGTATGATCAAAATATAACCCTTTCAATTCAACAAGTTGATCTCTTGATAAGCTATCGTTATATTGAAAGTTCATCTAATTTATTACCCTTAGCAGTGGGTTTGGGAATTGGATTTATGGGACTTTTGATCGGAATTGGAGCGTATCAGTTATATTTCAAATATCCTCCAACTGTACGAAAAATTCGCAAATTAAAAAAAAAAATAAGAAAGAATAAAAAAGTAAAGGCGCTTCAAATATCAGAAAGAAAGAGTTCAGTCTCTCTCATAAGTTCGAAAAAGAAGCGGGTCATTCCTTCCGAGAGTGAAGAAAGCGTACAAGATAAGAGCTTTAATAAGTAAATTTTTCCAATCAAGTGTTCTAATTAATAAATAACACAAATTTACAGTTATGTAAAGGCAAGAAAAACCTTTAAATAGAATTCTTAAATTTCTCTATCATTATTCCAAGAAATTCTTATAGATTTAAATTAGTGAATTACTATAAAATTTCATGTTTAATGATCCATTTTAATCAGAAAATTGTGGAGTTTTGTTCGTGAGAAATAGAAAATTTATAATTGGATTTTTTGCATTATTCTTTATTTTTGGATTTTTAGCGTTTCATGTTGATGTAAATGGCGATTCCCAATTATGGTTATCAAATCCCACCTTCGATTCTAGTTCAAATTGGTATTACCAATACGGATCAGAAGGAGATAACACAGATTTGAATGCTGAAATTTCAAATGGAACAGCAAATTTCAACATTTTAGGAAACTCAGGAACGATAACTCCAATAGAAGGGATAATTAATAATTCTGCAAAATCAATGGGTTGGAAAAAGTACCAGAATGAGATATTTGGATATCCTGATACAGCGAATATAGATACTGAAGGTATCCATGTAAGCCATTTATGGGATGATCGTCCAGATCAATTTCCAAGCGTACATTTTAGGAAGAATGTTAGTACAAATTTAAATATGTTAGATTATGAAATCACATCAGTTAATTTAGAAATAATTTTTAATGCAAGTGTTAATCAAAATGTTGATACTCCAAATGATACTGATTGGGATCGTTTAGGAACAGGTGATTATGTTATCTTTTATGCTCTAATTTCGGATATTTACTATCAAGAACCTTATTATGTAGCAAGAAATAAGACAAGAGATTTGGGATTTAATAGTATTAATGGATCAAAAATAGAAGATTCATATTTATTCACATTCAATCAAAGTGTTATTATAGACGCTTTAAATAAAGCTTTTCAGAGGGATCCCGATCATTCTAATTTTACAATTACATTAGGTATTGATATATATTCTGAAGATAATAATGATGGAGATGATATAGATAATTATGAGAATTTGTATATCAAAACTTTTAATTTATCATTATCTTTTCAGAAAAAAATTGATGAATATACAACAGTGTCTTGGAATCAAGAGGCACCTAAAATTACTGGAAATGATATTATAATCAATAACGCAATTTTCTCTTATGAGTATAAAATTAATAATAGCTGGCCCGAAATAGCCCCTCTGACTGAAATCCGCTTTTATATTAACAATAAATTGTTTCCACAAGGAATTATCAAGATATCGAACTTTCAAACAGATTTTCAAGGAACAATCAATTTCAATATTCTAGGTTATATTGAAAAAAATGTAAATATTAATGTATCAATAGAAATCATAATAAAAGACTCATTTGAATTAAACGAAACATATAGAATATCAATCGATAATGTTTATCTGAATTTAGATTTGAGAATAAGGGGTTTTAATTGGACCCCTATAATTGTTGGTTTGATAATTGGTATAATCGCTCTAACTTCTACTTTTATTGCTTACCAAAAATATTTTAAATATCCTAAAAAGATACGGAAGCTAAGAAAAGTTCGAAGGAAACTCAAAAAAGGGAAGAACATTAAAGAGATGGACTTTAGCAATAGGAAAAATATAATCAAGAAACGAAATCAGAATAATAAGAATCTAATTTCCTTAGTATTAATAATGATAGTTCTTTTTTCATTTTTTACCCATATTCTTTTTAATAGCTTATCTAATTATCAAATAAATTCTTATCAACAAAGAAACCAAATTTCTCTATCTAATATTCGAAATAAAGAATTGATAAAAAATCCTGATTTTCAAACAAATGCTTTTTGGAATTTTACAATCGGTGACAGAGGAGATGGATCTATTTTTAATAATTCGATTACGAATAGTAGCGCTAAATTTGAACTATTAGGAGAAAAAAAAAATTTAATTCTATCTGCCGGAATTCCTAATCAAACTGCATTATCTGAAGGATGGAAAATATTAAATAATTCCAATTACTTACCTCCTGATTTTACCGAAATTAATAATTTTGGATGTTATGTTTGGCATACTTTAGATGAGAGTCCTGCTTCAGGACAGATTAGGAACTATCCAAGTGTACATTTCAAAAAAAACATTAGTATTTTGGATGATATGTCCCAATATAAAATAACCTCGGTCGATTTAGAAGTATTGGTTAATGCCAGTGTTGATCCAAATGTGGATGCCATTAATGATACCGTAGATCTTGATTTGGGAACTGAAATAGGAGACTGGGTTCTTTTTTATGTGGATATAATTGATTTCAATAACAATTATGCATACAGAATTGCTGAAAATAGATCTGAGAACCTTGGATTAGATGAACCCGGATTTGATCCAATATTAAATATTACCGATGGTCTATTAAAATCTAAGAGTCAATCTTATTTGATAAATGCGCTTGAATCAGTGTTATCATATGATAATCATAATTTTACAATAATTTTAGGAATGGATATCTATTGTGAAGATAATAAAGCAGGATCCGGAGGTGATAGTGATCATTGGAATTACTTAATTTTCAAAGAATGCAATTTATCAATAGAGTATCAGAGGAAAATACAAAAATTTACAACAATTTCGTTGAACCAGATTTTGGAAGAATTACCAGAAAATATAGAATTAAAAGATACCACCCTAAATTTTCAACATAAAATAGAAAACTCGTGGCCTACATCTCTGTCTCCTTTCTCAGAAATCAGGGCGCTTATAAACGGAAATCCATATATTGAAACAGTGGAGTTAAGCGATATTAACTCATCATTTCAAGAAGCAAAATCAGGAGGTTTTGATATACGTTCACTATTATTAAAAGGACAAAAAAATAACCTTTCACTTGAAATTTATATTGCAAATGATTTTATTTACAATGAAACTAATCAAATTTATATCGATAATGTTTCTCTTTTGGTAAGTTATAATTTCATTCGTGACCCAATTAATTTAGATCCTTTAGTAATTGGATTGACAATAGGTTTAGTCGGACTTGTTGTCGGGATCGGTGCCTATCAGCTCTATTTTAAATACCCTCCAACAGTTCGGAAAATACGAAAATTGCGTAAAAAGATAAAGAAGAACAAAAGCTCCAAAACAATAACACTTAATAGTCATCAAGAAAAAATAAATAATATTTATCAAGATAAAACTGAATTATTGAAAACTCCTCAATCCGAGTCTGAGATTTTCCAGAAAGACTCATTAACAAAATAACAATAATAAGCCAAATTTAAAGATAAAATTCAAATAAGATACAAATTAAAATCAAAACAAAAAAAAGGAAAGTAAAAAATGCCAAAAGGATTTATTATTACAAAATGGACGGAAGATAAGGGTCTTGTAGTCCAGATAAAGTACCCAGAAAATATATCCGT
>WJIN01000125.1 GCA_014730295.1 Promethearchaeota archaeon | reverse complement strand
TGTCTGCATTTCATTCGCAAATTCTTCGGCATCATCGTAAAAGTTGCTCCTTAAGTTATTATACTTAGAGGTTTTCAGAAACTCTAAAAAGGCTTTCTTGCCCGAGTTTGAAGTCCCTTTAAAAGTCTCTAAAGCAAGGCGATAATTCTCTATTTTATCATTAAAAACCATAAGTTTTTCATTGAAAGGGACATCGTTGAAGTGAAAATCCCAGAGCCCGTGGATTTTGTTGCCGCCCCCATCCTTAGTCGTGAGGATCGGGATCCCGGACTCGTGGTTGCCTGTCTTCCTGGATTTTACTTCGAATAGGATGGGATCTCCTTGGGAGTCGCTAAACATATCTCGAATATTTTCCTCGGTTATCTCGAAGAATCCAATCTCATGCTAATAAAACTGGAAAATATAAAGGTTTTATGGCAAGAGCACAACGAGCAGCAGAAAAAAATACGGTAAAAAGTAAAAAAATGAAATGATGAAGTACTCATCTCTTAAACATTATAATTTTATAAATGTAATTCCATATTAAATATAGAAAAAATCAAATTCAGTACTTTTTAAAAAATATATAATTTTATGGAGTTAAAACCGAAAGGGTAATTGAATGATTTTAAAGTTAGGAAAGATCAAAGATTCTAAGTTAATATGTGAGAATGGAAAAGAGTACGAAATTATTGATGAGATAGATAAAGGAGGAGGTGGAAATGTTTGTTTATGTATTGATTCAGAGGATTTTCAGTTTGTAGCAAAAATATTTTCTCGTACTAAAGATAAAGAAAAGCTTGATGAGGCTCTCAAACGTTTTATTAATGAAAGAGATATACAACGAAAATTGGATCATCCAAATATTATGCCCGCTATTGATATTGGGAGGTGTGTTTATGATGGTCTGGAGTTACCATTCTATATAATGCCTAAAGCTAGAGAGAATCTTAAGGACTATTTCAAATCAAAGAATATAAAAGAAAAGCCTTTAGAAGTAAAGAGAATTTTAAATGAGATTCTGGAGGGTCTAATACATTTACATGATAAATTGATTATCCATCGAGATATAAAGCCAAAAAATATACTTGTTTTTGATGATAATAGCATTAAAGTAGCTGATTTTGGAATGTCTCATTTCCCAGATGAATATAAAAAAGAACTCATTCAGACACCCTCTGATGAATTTCATTCAAATCAATACTATATTAATGAAAAGAGGTCTTCTGATGATCCCCGCATCGATATTTGTGCATTGGGAAGATTGATTCATGAATTATTAACTGATAGTTTTCCAGGGGGAACAAATCAATCCATTAGTGGAGAAAATGGGAATTTTGATGTTTCCTTTGATGAAATTATTGCTAAAATGACTAAAAGTAATATCAATGAGAGATATCAATCTTTAAAGGAAGTAAAAAATGATTTAGACAAATATTATGGTAAAGCACTTACTAAATTAAGAAATCTTTTAGATGAGAAAATTTATAGAATTCTTCTTAATTTGGATACAGAATTAGCAGATCTATTTGAATCTGGAATTTTAACCTTAAAAAATGAAACACATTCAGGAAAATTTGCTCAAGCGGCGAATTCACTAAGTTTTGTATGTCGTGCTCTTCTCCAACAAAAGGATAGTTGGATTTCTGATGCTCAAAATCTTCCAAAAAAATCTAAAGATTTAAAAATGTCATTAATTAATGAACTTGAAGATGTATGTAGATTTTTTGCGAGTATATCTAATTATGATGAAAAGACTAATGAATTAGAGTTTGGAGAAAGAGTACAAAACCTTGAAGAATTAATTGAAGGACTTTTAAAATCAAATATAAAAATCATATCTGATCTTGATATTCTTTTAAACAAGAAAGATCCCACTATTGAAGATGTAGATAAATTGATTGATTTGTTGGGAAACCCTTCACATTCTCAATATTTCTTCTCGAGATTAAAATCTCCAAAATGGTTAGATTTACTGATACAGAAAGATTTTTTTATCGAACCCTCACTAAAATCCGCAGAGCCCTCATTTATGGTGCATATATGGCCTCAAGTTAATTATTTGATTAATATATCCCCAATTAGATCGGAAAAAGTTCTTAAAATTATTGAAAATCTCAGTAATATTATTGATGTGACTATTTTTAGAAGTATATTATTATGTTTATATAATATGCCCGTTGAGACTGCTAAGAAAGCGTTACCGTTTATAAAAAAATGGACTATTAAATATCATTCAATTCCAGAGCTTGTATATCTCAAAAAATTAATAAATAATTTCATATATAAAAATGAAATAGATACTACTTTTGAGTTATTAAATTATCTCTTTAATATAAAGAAACCAGCTAAGAAGGATTTTCCAATTGTTTCAGACAAACTCTCATTTCTATTATCTGATTATGAGGATATTATTAAAAAGGTAGTAGATATTGACAAAATTACAAATGAACCTCGTTTTTTGAAATTATTATGTAATTCATTGATTGAAACTTTAAACTTAGAATCGCATATGGAAACCGAGAAATATCAGGATTATTCAGAAGTTTGGAAGAAAAACATTAAAAAAGTTGAGGGCTCTTATATGTCAGAAGATACCAAAAATCTTTTAACTGATCAAATTCGGGATTATTTCTTACTAATTGGTTCAGAAAATTCAGAACTATTATTAAATGGGTTTAAAATTTTAGAGGACTACCATTGGACAATCTTCATTAGAATGAGATTATTTCTATTAAATGAATTCTCAGATATTCTCTCCGAACAGATTAATGTCTATTTCTCTCAAAAAGATTTATTTTTTAATGATAGTGTTTGGGCAGAATACTATACACTTTTAAAAAATCAATTCTCAGCTCTGGAAGATGAAATGAAACATCAAATTTTTAATTGGTTAATGGAAGGTCCAGATTTCTCAAAATACGGCGTCTCTGTCGAAGATTTCACAGATGAAGAGGAATATCATAGTTGGAAAAATAGACGTATTTCTTCTTGGATTAGAAGGAGATCTGATCCAATTAAAGAACATTTACCTTCTGAACTTAGTGAAATATATAAAAATTCGATTCAAAAGGACGGTGAAATAAGAAATCCGCAGTATTTTCGCTATATTGAAAGCCCTCGCTTTTATACTGGGTCTCCTCTAAAAGAATCAGAGATAATGAATTTGGAAATTGATGAATTAATTTCATATTTAAAGACTTGGAATCCTAGTATGGAAGATTTTTTTTCATCTAAAAATGGCTTAGGGGTCACTTTAAGTAGATTAATTTCAGAAAAGATAGATAAACTCGAGGCGTTATTAGACAAATTAGAAGAAATACCAAAAGAATACCTCTCACATATGATTAATGGATTTATTTCAGCAATCCGAAATAAAAAAGATATTGATCTTGTTGATAATTTGAGAAAAATCATTAGTTTCTTTAACCAAAATAAATCTGAATTTACTCCCTTAAAGCATCTAGATTTAATTAGAGAGGTTAATAACTTACTGAAAGAA
The DNA here is from genome assembly GCA_014730295.1 of Promethearchaeota archaeon. Next base: position 4,679 of record WJIN01000125.1, on the reverse strand, counting down.
GTTTTAAATATTGATGATTTGACATTATCTGATGAACTCATAAAAATGATTTGGACAACTATTTCAGATTTTTTGGATATGAAATTAGAGGAGATAGATAGACCTCAAATATCATTACACTATAACGACTTTGTTAATTACTCTATCAACACTGTTAGAGGTAATATTGTTCAAACCTTTTTTTCCTATGCTCTATATCATGCAAGACGCGTTGGTCAGGATGAAAAATCCAAAATGGTTATTGAAGTTAAAGAAACCTTAGAAAATTTGATAAATCCAAAAAAGGAGTCTGTTGAGATTATACATTCTATTTTAGCATATAATTTATTTAACTTGTTTTATTTGGATGAAGAATGGACTAAATCTAAAATTGAGTTAATTTTTCCAATAGAAAACCAGGATTTATGGAAAATTGCGTGGGAAAGTTTTATTTCATATAATTATCTAAACCAAAAAGCATATAAAATACTCGAAGAGTACTATAAAAAAGCCATATATGAATATAATGATTTATCTTTCTCTAATAAAGCTATTGAGGGTCTTGCAAGCCATATTATCCTACTTTTTGTTCATAATCTAGCGGATTTTAAGGAGGGATCCATAGTACACCATTTCTTCGAACATTCAGATGTTAAGGCGCGCTCAAGAGCAATGTGGTTTAATCTTAAAATCTGGGACAGTTATAAAAATACCGAACAACAATCAAATATACTGGATAAACTATTAGAATTATGGAAATATCGTTTAGAAAAAATAAAAAATGTCAACCCATCAAAAATTGAAGTTTTTAACAAGGAACTTCAGTGGTATGTCAATTTATTTGATAAATTGCCAATTGGTAAAGATCAAATTTTGATTTTAAATGATATTTTGAAATTAACTGTGGAAAAACTAAGTAGTCCAAGATTATTTCTATTAGATGTAATAAAAAAGTATGTTGATATCACTCCTATGGAAGTATTAAAGGTGATTGAGCTGCTACTAAAAGGATCTGAAAATATATTATTAGTTACTGGTAATGATCAGAAAATTATTGATATAATTGATGAAATTATAAAAACCAAAGGTTTAGATGCTTATAAAGATATTATACGAAGAATAGTGGAAGAATTAATCGAAAAGGCAAACTTTGAGATAACTAAAGCAGAATTTTATAAAGATTTAAATCTTTAAACTATAATTATTTAGAGCATAAATTAGTTCTTTTTCATTACCATTGACCATTCCTTTTTTCATCAAGTTTATGAATCCTATAATGTTTTTGTTGTGATTTAAAGACCCATAAGTTTGATCTACGATTATCTAATTTATTTCTGTTTTTATGATGTACTACTTCACTTGAACGAAGTTTTCTGCCTAACATCATCTCGGCTACTTGTCTATGCACTAGTTTATTAGAATCACTATAACGTTTATATCCGTTATTATCAATATAGTATTTCATTATTTCACCTCTCCTTACGTTTTTGGTTATTTGATAACCTCTTCCATTCCATTTCTTTTTCATGCAACTTTAATGCACAATTGGGATGATACGCGATACGATTTAGCATAACTATCTTTTTTATTACCAATCTTGCTTTTTTATGTCTAATTTCTTTAGCCCAAGTTAGAGTTGAGATATCTCCGAATAACTCTTTACTTAGGTTTTGGAGATAGTCCATAATTTGAATATCATCTGTTTTATTTCGAAATCTTTTGTATATCTCTTTCAATGGACCATTTTCATCAAAGAAAAGTTCAAATATATCAAGTGTTAATCCACACATTGGACATGTGAAATAAATAGAGGTAAACTCATTAAATTTATATTCTTTGATTGGATAATAAGTAGATTCACTTTCATATTCCATCTTTAATTCATAGCTATTTAAAACGTTTTCAACACATCTTAAATGAGTTCTCGTGAATTGCATATAGGTTATATCGTCATCTAATATTTCTAAAACAAAATGCGGTTTATTCAACTTTATCTTATCCAAGCATACAGGACATAAGTTGTGGTATCGAGCCCATGAATAATTTACACATAAGTTTGAGCCGAATTTTTTATGATGATAACGAAGTTCTAATATCCCTTGGTCTATAAGGTTATTAAAATTATCTTTAAGTTTTTCCCAATCATTCAAGTCAAGGTCTTCTTCAAAATTTTCTAATAATGCAGAACTTTCATCCAATTTTCCGCTTTTCTTAACATTAATAGTTCCTATAATTCCCAAGATTTTCTTATACACATCAAAGAGATAAAAATTAGGATCCTTTTCGTTAAATTCATAATTATATTGTCCATAACCTTTACGTTTAATATGGTAAATTTTATTTTGCTTGGTCATCTTTTCAAGCTTAACATAGACAGTGGTCTTGCTAACAGAAGACTTATTCCTTTTTTTGCGATTGGAGTTTATTTTAGTTTTAATCTCACCAAGAGGAACAAGTTTACGAGGGAAATCTCTTAAAATTTCCTCAATTTCATAATCCATTATTTTTTCTTTCATCAAAGGAAAAATAGTTAGTTCGATTTATATATGTTTAGTTCGGAATATTATGAATTTATCCCGAACATAACCAGAACTCGAGTTAATTAGTACTTTTTTACAAATAGAAGTGGAATTTCATATGAACATTCGCAAAATTCATAATCTGATTGTCAAAACAGTTTAGAAAAGAGGAGATCTTCTCAAGAAAGCTTTTATGAATGAATTAAGTCCTTAAATTGCTTTACTATATGTTTTATTTTCTTCGCTTTCACTTGATAATAGGGTTTATGCTTTAAATCATTATTATTCCGTCTAATCTTGTCCATTAGCCGTGCTCCATTTTTATCTATAATCCCCCTCACTTTTGCGAGATTAATAAGATCCCTACATCCTGTAGCTTGTTCACTTAGTGATATACGTAGCCATAACTCCATGATTCGCCCTAAGTTTAATAATGCAGATTCTGGCCATACATCCACGATACCTAGAATTTTATGAAATTGTTTCTTGAGATATGGAGAATCGACATTTTTTTTTGGAGGTTTAGTATATTTTTCCTTCATAACTATACGGATTTCTTTCTTTAAGTTATTCCAGAGATAAGAAAATTGATTTTGGATCTGATTAATCGCATCATTACAAATCCAAGATTCAATCTGGTCTAAATCATGAGTCTCAATAGTATATTTTTTAATAACTCTCTCAAACCGGAAGTATCCAATATGAGTGGAATCTTTTTTAATTTCTATCAAATATTTTCCGTATACCTCATCAGTTTCCCATACATCTCTCTCCATTAAGAAAATGATTGACTTTTTTGATACCCTCCTAGTTTTATATGATAATATGGGAAGTAAAGTCGAATCAAAATAATATGAGTATTTTTCGAAAAAGACCCAGATATCTTGTAGATGATTTCTTAATTGAGTAAGTAATACAGGAGACCAATCATAACAATTCGGCTCAAATCTTGGTAACCCGAAAAGTTTGTCCCCCTCACTTTCCGTTTTAATTATCATTTTACGTTTTTCGGGAATTTTAATGAGATCCTTATATAGACTTTCATGTCTTTGAAGCAATTGACTTCCTTCTACTTGGATTGAGATTATTATTTCACCTTTATTTTATAGGTAAATTGCATAACAACATTAATATAGTTGTAAATCTAAAAATAATTTATGATACCATCAGAAGACAGATATCATCGCTTATGGACTTCTATCTATAATGTCCTTACTCACCAAAGATTGGAAGTATCTCGAGTCGCAAAAGCGGGATCTCGAGCGAGGATACAATATCGTCCGGATAGTGATATGGATGTGATTTTCGCGGTGAGTGGGGATCCTTCCAAGAGTAATTTTTACCCGAAACTTATCAGAGTAATGAATGCTAATTTTCCTAATGAAACCGTTTATCCCGGAAGGTCTTATAATGTTGTACATATTGATTTTGCGAGGGGAGGGAAATTTGACTTGGTCTTGCTATCAGAAAGAGAATTTGATATACAACATGGTAATGATGTGGAATATCGAAGAAATAACCTGTAGTATATAGTAATTATGCTTTATTGTTCTTTAGAATTCCCTATTCAATGAAAAAAGAGAAAATTAGTGAGTACTAGTTTAATAAAAATCTAATACCTTAAATTTCTTATACAATGTCTCGTAAAGAGTTTGAGATTAATCCCAAAAGGTCAGATTAAATATGTCTTATTATTTTGCTCAAACAATCCTAGCGCTAATTCTTTAGCTGGTTATCAAGAGAAGAAGGATAAATTGAAAAAGAGAAGAGAAATAGCAGATATGAAAGATTGGATAAATGCATAAAATTAGTTCATATATTGTCTATATATTTAATAATATAAAACTGAAGAAAAATTAACCATTTTATATATATAATATCTTCATAAAAAAGTTTTTTCCAAATCAATGCGTATTTTATAGCTTAATTCTGTATATTATTACAAGAAATTTTGAAAAACGCAATTCTCCGGTTCAAATCATAATGTGGGAAATCATTTCTATCAAGAATGCCAAAAACTAATACAAGAACAATAAATCCAAATTTTAAAAATTCCATAGTTAATTCTTTTGTAATGATATTTTATCATTATCTAAAATGACCATCTCTACGATATAGAATAATACTTATGATATTTTGTTATAAATGAGTTTTTTTTTAAGATATGATAATTTATTCAAC
>WJIN01000124.1 GCA_014730295.1 Promethearchaeota archaeon | reverse complement strand
TCTTAGGGAAGGATAAAATGAAATTTCATCTCGAACCAAAACAATATGTTAAATAAATTAATATGAATTTAAATGAATTGAAAGAAGAGATCAAAAAAATAGCTTTAGATTCGGGCGCAAAACTAGTGGGGATAGGTGATAGACACATGTTAGAAGATGCACCTCCTTCTGCAAATATGGAATATTCTCTACCAGATGCAAAAAGTTGTATTATATGGGCATATCCCAATCCTATTGAAGCATTAGAAAATTATTTTTCCAAGAAAGAAAGATTCAGTCTCAAACAATTCCAACATTTTGCTTACACTACCGCATGGAGAACAGCGGTAAAAATCAAAGAATTTATTGAAGAGAATTCTAACTTTAAAGCATTTGCTGTAGTTCCAAATGGCAGATATAGGAAAAAGGGAGGGTATTCGAATATTTTTAAGGAAGATCAGTCATACCCTGATTTTTCATTGAGATACGGTGCAGTGGCAGCAGGGTTAGGAAATATAGGTTGGTCGGGAAATTTAATAACTAAAGAATATGGGGCTTCATTATATCTCGGAGGTGTTTTAACAACAACCCCATTGGAACCTGATCCTATGGCAGAAGAAAATCATTGTAACAAGTGCATGATTTGTTTCCAAGCGTGTACAACTGGATTTTTTGACAAGAAAGAGACAGAAGACACTCAAGAAGTAATTATCGGAGGAAAAAAAGAAGAATATGCAAAAAGAGGTATTTATTCTAAATGTGGGATCGGATGTGCCGGATTGACCGGTTTATCGGAAGATGGGAAATGGAGCACTTGGACTGCTGATCACATTTGTTTAAAAGAATATAACAATCAAGAATGGAAAGAAGATCCTTCACTTATTAAGAAAATAATGAAAAAAATTTTATTAGACAAAAGTACGCCAAAACAACTGAAGAAATTCAATAAGGAAATTCTTAGATCCTATGGGAAAGTGGGTGGCACCGAAAATGTCGCAGATCGTCCTTTAAAAGATACCAATCCTCGATGCGGAAATTGTAATTTTATATGCGTCGGGGATCCAAAAAAAAGAGTTGAATTGTTTAAGTTATTAAAACAATCTGGAAAAGTATTTTTGGATGAAGAAGGAAGGGAATATGTAAAAAGGAAAGATGAAGAAGGAAATGAGGTAAAATATTACCCACCATCTGAAGAGGAGTTTTTTAATTCTATATCGGAATAATGAAAAGTTGAATATAAATTAAAATTTTAAAAAAGGATATAATTAACCAGAAGATCGAAAATGTCAGATAGAATGAATGTAATATTTTTTATCACCGATCAGCAGCGTTCCGATCACTTGAGTTGCTATGGAAATCAAGTTTTACAAACACCGAATATTGATTTAATTGCGGAAAAAGGTGTAAGATTTACAAACTATTATTGCAATACACCCATATGTATGCCAAATAGGGCTAGTTTCTTCACGGGATCGTACCCAAGTGTCCACGGCACGAGATCCAACGGAATTAATCTCAATCCGAGGGAAAAAACGATTGCAGACTCATTAAGAGAGAATGGATATCATACGATTAGCATTGGTAAGACCCATTTTAATTTTTTCTCCCATTCTTTTAAGAGAAAAGTCTCATCTTTGGAAGATATTACCAGTTGGATGGCGGGAGATATCCCAAAACCGTTCCCCACTCCCTATTATGGATTTGATGAGGTATTACTAACAGTAGGACATGGAGATGTTATGGGAGGGCATTATTTTGAATGGCTCAAACAACAAGGATACCAAGATATAGAAAAATTAAAAACTCGCTTTTTAGCTATTAATGACAATTTCTATGAAACTGAATTATCTGAAGATTTATACCCAACTCATTACATTACCCAAAAAACGAGTGAGTTTCTTGAGAGATATGCCCGGGATTCCTATGATAATAAGCCCTTTTTTTTACATTGTTCATTTAATGACCCTCATCACCCCGTATGCCCTCCTGGAAAATATAAGGATCTTTATTCCCCAAGTGATATCGATCTGCCAGCCAATTTTGACGACGCGGAAAATCTTATTGAGCACCCATTTTTGGGGCAACATATAAAAGATGCACGTTTTAGACATTTACTACCGCAAAAGGTAAATCGAGAGAACGCCAAAAAATTTACTTCATTAACCTATGGGTCCATTTCGATGATTGATGATGGAATTGGGTTGATATTAACTAAGTTAGAAGAACTTGGACTCGCTGAAAATACGATGCTTATCTTTACAAGCGATCATGGAGATTTATGTGCAGATCATGGATTAATTTTGAAAGGACCTGCACATTATAGGGGTTTGATAAATATTCCTCTATTATGGAAAATACCTGGAAAAACTGAAAAAAGTGTTTCTGATTCATTGATTTCAACAGTAGATCTTCCAAAAACAATCTTGAGTCTCCTAAGAATAAGAGAAAAATACCATCCAGAACAGATGCAAGGATATGACTTTTCTACGGTGTTAGAAAACCCAGATAAGCAATTACGGGATCAAATATTGATTGAACATGATGAGGAAATTTCGAAGGATAAAATCATGAGATTACGTACTTTGGTGACTGAGGATTTTCGATATACTTTATATGAGAGCGTACCCGAATTTGGAGATATTTATAATCTGAAGGATGATCCCTCCGAAATTAATAATCTATGGGATAAAGAAGAACTAAGGAAAAACCTAAATGCCCAAATGCTTAGAGAAATTATAAAATTGTATCCCCGTTATCCCGAAAGAGCAGCTTATAACTAAAAAAGAAACTAGATATTTTTACCAAATTATAGAATAAAGAATTTAACTTTTGATTCAATAACTCTTCTAGAGATGGATATACATTAATATGAAAAAGTCAAAAAATAAGAAATCTTCGGAAGAATACATTAAAGAGATATTATCTTACATTAATGAAAATCCTTCTGGAGTCACAATTACCGATATTGCGAAAGGTGTTGATACCTCACGCGTTACGGCGGGAAAATATATTGCTATCCTGTTAGAACGGCAGGAAGTCTTTTTTAAAGAGATTGGGGCTTATAAACTCTATTATAGTACTAAGAGTAAATTGATCCCCAGAGAATTAATATATTCCTATTTTACAGGGTTATTGTCTGGTCTGAGTGAAATTACAGATGATAAAGAAAATTTAGCATTAATAGGAAAAGCGATTTCTCAGAGAACTGATTTTCCCTACGGCTCGAAATTTCCAGATACTGTTCTTCCAAAAAATAATGGTACTTCTGTTATTGAATTTCTTACCTATTTTGGGTCTATGATCCCCTTCATTCCCTTCGTTTATAGAAACAGGATAGAAGTAGAGACTAAAATTAATAAGAAAGAGAAAAAAGCATTTTATCGTATCAAAAATCTACAAGATTTATCTGAATTTATGCAAAACCACTTCTATATTATGGTAGGGGTGATTGAACATTCAATCAAAAAGAAATTAGGAATGGATGTAAAATGCGTAATAGAAGGAATGGATTTTGAAAATAATATAGTAGAAATTTCTCTCCAATTCCTCTGAACTACAAAAACACAAATCCATATCATTTTTCGTATTTAACTTATTATCATTAAGTTATTAGAAATTTTAAATATGATTTGATGAATAACTATTATATGAAAAAGCGATATTTGTTGCTTATTTATATAGCTTTGATCACACTGATTACATTGATATTTCTATACCCAAGTTTTTTCTTTCCCGGAGTAAATCCGCTCGCAGTAGATTTGATCATCATTAACATTATTATCTATCTGGTGAGGACACCGATTATAAGGATTATCGCATATTTCTTTAGAAAACGTCTCATCAGAATAGTCATAACGAGTTTAATCAACATTATTTGGGGAGTCTTCATGCTCGTTCTCTTATTTGCGCTTTCACTTGAAACCTTCATCGCAGTATTGTCCTTCCTAATTATCGCGGTCTCATTAACGTTTAAGAAGTTGATAAACAATATCACATCTGGAGTGCTTATGCTAACCACGGAACAATTTGAAATTGGAGATCTTATTGATACAAACGGTGTTCAAGGACAGGTCCAACAAATCACCTTAAACCAAACAAAATTGAAGGAATTGGATGGAGTAAATGTGGTGGTACCTAATAGCAATATCTTTGGATCTATGATAACCAAGTTCACCTATAAAGTCCAAACACTGGTGGATTTGAAGATTGAAGAGGGGGAAGAGGAGCAGGAAGAAGATAAAACAGATTACAAGAAATATATAGAAAAAGCACAGCAGTTATTTGAAGAGGATAAGAAAATTACCAGATACGCCAAAAATGTGGAAATCACATCTGACGTTGACCCTGAGGAGTTAGATAGACTATTAAATGAGGTATTTGATGAATATGAACCTCGCTTCGGTGTCAGACCTGATTATGTGGTAGATATGGTCACCGTCTCTCGATGTAAAATAGATTTATTAATCACAGCAGAGACTCCTACGCTTGTCCTTCAATATCTTGATGCATTTTTACGAGATGTCCTATTCAAACTATATCATGATTCTATCTATAATAAATGGGAAGAATATAAAGAAAAATTGGAGGCTTAATCAAAAATGGCATTATTTAGTACAGATTTGATGGCCTTGTTTGTTCTTCTCATTGCGATTGCCGCCTTCATCGGATTGAACAAATTGATAAACTATTTACTACGATCTACCAAAAGATTAACTGTGGAACAGAAAAACAAAGCAAATTTTGTATTTAAACTGATCTCTATTGTAGTTATCGTCTTTTTGGCAATCGAAGGATTTCCTTCCTTTGGAAACATTGATCCCGAAATTGCTGCAGTCTTGACGGGCTCGATAAGTACTGCTCTGGCATTTGCATCAAGTGAAATCTTTGCTAACATTTTATCCGGACTTCTTTTGTTTATTATCGATCCATTTGATCTTGGGCATATTGTTAAAATCAAGGGAAAGAAGGGAATTGTCAAGAAAATTACCTTTACTAAGGTGGTTATCGAGACGTTTAATAATATCATGATTGAAATCACTAATAATGACATTGTAAATTCAAATATTATTAATTATACCATCGAATTGCAAGATATTGAGACGTTTGAGGATTTCAAAAATAAGATACAAAGCCCGCAAGATAAAGGAAAAGCGAGGATAGATTTTGATCTGAATGATGAATTAAGAGATTATAAGGAAGAAATGCAAGAAATCTACGACGTATTCATGAAAAAGAATTATGAACAAATCCATTCCTACACCTTTCGGATGCGTTTTGAATATGATAAATTCCGAATAAAAATTGACAGAATTAGTAAATTATGCGATGAGTATAAAAAACATTTCGGGTTTAAACCTCGATTTCATATCGTATGGTTTGGGAATCGAATCGGTGTTAAATTCCGCATATTAACTTTTAAAACTCAAAGCGTTGTCCAGTATCAACCAAAATTCGCATATGAGCTCTATAAGATAAGCATGGGAGAAGAAAAGTTATAATGTATATTAAATTCTCTTTTACTTTTTTTTATTAACCATTTATCTAAAATTTAAGAAAGAAAAAAATAAAAAATATTGTATAATAAATCTTGTTCATTTTAATCTGGATGTGTAATATTTCTATCCCACATTAATAAATTCTTGCCGCTTAATTTATACGCATCGTAAAGATCGGTAAAAAGATTCTCCTCTTCCATTTGCTCTTCATTAAACCAATCTAAAAGTTCATAGGCATAATACTCCTTCTTCTCTACTGCTAAATCCATCAAATTCTTTATTGTACTAGTAATATGCTCTTCGTGAGAGATAGCTTCTTTTAACACGGTTTCAACATCTTGCCAATCAGTAGAGATTTTTTCAATTGTCCCGTATTCTACTTTTCCTCCTGCTTCAAGGATATAGTCAACAAATTTCATCGCATGAACATATTCCTCTTGTTCTGCGTGCGTCCGCATAAAATTAGCAAGTCCTTTTAAGCCCTCTCTGTCGGCCCATGCAGCCATACCTAAATAAATATAAGCTGATCTGAGTTCTTCGACGATCTGCTTATTCATCAGGTCATTCATTTCTTGGGAAATAAAATTTACCATATTTTCATTCACCTAAATTGAATTTCATTTGATTTGTAAAAAAGATTTTTTTTATGATTCCAAAAAACCTTCGTGTGATCTTATTATTTCTAAAAGCATTATTAAATTAATTTTTATAAAAACTAAATTTCACTGCAAAATATAAGTAAAATTCAACCATTAGGTTTTCTTTTATGAATCTTGAATTGGAATAAGGTGTGTGGGAAAAAGATTAATCATTCTCATCTAAAGCAAACTTAACAGCACTTGATAAATGGATTTTGAGTGTATCAAATAACGGCAGATCAACGTCTTTTCGTTTAATAATTATAGGAATTTCAGTACACCCAAGAATTATTCCTTCAACGCCGTCTGCCTCTAAATTTTGGATAATATCTAAGAATCTTTTTTTGGTAGAATCAAGAAATTTCCCCTTCGCAAATTCATTATAGATAGCATTGTTGATATAATCTCTTTCTTGCTTATTTGGGAGATATACAGATAAGTTATGCTTTTCAATTAGCCTATTTTTATAAAAACCCCTTTCCATAGTAAAACGAGTACCTAATAATCCGATCTTCTTTATTTTTTGTTTTTTTATCGCTTTTGCTGTCTCATCAACAACATGAATTAGAGGGATTGAAATAGCGGAGTCAATCTCATTAGCGATTTTATGCATTGTATTCGAACAAATAACTATTGCTTTGCATCCCGCATCTTGAAGTTTTTTACTTATTTTTATCATCTCTTCCGCTATAACGTTCCATTTATCAGCATTTTGAAGTGGCAAGATTTCTTGAAAATTCACAGAATATAACAAAATTTTTGCCGAATTCCACTCCCCTAATCTTTTATTTACCAAAGAATTGATTACTTTATAATATTCTATAGTGCTTTCCCAACTCATCCCACCAATGAGCCCGATTAATTTTATTTCTTCTTTTTCCAATAGCTTCTCCCTCTCCAAGTATCTTTCAAATCAAATCTCATTAATTCCTCAGGAAAGATGTCAAAATATATTTGGTTTTTCAAGTAGGGCTGATCAAATCGAATGATCCATGATTTTAATAAGCTTCTTAAAACAAAAAGTGGTATCCATCCAGCACGATATTTCTCTAATTCATCTAAGAAATATGCTTTCTCCCCCTTTGAGAGCTCATCTGAGAAATAACCTAACATGTGCATTAATACATTGATGTGTGAAGTATATTTGGGTGGATATGCGATAAGTGTATGAAGATGCGTTTCATACTCTTCAATTATTTCCGAAAATGGTTTTTTGCCGGCATTTCCAACGATACTTCCCATTTTTCTCATCTCGTCTTGATTATAAGCCATAAACAGAAATTTATTTTTCTCTTGAAATTTCACGAGTTTATGCATTGATTCTGATGTTTTTACTTCTCGAAATCGCGTGATTGTATATAATTTCGTTAAATAATGTTCTCGTATTCTAAAATTCTTCAGCCTGCCTTCATTCTCAATCGGAAGATAACCAAAGTTTTTCAAAACCGTCTTTCCGAACAATCCTGGACCAGTTCCCAATTTTGCTGCTCCTTTCTCGATACTTGCTAAATATGGAGTATGTTTTGTCCCGCAAGAAGGTGATTTATATTTTAAAATAAACCCATCTACCCTTTCCAAAGAATTTAGAAATTTCTCAGCAAAAGTGAGCATTTTCTCTGTAAAATCCATAGCTGTGGAACTTTGAATCAATCTTAAAAAATCGTCTTTTTCTTGGACTATTCGAATTGGGTCTCGTGGTACTCCTAATCCAATTTCCACTTCTGGACATATTGGAATAAATTCGACAAATTTTTTCATCTCTTCTACCACGTCGCTGCTAATAATGTTGCTATTATAGCGACAATAAGCGAATTCGATACATTTGGAGACTACTACAACTGGTTTAATAAAATCATTCATATTTCATAACCTTTCATAAATATGTACTAATATATCTTTGGAGATCAAACTTTCTGTTTAATCCACTATATGACATATATCTAATCTTTCCATACACCGGACGTTCTTTCCACGCCCTATCATGGATTCCTCCAATGGACCATGCAATTCCTGCATAACCGTTAGGATCCCTGCCGTCTAATTCATACGTGTCATTCAAATTGATGGCAATTTGGAGCGCGTCTTCCGGAGTCTCTGTCCATTCGAGAATCTTCTTACCCCAATACATTCGCATATATCCGTGCATCTTTCCCGTCCTTTTCATTTCGATTTGGGCAGCGTTCCATGCATCATCATGGGTTACAGCATTTTCGAACTCTTCTTTCTTGTAGATATATTCCCTTGTATCATTTCGATGAGTATTAAGAGTTTCTTGAGCCCATGAGTGAAATCCCTCAAAAGAATCGTACTTAGGCTCATAAAAACAAAAATTGTCAGACAACTCCTTTCTTACAACAATCTCATCATAAAATGAATTTTTCAAATTAGCAACATCCCTTACTTTACTCGCTTCCAAGACTACTCTTTGGGAGGATATATGCCCAAAATGGAGGTATGGAGAAAGATTTGAGGTTCCCACTTCATTGGGATCGTTTCGAATTTCATTATAACTCGTAAAATTTTCTTTAAGGAATTTTTGGAGCATTCTCATCGCATATTCTTCTCCCGGTTTAAATTCTGTATCTATAAATTGCGTTTTTTGGACTTCGATCCTATTTAATAACTTTTCCCAATCAATTGGATTTATATTTTCACTCCATATTTTCCTTAGCTTTTTTAATTTCGGAAATTCCTCTAAAAATCCTCCTATTTTTTTTTCAATCTTCTTGCGTAATGTATATGCGGCATATTCCTTCTTTGTTGATGCCTCCCAAACAGGAATTATATTATGAGCATCTATTTCATAGAATGGGATTGAAATTTTCTCTTTAATTCTTTCATTCCAATTCTGTTTTATTTTAAGTGGAGAAAAATCCGTTATCAATAATGAAATCTCATTTTCTTCAATAAATTGTGGAATGAGGACTTCGGGATTTCCCAATTTAAGAACGAATGCTATATTAAGGGATTCTAATTTCTGGCTTATTTGGTTTAGTCCTTTTAACATAAATTTGTATGCTCGATAGGTAGCTTCTTTGAATTGAGGAACTAGAGCAAAATATACAATAAGGGGAACATTATTCTTTAATGCTCGGTTGTATCCATAAACTAAGGCCCAATTATCATCTACTCTTTGATCACGACTCATCCAATATAGAATCGGTCCATTTTCCTTTTTTCCTCTCTGAAGGCGTCTCACTCGTTTTTTAATCATCAAATTTCCAATTTCCTGGTTCTTGGAAAAAACCCAATATCTCTTTACGTTTTATAATCATTTAATTGCCCGTAATCTTCAATCTTGTTATACTTCTGTTTTGGAGATTGAAAATGTACAAGTATCTTTGAATTACCTAGATCCGGATACTTATCAAATAGATCTTTATCCGCATATCGAATCACTTTAAGTACGTGGGGCAAATGATGGCGGAAAATTCTTTCTCTTAACCAAGCCCCACCAAACACAAATCCTCCGCTTACATGGAGATATACATGGAGTTCGTATTCACTTTCTCTTTTGAGCCATTCAGCCAATACCTCATCTCTCATTAATTTTGTATAGAAATTAGATATTTCTTCATTATCATAGGAGCAATCAATAGTTAAAAAGAGATCGCCAGTAAAATCTGAATGAGTAAGCGTATATTTCCGCTGCAAAATTGATGTTTCAGTTCCAATTGAATGAACACATTTCACATGAATTTTTTCTGGCACGAGTTCGCTCATAATAATTCTCCTAATACAAATACTCTGCCTTCCATTTATACCTTTTAGTAATATTTCATAATCTCATCTCGGAAAATGGAAGATTTATAATATTTGCGAGTAATAGTTAAGTGTATTTATATCAATTCCTAAGATTTGAAAATAAATCTAATGCCGAAACAATGATTAGAAAAAAAATATTAAATGATCCAGATAAGGTCGTTGAAGAATTAATAGAAGGAATCGTAGCAGCAAGCGGAGGTAAAATTAAGAAAATTGAGGGTGTTAATGCCTTAATCAAATCACGTATCCCTATTGGAAAGATTGGATTACTCATTGGAGGAGGTAGTGGTCACGAACCTCTATTTCCTGGTTTCATAGGTAAGAATCTCGCAGATGCAGCAGCTTGCGGAGAAGTCTTTACAGCACCGCCCCCAAACGTAATTTTAAAAGCGACGGAAGAGTTAGATCATGGAAATGGGATTATATATCTCTACGGAAACTACGATGGAGATAACATGAATTTTGATATTGCCGCAGAGATGGCAGAAGAAAGGGGTATCTCAATCAAAACAGTACGAGTATGGGATGATGTCGCATCCGCTCCCCTTGATAAAATGGAACAAAGAAGAGGAATTGCAGGAGATCTTTTTGTTATTAAGATTGCTGGCGCAGCATCTGCTTTGTTAGATGATCTTGATGAGGTCTACCGTATAAGTTGTAAAGCCCGGAATAATACAAGGAGTATGGGTGTTGCAGTATCCGCCGGATCTATTCCTGCGACCGGAGAACCAACTTTTACGCTCCCCGAGGACGAAATAGAAATTGGTATGGGGCTTCATGGGGAACCAGGTGTATCAAGAGAAAAACTAATGAGTGCAGATGTACTCGTGGAAAAAATGATGGATAAAATACTAACGGATTTACCATACCAAAAAGGTGATGAGGTCTGTCTTCTTATTAACAATTTGGGAGCAACAACTATGATGGAACTATTTATTGTCAATCGCAAAGTAGCAGGAATTTTGAATAATAGGGATATCAAGATATACGACACAATCATCGGAAGTTATTGTACATCCCAAGAGATGGCCGGTTTTTCTATTACACTTATTAAATTGGATGAGGAATTGAAAAAGTATTACAATTTAGATGCGAAATCTTTAGCATTTACAAAGATGTGATCAAATGCCGAAAAATACTCTCTCAGTAGCAGAAACAAAGGAGATGTTTCTATATATTGCGGAAAAGATAATCGATTCGAAAGATCAATTAACTGAAGCAGATAAAAAGATAGGTGATGGAGATCACGGTGTTAATATGGCAAGGGGGTTTGAAGCAGTACATGATAAATTAAGCATAAAAGATTACGATTCTATTGGAGATTTGATCAATGATATCGGAATGACCATCTTAACATCCGTAGGAGGTGCTGCGGGGGCGATCTTTGGAACTTGGTTCAGAAGTGGAGCAAAAAATTTAATAGATAAAACTGAGTTCGATACAGAAGCATTAATCTTCCTATTGTCGGATGGCCTTAAAGCAATTAAAAAACGTGGTAAGGTTCATCTAGGAGATAAGACGTTGGTTGATGCACTAGAACCTGCTTCGGAAAAAGCTAAAGAATTACGGGAAGAATCGCTAAATATAGTAATAAAAGAGACTGTCAAGTCAGCAAGAGAGGGAAAGGAGCAGACTAAAGAGATGGTTGCAAAATTGGGAAAAGCAAAATCATTGGGAGAAAGATCTCTTGGGTTTGCAGATCCCGGTGCCATATCTACCTATTTAATTCTCTATTTTATGGAAATATTTGTCAATAATGAACTGAATTAATAATAAATAGTCCAAATTATCATTGAGATCTCCTCCTAAATTCAAATATATTTATTAAAAATTGAAAAAAACGAAATGTGGGTTATTTTGAGTTCTTAATCTTTATCGAGAATTCTTCTTGAATTTCACCAGTGATTCAAAAATCTAAACTTTTTCCAATCTCTCGGATACCAATTAAAAATCTTGTTTATTTCAATTGATAACGAATATATGAATAATCTAATAAACTGAATAGAAGAAGAGTTAAAAAAAAGAAAAAAAATTAGGTAATTATATAATTGTTTATATCATCTCTAGCTTGATAAATTATCTCTAAAATATTTAGTGCAAACGTTTCTGAAATATATCCTTTGTCTAAGAGGTAATGAACAAATGATTCTGCGCTATTGAGGTGTGTGATTGATTTCTGAAGTAATTTTAAGTAGCGTAGATCAATAGAGAGTTTAAAAAGGGACATTTCAAGTGATTTCGTAGCACCATCAATCTTTTTCATGAGGTATTTTCCCATGCAATTATCTGAATTTAAATCTATGTAGTCAACCAGTCCATATAATTTAACTTGAATTTTAGCGATTGATATGGCTTCTTCAGTGCCTATTGAATAACCCATTAATAATGTTACATGGTCCCTAATTGAATGTAATTCATTAAGTATATATCTTGAATTTGTATCGTTTATTATACAAATTTTACTCAAGATTTCCATTTTAAATTCGCAGATTTGAATGAAAACCAATGAGAGTTTATCCAATATCAGAGCTTTCGTTGTTTTATTCCTCAAGATAAGGCAATGTGCGAAATTTAATGCCTTTTGAGCAAGAGAAAGTTTTAAATTTAAGCAAAATGATAAAAATCCACATAAATTGGCATTGATATAACTTTTTAGATTTTCAATTTTAATGTCTGTAAAGTTATAACAATCACTAATGGATATTAATCTGATTTTTTGTACTTCAATTGTCTCTTGATCCCCAGGTCGATCATTATCATTGTTGGTTGCAAAGATTTTCAGTGTGTAATTTCCTAATTCAAAAGGTAAAACTAATTGATAATTGTGGTTTTCCAATAAAAATTCTCCTGAATCGATGATAATATTTTCCTGATGAAGAATTTGATAGGTTGCTGTAGCGTGACTGTCAATTATACCATCGTCATCATTTATTACCACAGTCCAACCAAATTGATCATTTAAAATAGTTACTGTGGGGGGTGTTGTATCGTCATCAAGAATTTTAATGCTAATTTCTTCTTCATGATACATTTCTTTTGCCAACACCCTTTCGACCGCAACAAAGTCAAATGTATAAGTATTTAATTCTAGTGGACTATTTTGTTCGATTTGAATCTCAAGGTCAATTTCCTTTACCTCATTTCTTTCTAATAATAAAGTGTAATTCCCTTCACTATTTTTTTCTAATTCAATACCTTCACAAAAAATCTTAAAAGAACAATATTCTGGGAGATTTGAAATAGCTAGTACAGGATTGATTACATTTTGTGTTGTCGTGAACGCATCGCCAGCATTATTTTTTATTAAAAATTTAAACCTAACGCTTTTTCCATTATAAATAGTTTTATAATTATCATCTATTAGTGTGAGTTCGATTTGGTTCATTTGAAAAGCAAATTTATGAAGATTTTCTGCGGCTTGATAGAACTCCAAAAATTCATTTCTAAGTGATTCTTTATATAAACTAAGAGATTCGTTCATAATTTCCGTGCTAATTATTATCGAATTATAATAGTCCCCTGTATCTATTAAATCCATCAAATTATTCATTTTGGTATTTATTTCTGAGATCTTGCTAATATAGAGAGGATCTGTTGATGGAGGTATTCCAGATTTCTCAGTTGCAACATATTGATGTGTTTTTAGGTTTTCTTCTTTTAATATTTTCGATGTTTTTTCAATTTTTTGAAAGGTATAACGAGTATGAGGGAGTATTTGATTTAAACCCTCTTTATCTTCAATATCAATTGAGTTATGTCGTTCGACACAATTTTGAATCGATTGAGTGGTATCGAAATCAAAACCATAGCTATTTCTTATAGATTCAAATTCCTCACCTAGATTAATAAATCTCTCATCGAATTCTAAACTTGAAGATGTTATATTTTCCATGTCTTCGTCTGAAAATTCCAAAAGCTTATCTTCAGAAATCTCTTCAACATCATTAATTAATGTGTTTATTAGGTAATCCAAATCCTTAGATAATGCTATCCTTTCTGAAATAAGATCATCAGTATAACTACATTGTTCTAACGCATATTCATAGGCATTATCATCGAAGGCTGTACTATATCGGTTATAAGAAACATATGTATTTGCCATGTTCTGCTCTAAATCTAAAATCTTATCTATAATTTCTTTTCCTTTATCTGCTATTGGATCATCAACATTGATTTCCGGAAATTCTTCATATGGAAATTCTAATTTCTGTAAATTTGGTTTTTCCCCATAATCATAATCCGGGGGGTCTTCTCCGTTTACAACCTTTAACAATTGAGGGGCACTAAATGTTTGTAAACAAAACCCAATTGCTTTGAAAATTGAATTTACTAGGGGTACTCTTACTGGATCCTCAATCCGGTTCGGGGAGGATAGGAAGGCTCCACCTAATAACATTGATTGTAAATATGCTTGTAACGCTTCTAATTGGCTTTTGTCTGGTATCAATAGTATTCCTGCGTAAATTCCTCCCTCATCGAAATGTTCATCCGGTATCCAAGGTCCTATTGAATCTACTGATAAAATGGAATTTAAATGTAATTCATCACTAGAGAATAAATTTCTTGAAATATGAGGTTTTGAATCCTTTCCTGGTGAATCCCTAGAAAGATCCCACCACCAAGTATATAAGGGCTCCCATACAGGAGATTCTTGTGCTACAAATGCTTCTTCTACAATGATATGAATAGGGAAGAACCCAATTGCTTTGTCCTTTATTCCCAAAAGGTCCACTAAATGTTCATAAGAAGTAGCGATTTCTTGAGAAACATCTAAGGTTTCAGCTACTCTATTTGACCAATCCCATCCTTGTGAAATATGATTATCCTTGACTGATTGCATCATTGTCATTAAGGCAAACATATACATTGAAGACTCTGGTTCATGGAGCAACTTATCTCTTCCTTCATCGATTAATTCTAAACTATCTACAGAAATTTCCAGAAAGGTTACCTCTTTTATGGTTTTAGCAGGGATTTCTATCCAAAATTCATAGGTTCCATCTGTATCAATATTAGTATCACTTTTGAATAAATCTTGTAAATAACTTTGAGATACCGTATTTCCGTCTTTAGTATAAAGGTTTATTCCATCAGGACTATATGAATATAAACAATCTGTATTTACCTCTATATCTACATTAATCAGATATTCTGAAAATAAGGATAATTTGGTTCTAATGGGAAAATCTTTGGTATTAGTAAGATATAAATCTAAATCAACTGTATTTTTTTTCTTATTCTCCTTAAAGGAATAGCAGACAGTGTCTCTTAATTGAATGCTTCCTGATTCTATTAAGACTTTATATCCATCTCGAGGATCTAATGCTTCCAATTTAACTCGACAAGCATCTCCGTAAAATGGAAGTGTCCAAGATTTTCTTCTATCTAACGCTAGATGTATATAAGTATTTGAAGATCTATCCACCGTTCCTGGCCGATCTCCATCTGTATCTCTGAATTTTGCTTTAATCGTATATCCCAGAGCATCGGGGGGAAATTGCGACCAAATGTAATCCAACCCAATTATTGTACCTGAAGTAAATGAAGTATAACGATTACTATCTACAGGTGCCCATTCCACTCCATTTTGGTCGTCTTGAGCATTGATCTGTATTCCCCACGTTGAATATTCACTTAGAGGTATAAAAGAAATATCATTCAATTTTCCATCCTCTTGAAGGGGATAAACATTATGAGGATCACCATATTTGATTAAATAAGTATCGACTGTTGGGGGTGTAGTATCATCATCTCGAATATCTATATTCGTTAAAGAACCAATTTTATAATGTCCTGGAACTCCAACTATTTCTCTCCATACGATTAGTTTAGCACGTACATTATTTTCAATCACTCCTGAATCTACATTAAAATAAAACGTGTATTTAGTACTCTCATCGTCATTTATATCTTTATCAGGCCACCACCCCCATCTATCAGCGACCATTTCATAATTCTTACCTAATAAGAGTTCATAATCATTATCTCTCCACTTACCAGATGACGATTCTGATTTGAAATATAATCCTAATGCATATGCCGCTTCAAGACCACCTACTCTTACAGTTGCTTTTATTCTAATGTTATTATCATTTGCATATTCTTTACTCAATGAGACTAAACAATAACTAGTTTTAAGTTCTTGATTGACGTTTTCATTGTTTTCATTTGCCGGGATTAAATTTTGTATATATGGAACGATTCCACTAAATATAAATAATAACACAGCAATAGCTGCGATATATTTTTTATTGAATCTCATAATAACCTTCTAAAAAGTTTTTACGATAAAATTGGATTAATTTTTGTTTTAAATTCTGTAATAAAGAAAATTATTACAATTTAGTTAAATAAAACTAATTATATTTTAATTTATAAATTTTACACAAAATCCTCGAAATAAATTCACATTCGAAAGAAAATATAAAAATAAAGTATAGTCTTAATTATTCATAAATTTTTGAATTCAATACCAAGAAAAACTAAAAATTTCCGTTATCTTCCTAATATCATTTAGGAAATTATGAATTTAAGCTAGTTATTTAAAAAATGATCAGTGGATGGAATAAGGTATAAAATGCTATTTATTCTTAGCTTTAATCCAGTTTAATCAAGCTAGACAGTAATTTCTTAAGATCTTTCCTTCCTTAATTAGCAATTTATAGCAACTGATTTAATATTTTTTGGATTATTTAAGAAAGTTTATATAACTATTATTACTAATACGATTACCGATATACGATTGTCGTATGTCGAAAATCGTAATAAAATCTTTGTCTCAATAATTTGATTATAAAAATGCCTGAATCGCAAGTGAAAAGATTTGAAGCAGCAATGAGAAAGGGTTTTGCTAGCTTCCTTATACTAAAAGTTCTTGAAAAGAATCCAAGACATGGATATGGAATCAAAAAGGATATCGAAGATCTTACATTGGGATTGTGGAAACCCCCTCCTTCAACAATTTATACAATTTTAGACGATTTAAGTAAAAATAATCTTATTCGAGTTGTAAAAGAGGAAGAAGAGGGCAAACGTGTTAAGAAAAAATATCAATTAACAACTAAAGGCGAAGAAACATTAAAAAGCTTAATAAAGAAACAACGAGAAATGATGAAGGGGATGCGGTCTATAATCATATCCGCATTTGGTATAGAAAAAGAAGATTTTCCCAACGTAGAAATAAAGCAATTCATAAATCCACCTTTGATGTTTGGTAAGATAGATATCAAGTCAGAAGAGGAAAAACGCAAATTATTAGAAAGAAGGAAAGAATTCTTAAAGATGCGAATAAGGCGTCTCGAAGAAATACTCCAAAATATTGAGACTGAATTAGATAATCTATAAACAAATTAATTAAATTTTAGAGAACAACAATTAATTTAGGTGAAAATAATTTCAGAAACGATAATCAAACTTGAAAATCTAAGCAGACACTTCGGAAACTTGAAAGCAGTGGATAACATCAATTTAGAAGTGAAGCAAGGAGAGACAATCGGCTTAGTGGGGCCGAATGGCGCTGGCAAGACTACGACT
>WJIN01000473.1 GCA_014730295.1 Promethearchaeota archaeon | reverse complement strand
GCACCTTTGCCAAGCTGTTGCACAGTCATAGCATCTGAAGTGCCCAGAATATAGATTCCCCGGTCGTCTTTGTACGCTACATCAAACGACAGGTCGCCAGGATCCTCGATGATTTCCTTTATAGGACCACCCAGATCCTTAAGTCTTAACAGCAGATGCGCCATGTTCTTCCACTGGTTGATGTCAGGGCTCAGACCAGCGCGTTCCAACCAATTACGCTCTGACAATCTGTGGAACTTTTCCAGCATTTTACGAGTGACATCTTCCGATCCGTAAATCCACGTATTTTCATCGGACTGGCTTTTCAGAGCAGCCGCGACGTCCTCAGCTCTTTGGCTGATAACGTGAATTTTGTAGTTCTCTGCAGAGCCATACAGATTTCGTCCAGCCCTGACTTGGGGCAAGTAAACATCTGTGACCCACGATTGGAGCTTCTCAGGGGTTATTCCAAGAATCCCCTGTTCGAAGGCTTTTCGCGGATTATCTTTTATCCACTCTGCTTGCCTGTCGTCTTTTATCGCTTGGATTAACCGAGCAACCAACCACTGCGCGTACTTGCCCTGCATCGCGTCGTCTTTGCTGTCGACCGTGGGGTCCGCGAGCGCGATCCGCTGCAGAATGTCATCAGGATCTAGTCCCGTCAGCCGGGAAGCCTTCTCCAATTGCGCCTGTTGCAGCGCCTCGAAGAGGTTCTCCAGCTGGATTCCTTTCACACGCATAATCGTGCTCCTTAGTTCTCGCGCCCCAGCAGAGTCTTTCGAATGACTGCGCGTGTGTCGTTACTCTTGCGTTTGCTTTCGACCTTGAACTCCGCCGGAGGTGCAAAGGGAAAGAACTGTTGTCCCATCGCAACTTCTCTGTCGAGCGCTAGTTTGCGGTCTGACGGAATTCCCAAGGCCTTTCTAAACGCGTTGACTTTCGCGGAATCCGGATCGCTGAAAAATCTCCGTATGATCGGACTATACACGTCGACTTCGCCGTCTTCGTCGACTATGAAGAGGTCACTACTGTCAAAGAAGCTCTCGATGTCGCTGGAGTTTATGCCGTGTTCAGCAAACGTTTTCACCCACAAACTCTTCGATGCGTTACCCGCACCGTCTTCAGGCACTTCTTCGAGAATTTCTTCAGCCAGTCTTTCTGGGAGACTTCCGCGACGCCACGCGTCGTCAATAATCTCTTTGACGAGTTTGTCGTAGTAACGCGGTTCGATGACTTCTTCCGCAGCAGTCGCATACGCGGGCTGGGACCATCTGTAGAAATCTTGAGGGTCAACAAAGACGTAACTAGTACCTCGATTTTCCGTAGTGGGAACACCTCCGTCGTCCCACCAAGCCAGATTAGCGCGCCCCGTCAGTGTTGTCGTGTCTATCGGGATCACAATGTCACCATCCGGGTCGAGGTCTAAGTCGTGAGCCTCAAGGAAATCCCGAGCGTCTTCTGGAATTGGATCTTCTCTGACTTCTCCGGTCTCAAGCCACTGCTCGAAACCCCACGCGCTGTCCACGTCGGCCTGTCGCTGTTTCTCAACTACGCTGACGACGGGCTTCAGTAAATCAGGGTTTGCTCTCGAAAGATCATAAGGTGTGATCCAGTTGTTGGTCGCGTCGCGGATTTCGAGCGCTGTCCGTGGCTCCGGGGGTTCTCCTTCTGGAATTGTGCTGCTATACGGAGAAATCGCAGCCACAGCATCCATGTCCAAGAAGACGTCCGATGGACTTGCTTTGAGGCCCCCTGGAAGATCCGCGTCTTTCCCGACGAAAAGAAAATACAGGGGGCCAGCGCTGGTGTATTCCTCGGCGTAGCTTTGCGTCGTTCCAAAACACCAGCCCGCACACGCACCGAGCTTCAACGCAGTTTCCGTGTTCTCAGTACCAAGAATGTAGACGTCGTTCTCAGCGTCTTGATAGGCCGTGAAGAAATCGAGGTTCCCTGGATTTTCAATGACAAACTCGATCGGCCCACCAGCTTCACCAATCACGTGTTCTAGTGCACTCCACGTATCGTAGGCGTTGATGTTCTTCTCAACACCCAACCTGTCCAGCCAGCCACGGCGAGACATCTCGTGGAATCTCGCGAGCAAACCGTGGAGCTTTTCTTCAACCTGTGGATTTCCCGCCCAGGCTTTGTACTGGGCAGCCGACATGATTGCCTCAGAAGTCTGCTGAGCGTAGTGCTCAATTTCTGACGGGGTAAGGTCTGCTATTTCGGGCTCCCTGTAACCAGCCAACTGGAGTTGGTTTTTGAGGAGACCTTGTGCGTGAGCCTTCTCGGGATTTTCCGCGATCCACTTTGCCTGCTTTACGTCCTTGGCGGTATCCACAAGAATCCGAACCAGCCACCCAGCGTACTTTCCTTTCATCGGATTATCTTTGACTGTCGGGTCAACACGACTTACCGACGTAAGAATCTTTTCGCGGGTTTCTTCCGGGCTTTCTCCGGACAGCTCGGACAACACTTTCACAGCTTTGTCCAGCTGCGCCTGCTGGAGTGCTTCATCCAGAAAGACTAGACCGATCCGGTTGATCTTCATCAGCGCACTCCCGTCATGATCCGGCGCATTACATTCCGATTCGATTCAACCTGGAATTCCGCCGGAGGAGCAAAAGGGAAGAACTGCTGACCAGTCTGAATTTCCCTTCGGAGTTTTTGCGCCGACTCTGATTCGAGACCGAACACTTTTCTGAGCTCTGCTGCCCACTGGGAAGAAGAAAATATCCTGTCCCAGTTCCTCTGCATAATGTCCCAATCCCCGTCGCCCAAGTACTCCGCAAACGTTTGCCCCAGTTCTGCTTCAGCCTGCCTGATGTCGTACGCGTCTATACCCCTGGCAAACTCCAGCCAGCGCTCACGCGAGACTCCTCCAGCACCCTCTGGAGGAAGAGTCTTCTCAAGAATCTCCACGATCTCGTCGCGGCCTTCGCGGTTCAAGTACGCGTCGAGAGACTCCTCAGGGTCCCAAACGTCAGGAAGTCCAAACATGCCGTCGACCAACCAATCATCGAATCCTTTAGCCGCATCAGGGTTGTTCGACGTATAGCTGAGAATCGTCCGCTCGATCGCATCGAACACGCTCTGGTTAAGCTGATGCGGGTAAATCCACTGGTTGCTCGCGTTCCGAATTTCGAGAATGTTGTTCGTACCGACTTCCGCGCCGTCCGGGGTCACGGCGCTGTGCGGCGATACAGCAGCGACAACGTTCATATCCAGAAAGATGTCCGATTTGCGTTTTGCAACGCCAGGATCAAGGTCACTGCGAGTAAAGACGATGAAAATTGGCCCTTCTGAAACGTATCGTGACGCCCAACTCTGAGCACCACCGAAACACCATCCGGCGCAGTCTCCCAGACGCGCTGCCGTTTGTGCG
>WJIN01000123.1 GCA_014730295.1 Promethearchaeota archaeon | reverse complement strand
TATGGTATCAAAGAAGATTTTTGTGCTTCTCGCGGGCATTGGCTCGACCTTACTTTTTGTCCTACTCCATAATACCGTGTACGGAACCAATGAGAAAGCAATTTTTTATATTATGGGTTTACGCCTGCTCTACTTTTTGGTTTATTATAAATCAAGGCGGGCGTCCATTCCCATGCTCCTTCATTACTTTAATAATTTTCTCTGTATGGGAACGATTTTTTTTCTTTGATCTTGAAAATATTAATGATTTTTGGGTATATATTGGGGCTATTCTCATTTTCTTGTTATTGAAGTATTAATAAAAAAAGATATCAGAGTAAAAAATATCATAAAGAAACCTATGGAGAGAATTTTTCTTACGATCAGTTTGTTCCAATATTTAATAACACAATAAAGGAATGGAATCCAAAAGAATGGGTAAAGATTTTCAAAAAGATAGGTGCAAGATATGTCGTATTGACTACGAAACACTCTGACGGATTTCTTTTATGGCCAAGTAAACAACCCAATCCCAAAAAGCAAAATTATTTTGCAAGTAGAGATATAGTGGGTGAGCTCACAGACGCGGTGAAAGAAGAAGGATTACAAATGGGATTTTATTATTGTACAGCATGGGATTGGACATTTAATTTAAATCCCATTAAAGATGCCCAAAGTTTTTTAGAAAATTATATCAACCCCCCAGAATACACGGATTATGTAAATACACACATCTATGAATTAATAGAGAATTATGGTCCCATGATACTCTGGGCAGATATGGGTTATCCTCCAGGGACCAACCTCCTTGAATTATTTGCTTATTTTTACAATAGGCAGCCATTAGGTGTTATTAACGATAGGTGGAAGCAATTAGATCCTGAAAAAAAGAAATTTAGTAAACTCATTCATTATGATTTTCTTACCCCCGAATATGAAATATCGAAGAAAATCAAAAAGAGAAAGTGGGAAACATGCAGAGGAATTGGAACTTCATTTGGATATAATAGATTTGAAACAGAGGAGGATTATTTATCGGGCAAAGAATTAATTCATATGTTTGCCGATATAGTATCGAAAAATGGAAATCTTTTATTAAATATTGGCCCACAAGCAAATGGAAAAATTCCCGAACTTCAAAAAAAAGTTCTTCTGGAATTGGGTGAATGGTTAAATAGTAATGGAGAAGCCATATTTGAGACAAGACCGTGGAGATTTGCAGAAGGTATAACTCGGGAAGGACTGCAAGTGAGGTTCACGCATAAAAATGAAATTCTATATGCTATAATCTTAGGCAAGCCTCAAAATGATATCATAGTTATAAAGAATATTGGAGTGAATAATGTCTTGAATGTTGAACTTCTCGGGTATAAGGGAAAAATTGAATGGGATTTAAAAGAAGAAGACTTATTAATCTCGTTTCCTAAGAAAATTATTGACTCATCAGCAGTATCCTTTAAGATTTCATTATAAGAGGTATTGGTCTTAATAAAAAAATCCAATTCAAACTCTATAATTCTCATATATTTTAGAAAAGATCTAATGATGAGATCATCTTAAACACAGTATTCAAAACATTATCTATATTATATCCCGTTTTTACCGAAGTGAAAAGAAATTTCCATTCTCTCCCCGAAATGCGATCGAATTCGAAAAAGTCGAAAATCTCTTGTTCGAGTCTGTGAAGCTGCATTTTATTCATATTATTACCATTTGAATGATTCATCAGATCGATTTTGTTTCCTAAAATGATTAACGGGACGTTTTTGAGTTCATAGCGATTTAGAATTCGCCAAAATTCTCGTTTTGATTCTTCAAATTGGAGTTGATTGGATACATCGATCATATAAATGAGAATATTCGAATCTTGGAGACCTAAAAGCCATTTTTTTCTAAATGCTCTCTGGCCGGGCATATCCCATATGGCTAAAAAACCTTCTTCCTCTTTCACGTATTCAATATTAAACTTTCTCGTTGGGGTGAAATAATTATCATTAAACTTACCTGTTTTCATCCGCCTGACCATACTCGTCTTTCCTACCTCTTGTACGCCAAACAGAAAGACCTTTACAAAGAGTTGTTCTTGATAGTGGTATTCGGTCTGCGGTTTTTTGTCTACAACCTCATCACCAAACCTGCGGATTCCGATAAAAAGCGAAATCAATAAATTTTCAATTTCGATCTCATCTTGGAATGAAAATGAGGATTCTATGTTCAGATATTCATGGAGTAATTCTAATAAAATTTCTTTGTAATCATAGGGATTGTCCTCCTCATCAAAAACAAGTCCGAGACTAATTCTTCCATTAATACACGTAGTATAGAGATTTAATCCTTCGATCGTTTGTGGAATCGGATCATCTATCACATATTTAGCAGAGTGAGGTTTTTTGGTATTTATGGGGGGGTTCTGACTTTTTATCGGTCTTGATTTGTTAATCAGACTGCCATGATCGTGTCCATATATAATTTTGCGAATAATATCTTTCTGTTCGATATTTATTTTATCCAGATCGTTGGGATAAGAATACATATTGAGATGGTCCAAATCACACAGATTTTTTCCCTTAAGCAAAAAGATATTTAATAGCAATGAAATTCCAGAGAAATTTATTTCAATGTTTTAGATAATTAAAAAAAGCTAAAAAATTTTTGGAAGTTCTTGGTAATCAAAGATTTAGATGTGAAGAGGAGTACTACAGCATGATTGGTGTGTATCCGTATTATATATAGATGAATTAATTACTACTGGGTACCTTCATTGATCATCAGAAGGTTGATCTTCCTCGGTTAAAAATTCATCATCGGACTCTTCTGGAGGGGGCTCCGCCGTTTCAGGCTCGGGTTCTTTCTCTTGCTCTTGCTCTTCTGTACTCGAAGTTGCCTCACCTACCGGAGTCCCACATACAGGACATTCGGACCAGCCTTCCCGTAAAGCATACCCACAATTCGAACATTCCTTCATTCCCTCATCAGGTTCCCATTCGGGGATATCCAATCCACCTTGTCGTTTTTTGGCCAAGTCTTCTAATTCTTCTTCAGTCCACACTTCCATTCCTTCAGGTAGGCCCGAACCTCTCTGTTCACTCATTTTTTTGAGTTCCTCCTCAGTCCAAACACCGACACCTTCTGGCAAGGAAGAAGCATTTCTTTTTTGCGCTTCCTCCGCTAATTCTTCTGCTGTCCATTGTTTCAATTCTTGCCCTCCAGGTGTGGTTACTCCTCCGCTTTGTTGAGTGGATTGCACTTGAGAGGGAGGTGTCTCTAGTGATGGAGCATTATAGCACGCGGCAGAAAATCGTAATACTGCTTCAAAACAAATTTCGAAATCTTTCTCTTCATTTCCATCGTTTAGGACCACAACAAGTGTGGTATTATCAGAAGGCTGCGGTAAGGCAATCGCTGAGACCGCCATTTCTGAGTCAACCCGTCCAGATTCAACTCCAGATGTAAGATTCTTCATCACACCCGTCAGATCATCATCTTCCATTAAAAAATCACAGATCGGCTCTCCATGGCGTTGATATCCTTCATGGTATCGGGCAAGGTGACTTTTCGTTGATGATTTGTCTAAGGAATCTATAATTGCGCTAATATAGGCAAAATTATATGATTTTTTCGCTCCTTCTTCAGATTCTTTAAACTCAAAATCTAAGTCTAATTTGCCCATAACAGGTGCAAAAAGTGGCACCTCGCCCTTAAGAGTGCCAAAAATAGTAGTTTTTGAAATGAGCGATTTTATCTCTCCATAATAGGCGATGCGAGAATCGTAAAGTTCTACTGAATCTTCATGAATGGACATTCTCGGCGCAGTTCTAAATAACACATCTGTCCAAGGCATCTCTTTTACGGGTAAAATCGCATAACATACTTTCTCTATATATTCTTCGAGTTTTTTTTTATATTCTTTAAATAAATTGTTCAGTCCTTTTTTAACATCTTCGTTCTCTCCCTTCTCTATCTCAGTTTTTATTCTATTGAGATACTCCTCAAAAGAATCTTCATTCTTCTTAACTAACCCTCCGAAATATTTCACATCTCCCACAAGATTCTCCTCTAAAATCGTAGTAGCATTCGTCAATACTTTTTTTTGGAATTTCGAAAGATCATCTTTCGGAGAAAGAAATATATAATCGAGAATGGCAAACTCATATTTTTCAAGTATCTCCTTAAACTTTTCTTGAACAGACATAATGAACACCTTACTATAATATCAATGTTAGAATACAATAAATTATGGTTATAAAATACATTAAAACATAATGTATTAAATATTTCTAATATATTGTTCTAAGTTTACAGAAGGAATGATTGTGAAATAACATAAAATCGTACAGAATTTCGTGAGTAATTTTTCTGAGAAATTCAGTACAAATAACTCTTGTAATAATTGCTATATCTGGCATATAAGGATACTCAGAATGCTCACGATAAACATGAGATTACTAAAACATTATCAAGTGCGGATAGACAAAATTTTCACATTCTTTCTCTGAGAAATAGGAAAAAAATTGAAATTTGTTCATCTGGGTTTAAATAAAATTTTGATGAAAATTGATTTTTTCAATATTTAATGCGAAAATATTAAGCCATGAAATTTAAGCATACACCTAATATTTAAAGAATTAATGACTTAATAGTATTTACTTAAATATAAAGCACAGAATTGTCTAATAACGCTAAATTCATACACATTCAGATGAGAATAAACATTTATATATCATATCACAATAATATCTTATAATAAGAATTTATGATAAGGCGATAATTTATGAAAATAGTGACCGTTAATGTGCCAGAGTCATATCTCGATGCGATAGAAAAGCTTACGGGAAATGATGGCTTATATCCTTCACGTTCAGAGCTCATTCGTTGCGCGGTTAGGGATTTTCTCATTAAAGAGTTACAGATGGCGAAAAAACTTATAAAATCCCATAAAAATAGTGATATTGAAGAAGAATTACTTGATAGCGAATATGTCCGTATTCCTGTAAAGAGTACAAATGAAAATAACGAATCTGTCAATAGTTTTAAGACCTATAAGATTGTAAAAAGGCTTGAATATTAAATTATTATTTATTTTGTGAAGAGATAACATAAAGATAAGAAGGTTGGAAAGGATTTCTCCTTTCAATTATTCTTTTTTTATTCCTTTTTGTTAATTCAGTGTGTTCCCATAAGATAAGACGATTTTCGCGTATTTAAAACGATTCTCTGATGATGCTTATATAAAGCTTAAAAAGAAGATCTCGAGGTGATGAACTTTTTTTAATCTGAATCAAAATTTGATGAAAATTCTTTCAATTAGTATTATTAAGTAAATAGGAAATTTTCATTTAAAACTTCACAAAGATTTGAGATTGGAAGCGACTTTTAAAAAATCAATATTTTAATAAGTAATGCTTAAATATTAAGCGAGATTATAGGGGGTTTCTCTAAAAATATCGACATATTAACGTGTTAAATAAAAAATTATATATACGAGTTTTCAATACAATATAATATAAAAAAGTAGTGTATAATGGCGATTTAGTTTTGAAGATTGTTACTGTAAATGTTCCAGAGTCATATATAGATGTAATTGAGAAGCTGGTTGGAGAGAACGGTCTCTATCCTTCTAGGTCAGAGTTAATTAGATGTGCTGTTAGAGAATTTCTCATTAAAGAATTAAGAATGGCTAAAAGCTTTCAAAAACACAAGAGTGAACCAGATTTAGAATATCTGGACGAGGAAAAGTATGTCCGGGTTCCTGTCGATAATTTTGACGATGATGAACCCGTTAGAGAATTCAAAACCTATAAAATTATTAAGAAGCTTGAGTATTAACCGTGTTTCTCCCCTTTTTTTTATTTTAATAACGATTTTTACTAAATTTCTGATTTTTTAATGGGGGTTTAAATTTTTAAGCGGATCTTGAATATAGTTCAAAACAGGGTATTGAAATGATCAATGATTTGAAACTGAAACATATATAAAAATTAAGAAACATAATTTAGTTATAACTTTAGCTAAAAATGAACTATGATTATAAAGATGCTTATTGAAGCGTTGGATAGAGATCTATGATACTTCTTTTTTATTTCGATAGGACCCTTGGACCACGTCTTTTTTTAACGGCTCCAAGTGATTTGGCGGAAAATTTAGAGCAGAAGACAGTGGATCAAATAAAATCTCTACTCGATTCTGGAGAAGAATCGTTTTTCTCACATTATTTTACGAACGAGCTGAAAACTGCGAACTGGATTTTTAAAGTTGAGTCAGAATGGGCGCGTGGACGTGCGGAATTACTTATGATCTCGGTAATCGTACCCGAGGAGGAGCCCGATTTTAACTATTATGAAGGATTATTATCAAAATTCGTAGATAAAATAAGCAACACCCCAAAGATCTATAAAGGGCTCTATATCGGTTCAAAAATAGAAAATGAAATGCAGAATATCCAGAATTCATATGAGATCTTCAAGAATGAGGTGGGCAACCTCTATAAGATCATATCGGTTAAGAGAGTGGAGACTGAAGGAACTTTATTATCCTTAGAAACTCTTAAGCAACAGAGAACCATTACTCTTTCAACTCATATTCTAAATCGATTTGAAGAAATCGCGAATAATTCTGAAAATTGCTTTATCGTATTCCGAACGCGGGGGGAGGCAACAAAAATTGATATTATTCCCGTTGATACGCAAAAAATAATCCGGTTAGCGATCATATTCGGTCAACAGATGACAGTGCGAATCGTCCAGCAGATTGGACAAATATTTTCAAAGTACGAAGATTTTGTCTCACTCGTGTTTACTTCAGGAATTTGCCAAGAGATCGATAGATGTGTTTATGAGGTGTATATAGATCCTAATATGGAAAAATTAAACGAAATTATAGAAGAGATTTACAAGATTGAAGGTGTTCTCTCAATAGAAGTAAAACTATTAAAAGTTAATACTTCGTGAGCTTAGATTCATAGAAAAAAAATTTGGAGGAAGATAATGGAAAACACATTTAAACCACACTTTATGCAATGGGGGATTATTACCAAAGAGAATTTTGCTGGAAAAACTACCTATGATTTACCCATTAAACGATGGGATCCCCTTTCTACCATCGAAATCAAAACTAAGGACTTTGGGATGCGAAACAGACATAGAAGGTTCCACGGACACTATTCCTATTTGAGTCCAATTAGGGGGAAAAGACCAAAAGGGTTCAAGACTCCTGAAAAGAAAAGCCAATTGTTAGATTGTTCAGAGATGATCCTTTCGAAGGCAAAGGATGTATTTATGAGCATTACGGAAGGAGGTCCTGTGTTTGATGATGATGGAAGACAGATCGGCGATGGATATACGATAATTATATGCGAAGACACAGAAAGAAGGGATAATCCGTTTTCTGAAAAACCTCATAAGATCGACAAAATCTCTGATAAGACTAAGGCAATAACGTTAATAAATCGATATCCTTCTATGGCGCGAGTAGTGGATCCTAAAGTAGAAGAGTATATCAGAAATAATTTACCTCGGCATTTAAAACTTGCTCGTGGCATAAATCTGGTGACAATTTCGCGAGATTTTTATCCTTCGATGTGTTTTAGCTTAATCCCCGCAGATGTCTTACAAGCAATATTATTATCGATGAAGGAATCGATTTTATACAGTATTCAAGAAGCCATCCAGAAGAATTATTACGATATCCCCGTGACACCTTTCTTTAATATAGGGATGAAGGTTGGAGGGAGTCAACCGCGTATCCATGGACAAGTCTATATTGATTTAAATATGGATGGACACGGAAGCCGGTTAGAGAATTATTTGAATGCGTTCAGAGAGATGGAGGATTGTCATTTATGCGAAACTTCGCATGGGGATACTGATCGAATCGTCATGAAGACGAAATATTGGACATTTTACACCTCTGGAAGTCCCGTCAGAAACTATCACGTTCGATTCCATCCAAATGAGCATATTCGTAGATTTACGCAGTTAAATATCAACCAGCTTTCAGAATTAGCAAAAAATCTAAAATCACTCTTTCAGGCTTTAGATGATATTGAAATCGATAAAAACCGCAATATCATTATGAATTGTTGTCCCTTCCATTACGATGCAGATTTTCATTTATTCGGAGACATAATTCCTCATGAGATTATAGGCGGTGCAGAAATGGCAGAAGATATGAGAGTTGCTCGGAAATTGCCTCATATCGCAGCGACAGAGATTAGAGACGCATTAGAAAAATACCAATGATAAGTCTCTATTCTTCCTTAAAAATCATCCATTATTAAATTAAATTTATTAGATTCAATAATTTATTATTAAATTATATAATTTTTTTAATGTATATTAGTGGAATTTAATAGGAATAGAGCTATAATCTTCCTTGTAATAATCAACTATATTTAGCATAACGGGAATCAATGATGACAGAAGTATTTTCTTTGAACTAAAAAAAAATGAATAGGGCGTTTAATGGGTGAGGCGGTATTCGACATAGCCCGAGATAAAGGCTTTTTTGTCCGACTCTTGGGGGTCTTGGCATAATAACCCGAATCCGTCCGCCATCTCGAGAATTTGCTCCGCCTCCTTCTCTAACTCCTCTTTTAAGTCTGCGGAATTACGTGCTGAGATCATATAAACCCTAATTGGTGAGGGTATTTAAACAAAAAGAGCCTTGGATCGTACTAACTATCATCCTAAATAGGGTTAAATATAATATTAAGCCTAAATCGATTTCTCGGTTCAATAAAAGAATATATATTTATTCTACTCTCATATATTGCCGAGTCTATATAAAGCGAAAACCGTCAAAAAAAAGAATACTGGTAGAAAAGGTTCAGGTTATATTTTGATCGTGGGTTCTTTCTTATGGGGCGGTGTAGGATTG
>WJIN01000122.1 GCA_014730295.1 Promethearchaeota archaeon | reverse complement strand
GTGTCCCCCAGGACGAGGGCTATGGATGATGGGGACAGATTTTATAGCACGACATGGTTCAATGGCACTGAATAATTGCGGGTTTGCTTCGACCAAAGATATTGACATTAAATACTCAAAAGCATTTGAATTTGTTATGGACGCATTGATGTTGGGAGTTGGAGTTGGTTTTGATACGAGAGGTGCGGGAAAAATTATCGTCAAACAACCACAAGAGGGTCATTTTACATTCGTAATCCCCGATAGTCGGGAAGGTTGGGTTGAAGCTCTGAAGCTTATTTTAGAGGCTTATTTTATTGGGCAACAAATCCCTCAATATGACTTTTCTGAAATTCGACCCGCTGGGTCTCCGATTAGAGGCTTTGGAGGTATTGCGTCGGGACCTGGTCCATTAAAAGAAATGCTAGAAGATATTCAAAAAGTCTTGGACAAAAAAATTGGGAAATCAATCTCTTCAGTCGATATCGTAGATATTATGAACCTAATTGGGAAATGTGTTGTGGCAGGTAATGTTCGGAGAAGTGCCGAAATAGCATTGGGAGATCCTACCGACTTTGATTTTGTTACTTGTAAACAAGATAAAGATAAGTTATATCATCATCGGTGGGCTAGTAATAATAGCATATTTGCGAAAAAGGGATTGGATTATTCTTTCATCGCAGAACAGATAGCAGTGAATGGAGAACCTGGGATTTTTTGGCTTGAAAACGCTCGATCGTTCTCTCGGATGAAGGATAAACCAGATTTTAAAGATAAAAAAGCAGCGGGGGTGAATCCTTGTGGAGAACAGACTCTTGAATCGTTCGAATTATGTTGTTTGGTTGAAACGTATCCTTCACGCCATATATCATATGAGGAGTTTGAAGAGACTTTAAAATATGCATATCTTTATGCTAAATCTGTGACATTGATCAATACACATTGGAAAGAAACCAATGCTGTAATGTTAAAAAATAGGCGAATGGGGATTTCTCAAACGGGTATAATTGAAGCGTTTGTGAAACATGGGCGTCATAGGGTCTTAGAATGGTGTGATAGGGGGTATAATTATCTAAAAAAGGTGGATGAGGAGTATTCTGATTGGTTATGTATTCCAAATTCCATAAAATTAACTACTGTAAAACCAAGCGGGACAGTTTCCTTACTTCCAGGCGTATCCTCAGGGATCCATTATCCACATTCGAGATATTACATCCGACGAATCCGCGTTTCTAAAAATTCCGATTTAATTAAACCCTTAAGGGAAGCGGGATATCATATTGAGGATGACAAATATTCAAAAAATTCTGTGGTTGTAGAATTTCCGGTAAAGGAAGAGCATTTTGACAGGGGTAAAGAAGATGTGAGTATTTGGGAACAAGCAGAAAATGCGGCAGCGTACCAAAAATATTGGTCTGATAACCAAGTCTCAATAACCATCACTTTCACTCCCGAAGAAGCTGACCAGATCGAGCATGTGCTGGAATGTTTCGAAGATAAGCTGAAAGCAGTCAGTTTTCTCCCTGTAAAAGAACACGGATATGAGCAAGCTCCATATGAAAAGATTTCAAAAGAAAAATATGAAGAAATGCATTCACGGTTAAAACCTTTAAATCTATCCTCCACAGCGGATAGAGCAATCGGAGAAAAATACTGCGATTCCGACTCATGTGAAGTTAATTATTGAATTCTTTCTATTGTTTCTTTATATCTTTTATATTTTCTTTTTCCAAAACTGATAATTTTTGCGAGCATTTCAGACTTTTTTACTGAGGTGTTTACCTCGTGGGGTTCAATAATATAACCTTCTCTTAAAGCTCCATCGTAGACCTTTTTACCGAGAGGAGTCCGAATTAATGTGGTAGTAAGATTATTTTTTGAACCCAACCCGCCAAAGGAAATGTCTGAGTAAATATTCGAAAAATCCTTACATGCATAACACGCAGGGCGAATCATATTAGTCAAATTTTCAAATGGAATATGCAATTTCTCCTTATCCCCTATGTGGAGGATTAATTCCTCTTTTATGTTTATATGATCAACAGTATCAAAAGAAAAGTGAAATTTTTCTTCCAATATTTTTCTATTTTCGATAGTGAAGGAAAAATTAAAATTACAAAATAAGCCAAAAGTATATTTAATTATATGAGCGGGTAAAATGCTCAATTCTTGCATTTTTCGAATTGAATGAATTTGACATGGTGTTCCCACAATGGCGATATTACTTATTTGAGTATCCATTAGATGTTTTAATTCCGTTATGGTAGGCACAAATGAATCGTAATTTTCAAGTTCAACCACTGCATGTGACAAATCGTAATGAGATCCAGCAGCTTGTATGAGTTGATCTCTACTTTTGGCAAAAAAAGGAACTCTATTTAATATTCCCTCTTCTTTTGAAACAATTGCACCTTGAATCATATGATTATCTAAAAGATAGGTAAGTAGTGCAGTCACCATTCCGCCATCTGTGGCATTATATAAAATATTTTCATTAGAAGCTTGTGATGAACACACCTTTTGCCAATTTCCTATAGATGTTTTATAATTATATTTTTTATTAAGCTCTTCATCTAAAATATGGGTTTGAGGGCAAATCAAATAACAAATACCACAACTAAGACAATTATCCTCATTAGTATATTGAGGAGGTCCTGTGTTTGTCATACCAATAGCTTTTATTTCATCGGCTGAGCAAAAACTCACACAACCTCCGCATTCTCCACAAATCCCTTTTTCATGAACCTCTTTTATTAAATCATCAAAGGATTTTGGTAAAATATCTTCTCTTTTATTTTGTGTTAATTTATTTGCCATTTTTTTCAACTTATACTAATATTTAATATTCATTGGGCATATCTTCCAATTCTTTTAATGAGAATACTGGTCCATCAATACACACATATTTATTCCCAATATTACATCGACCGCACTTTCCGACCCCACACTTCATTCTCATTTCTAAAGAATTCAAAATCTGCAAAGGAGTGAAACCTAATTTTTTTAAAACATCAACGGTCGTTTTAATCATAATCGGAGGACCACATACTGTTGCAATTGCATTTTCGCAAGTTGGTGAAATTTCTTTTACT
Source organism: Promethearchaeota archaeon (assembly GCA_014730295.1). Next base: position 21,822 of record WJIN01000122.1, on the reverse strand, counting down.
ACAGGAGCCACATATCCCACCATTCCATCCCAACCTTCTGCCTCTGCATCAATTGTCAAATAGATCTGAAGATCATCACGTTTTCTCCATCTCTCAATTTCCTCCTGATATAACACTTCTTCAGGATTCCTATTCCCATAGATTATAATAATATCTTCATATAGCGTTCTATTTTTCTCATGAATAAGGTATTCTGTCAAGGATCTCAAAGTGGAAAATGCAAAACCCCCACCAATTATAACGATATTTTTTCCTTTCATTTGTTCAAGTGGCCAACCATTACCAAAAGGACCTCTAATCCCTATTAAATCTCCCCTTTTACTATTATGCATTGCAGTTGTGACACTTCCCATCTTTTTAATGGTAAATTTGAGAGTTCCTACTTCTGTGGGTGAAGAGGCAATTCCTATCGGACATTCTCCTTTTCCTATTATACTTAACTCAGCAAATTGCCCGGGTATGTAATTAAAATTATCAAAATCGTTTTCATGTTTAAATATTAACTCAAATGTTTTAATATCATTAACTTCATTTTCTGATCTAATTGATTCTATCTTACATAATTGGGGAATATATATTTCATGCAACAAGGATATCTTCCTCCTTATGTTCTTCATCTAATTCTAAAAATTCATTCAAAATTACCCTAAGATCGTTGTTTACGGGACAGTATTGAATACATCTACCACATCCAACACAACCAATTAAATTGTAATTTTCGGGGTAATAGGAAAACTTATGAAGTATTCGATTTCTACATCTTTCAATTCTTGTGGGTCTTGGGTTATGTCCACTCGTATGAAGAGTATATAATGGAAATTGACATGTATCCCATATCCTAATTCTTTTGCCTCGACCATTGTAATGATCCTCATCATCAAGTACATCAAAACATGTGCAAGTTGGACATAGGAAAGCACATGTTCCACAACCTAAGCAAGATTCGCTAAGCTTCTTCCATATAGAATTATAATATTCATCTTCTAATTTTTTTGAATTATTGATTATCTTTATATCGGTTTGAATTTTAGATTCTGCTTTATTTGAGAGTTCAATGGATTTTTTTAAATTATTTTCATTAGCATTATTTAACCAGACCATTTGTTCAACTATATTATTTCCTATATCGCTTATGGGTGTAATCAAGTATCGATCTCCTAAATCAACCAAAAAAATATCCACATCATCATCTTTAAAGGGGTGAACATTAACAGATGTACAAAAACATGTATTTTGTGGTGAATTACATCCCATCCCTACTAATATCGTATTTTTTCTTTTTCTTAAATAGAGATTATCTTTAAAATCACCAAAATCGAAAAATGTCTCCAATAATCTAAAACTATAGGCATCACAAGGTCTAATTCCGAATATTAATCTTTTTTGTTCTAAATTTCTTGGTTCTTTGATAATTATATTGCCATCTTTTTTCTCATATTCGAATATTGTTTCCATTTGGGGAAATATTACTGATTTAGGCGGTATCTTTGAATTAAGAAAATCAAGCCTTAGATAATCTGGATTTTTAATAATATCAAATAAAATATTTCCATCCTTCTCAATAGGACCATAGGTCAAATATTCTTGGGACAAATCTTCTAAAAATTTTGGTATCTCTTTTTTCATTAATATTTTTTCCATTTTTTTCTCATCTCTTAATTATCCTTTCTCTTCTAGCATAAAATCTTGCTTATCACTCGTACTATGCGTCGTCATAGGAGGTTTATTAGTTAAATTTAATCCACTAATGAAATCAAATCGCTCATTTCCAATTTTCTCGATTTTTCTATTAATCAGAGATAGATCAATTCCAACAGGGCACACACTGCTGCATGAACCACATCCTACGCATCTACCCGCTAAATGCATTGCTCTTATAAGATGAAACGTTATAATTTCTGGTAGTTCTATCGTCTTTCCAAACCAATTAGGCATATTTTGATCTATAAAGCACAAATTACAATAACAAAATGGACATACCTCCCGACATGCATAGCATCTAGTACATAATTGTAGAAGATCGCTAATCTCTTCCCATTTTTCGTCGGGGTTTTTCTCTTCGAATTCCAAGATATCATCGAATACCATTTCTAAATTCGATACATCTTGAGAAGTCCCATAAATTATATTTGAGATTTCTGCAGATTGCGGTGGAGATTTAATCTGACATGCTTTGCATAATTCATTTAAATAATCTTCGAAGGGAAATGTCTTTTGAAAATCATTACATTCCACTAATATCTCATTTCCATTTATTGAAATATTGGTTATCTCATTTGGACCAATTTCTTTTTCAATTCTTCTCCGATTTATAATTCCATTACATTCAATTCCGATTATCCTAAGCTGGTTTATATCAAATTGATTTTCTAAGGATAATTGATTTATTGCTCTTGCAACACATCCCTTTGCAACTATTCCTACTTTAAAATCTTCATCTGATTCTGTATCATTGAGAAATTTTCTTAGATTTGAAGTTAGATATGTCGCTAGATTAATATAGCAAAGATTGTTCCATATTAATTGATCAACTTCCTCTACTTTTCTTATGAAGGTGGGACATGAGCTTAAAGGAAAGGTACCCTCTGCATAACCAATTATTACGTCAACTTCCCCATTTGATAATAATTCCCTAGCTATAATTCTTACCTTTCTAGTAATCTGACGGTTTTCATCGGCTATATCCTTCATTCCTCCAACCTCTGTTTAAATTTTGTATTTGGACCTACTTTTTTTATTCTCTCTGTGGCGTGTTTTATCAATTGCGCAAATCGTTCTCCTTCTGCGGCGGATACCCACATAAAATTGATTCTTTCTGGTTCTATTCCAAAAAAAATCAATAAATCATTCAGAGTCGCAAATCTCCTTCTCGCTACTAAATTACCGCTAATATAATGACAATCTCCTGGATGACATCCAGAAACAACAACTCCATCCCAACCATCCACAATACTTTTTACTATAAAAAATGGGTTAATTCTCCCAGAACATGGAACTCTTACAATTCGTATAGTTGGAGGATATTGTATTCTACTGACCCCCGCTAAATCCGCTCCTGCATAGGAGCACCAATTACATAAAAATGCTATTATTTTTGGTTCCCAAATCTTTTTCTGTTTTTTTAACTTTTCTTTTTTAAGACTTATTTCAGTCATCATCACAACCTCCCTATAATCATTGAATAAATCTGCTCAGAAGAGAATCCTAAAATATCAATAGCAGAGCATCTACAGTTTCCAGAACATGCACCGCAACCTTTACATAAAGCTTGGTTTACTGAAGCAACGGTACCAAACCTTCTATCTTCTATTAATTCAATGGCATTATAAGCACAATTTTCTACGCACACACCGCATCCCACACAGCGGGATAAATCAACATTAGCAACTTTCCCTTCCGCTTCAATCTCATCTTTTGAGAGTATTGTACAGGCTCTTGATACCGCAGCAAATGCTTGAGAAATAGAATCTTGAATAGTTTTAGGGGCATGTGCCAAACCAGCTACAAATATCCCTTCAGTTGCGAAATCAACTGGGCGAAGTTTGACATGAGCTTCTAAAAAGAAATTATCTTCATTAATAGGGACTTTCAATAATTTAGCTATTTCTTGATTATCTTGATTTGGTTCGATCCCCGCACTTAAGGCGACTAAATCTGCGTTGATAGAGATAACGCCTAATTTTGGTGAGTCTAATTTTATTTGAATTTTATTTCCTTTAGGAAGAACCTCCGGTGGCTTTTTCTCATCAAACCTTAAAAACATAATACCTTTTTCACGAGCTTTTCGATAATAAATTTCTTTAAAACCATATGTTCTAATATCCCTATATAAAATTATGACTTCTAAATCGGGATTTTTTTCTTTTGCATTTAATGCATTTTTAATAGCTTCGGCGCAACACATTTTACTGCAATATGGATGTTCTTCATTTCTTGAGCCTACACATTGAATCATCACTATGCTATTTCTCTCTTTAATTTCATCAGTTTCATTTAGAATATATTCAAGTTCAGATTGAGTTATTATTCTTAAATCCTTCCCAAAACCATATTCTTTCGGTTTATATTCATTAGCCCCTGTAGCTACGATAATAACCCCATGTTCGAAATTTTCTCTATTATTATTTTCTCCATATTTGATATTTGTTTTGAAATTCCCAATATAACCGTCTATATTTTCAATTTCAGTTTGAGTATATACATGGATATTGCTATCATTCTTAACTTTTTGGATAGTGTCGGAAAGAAATTTTTGTACATTTCCTCCCTCTAAAGTGGTAAAAATGTTTCTTGCGTGACCTCCCAATTCTTTATCTCGTTCAATTAAATAAGTCTCATAGTTTTGGTTGGAGAGATTCAGTGCTGCAGTCATACCGCTCAAACCCCCTCCAATTACTAGTGCTTTTGGAATAATCTTTAATTTTATCCTTTCTAGGGGTTCAATTTTTCTCGCCTTATTAACTGCCATCCTCACAAGGTCTTTTGCTTTCTCAGTTGCTGATTCTGGTTCATGCATATGAACCCAAGAACATTGATCTCTAATATTTGCCATTTGGAAAAGATATCTATTTAATCCCGCCTCTCTGATGGTTTCTTGAAATAAGGGTTCGTGGGTACGAGGAGTACATGATGCAACAATCACCCGATTTAGGTCATATTCTTCGATTTTTTCTTTAATAAGAGTCTGAGTATCAGCAGAACAGGTATATAAATTTCTATCAGCCAATTCTACATCCGGTAAGTTATTTGCATATTCAGTGACTTCCGGAACATCAACAGTCCCTCCAATATTGATACCGCAATGGCATATAAAAACCCCGATTCTCGGCGGTTGACCAGCGACAAATTTTTCTGGAGGTAGAGATTTTTCAGTTATTAATGTACCTCTTTTCTCATATAATAAAGTATTAACACAACCCGCGGCAGCACTCGCTTGAGTGACGGTTTCTGGGATATCTTTTGGAGACGAAAATGCCCCACAAACATAAATACCCGCTTTAGATGTCTTTACTGGATTGAATACATTAGTTGAAGCAAATTTAAAATCATTTAACTCTATATCAAAGATTTTAGAAAGATATTCCGCATCATCCGGAGGATTCAAACCAACCGATAAAACCACCAAATTAAAGCTTTCCTTTTTAATTTTACCTTCTTCATCTTCATACCTTAAAATTAGGTCATGAGTATATGGATTTTCTTCTATTTGAGAAATTCTGCTCCGAATATAGCAAACTCCATATTCATCTTTTGCACGGTCGATATATTTATCAAAATCTTTTCCATATGCACGAATATCCATTGTAAATATTGTAGGATTTACTTGATGCATATGCTCTTTGGCAATAACCGCTTCTTTTGCGGTATACATACAACAAACAGAAGAACAATAAGGTTGTCCATTTCTAATATCTCTGGAACCAATACATTGCAGAAATGCAATTTTTTCGGGTACATCCCCATTAGATGGACGTAAAATTTTTCCGCTATAGGGCCCGCTCGCGCTTAATATTCTTTCAAATTCTATGCTAGTAACCACATTATCATAAACTCCATAACCATATCTGCTTATTGAACTTGGATCGAACTCATCAAAACCTGGAGCAAGAATTATTGCTCCTATATTTATATCTATTTCTCCATCATCTAAATCATATTGTACAGCATTTGCCTTACAAACACCCTCACAAACTCCACAGCCAATGCAATAATTCTTATCGATCGCATATACTAAAGGTACGGCTTGAGGATATTTAACAGAAGTAGCTTTGCATAATGATAATCTCTCATTAAAAAGATCAATTGCTTCAACGGGACATTTTTGACCGCACACCCCGCATCCAGTACATTTTTCTTGATCAATATATAAGGATTTTTTCAATATTTTTGCTGTGAAATTCCCAGCCTCCCCAGATACTTCTTTAATTTGACAATTTATAATTAAATCAATATTCTGATGTCTTCCTGTTTCAACTAATTTGGGAGAGACAATACACATAGCGCAGTCATTTGTCGGAAACGTTTTATCTAATTGAGCCATTACCCCCCCAATACTGGTAGTCTTTTCCACTAAATAAACCTTGAACCCGGAATCTGCTAAGTCCAAAGCTGCTTGGCAACCTCCAATTCCCGCCCCCACAACCATTACAGCACCCACCTTTTCCATTTTCTTATCCCTCCATCACATTCAAGTATATTGGGGTAATTCCCACTATTTTGTCCATCGCTACTTGACCTCGTTGTTTCAAAACTAAAATATGATTCAAAATCTCACTTGGGGTAATGTTAAACTCTATGGCTAAGTCTTTTACGGCCTTTGGATCCTTCTTTAACGAAATGAGGATGCGATGCCGAAAATATTCATCATAGATTGCTTTTTCAAAGATTTCTTGAAACTCCTCTTCTGGAATTTTCTCGCCATAGACGTTTTCTTGTTCCGTAAGCGCCCTTTCTCTGCCTACCAAAGCTCGAATTCGATAACTCGTTGCTGCCATCTCTAATGCTTTTATATCATCAATTAAATTATCATTATTTTTTTCAGAATTCATAGGAGAAGGGCCTAAATCTTTAATATGATTTGTAAAATCAGTAACTAATTCAGCAAATCGATTTCCTTCAGATGCTGAAACCCATTCCAATCTAATTCTATTCTCAAATCCAACAAATTCCAAAAATTTAAACAACATATCTATTTTTTTTTCCGCTTCATAATTACCCTCCAGATAATGACAATCTCCCGGATGGCATCCCATCACTAAAACTCCATCAATTCCACTTAGAAACCCTTCAAAAATAAATTGAGGATCCACTCGTCCACTACACATTACTCTAATAACTCTTAAATTAGGAGGATATTGAATTCTACTCACTCCTGCTAAATCCGCTCCCGCATAGGAACACCAATTACATAAAAATCCTAAGATTTTCGGTTCAAAACTCATATAATTTGCCTCCCTCCTAATGCGTAAATTTCGGATAAAATTTGTTCACTTGTGAAATGCTTAATTTCGATTGCTTTTTCTGGACAAGAAGCACCGCATAATCCACATCCTTTACATAAAGCTTCATGAACGTGTGCGTAGCCTTCTTCATCTTTGACTATTGCATTGAAAGGACATATCCTCACACAAATTTTGCAGCCAGTGCAGAGATCCTTATCAACACGTGATACAATACCTCCAACGACTAATTTGTCTTTCGATAAAATAGTTGTCGCTCTCGATACGGCAGAATTAGCTTGTGCTATGCTTTCGCTGATGGTGGATGGACCTCGAGTAGTCCCGCATAAGAATATTCCTTCTGTGGCAAAATCTACGGGGCGTAACTTCACATGTGCTTCCAAAAAGAAATCATCTTCATTTAAAGGAACTTTTAGCATTTTTGCCAAAGACAAATTTTCTTCACTAGGAGCCACTATTCCTGTACTTAATACTATTAGATCACATTTAACAGAAATTTCTCCTAATTTTGGAGATTCAAGCCTAATTACTAAATCTTTTTTATTTTTAACAATTTCTGGAGGCTTCTCTTCATCAAATCTTATAAATAATACGCCCTTCTCCCGAGCACTTCGGTAATATTTTTCTTTAAATCCATAGGTTCTTATATCACGATAAAAAATTATTACTTCTTTTTTTGGATCAATCTCTTTAATTTCAATAGCATTTTTTATGGCATCAGAACAACAAATTCTGGAACAATATGGATGTTCTTCATTTCTCGATCCTACACATTGAATCATAGCAATTGAATTTTTATCTTTAAATTCTGGTAGGGAACTAGATAAAATCTTTTCTAATTCTACTTGTGTAATAACACGAGAATCCTCATTATACAAATATTCTTCTGGGACATATTTATCGGCACCGGTCGCAAGAATAATCACACCATGTTCTATCTCTACTATTCCCTTTTCAATTTTAATTGTTGTTTTAAAATTACCTACATAACCGTCTATTTTTTCGATATTTGAGTTTAAATATACATAAATCTTTTTATTATCATTAATCTCTTCGATTAAGTCTTCAATATATTTACCTACTTGAATACCTTCTAATGTTTTATTTATATTTCGAGCAAAACCGCCTAACTTAGCTTCTTTTTCAATTAAATAAGTGTCAAAGCCTTGCTTTGCAAAATTTAATGCCGCAGACATCCCGCTAATCCCCCCTCCTATTACTAAAGCACTTTGAATTATCTCTAATGGCATTTCTGATATGGGAGCTGCTTTCCTAACTTTGGCTACTGCCATCCTGACTAAATCTTTTGCTTTCTCGGTAGCCTTTTTTGGTTGTTTCATGTGAACCCAAGAACATTGATCTCGAATATTTGTCATTTGAAATAAATATCTATTTAGTCCTGCTTCTCTGATTGTTTCTTGAAATAATGGTTCATGAGTACGTGGAGTACAAGAAGCAACTACAACTCGATTTATGTTATTTTCTTCAATTTTCTCTTTTATTAAGGATTGAGTATCCGCTGAACACGTATAAAGATTTCTATCTGCTAATACAACATCTGGTAAGGTATTTGCATATTCTACAACTTCAAGGACATTTACCGTACCTCCAATATTGATACCACAATGGCAGATAAACACACCTATCCTAGGGGGGTCATCCAACACATCTTTCTCCTTTGGATACTCCTTTTTCGATACTAATGTATTCCTCGTTGATGAAAGAATTGTATTGACTTGTCCCGCCGCTGCACTCGCTTCGATAACAGTTTCTGGAATATCCTTTGGAGACGAACATGCACCACAGACAAAAATTCCTGGCTTGGTTGTATCAACCGGAGAGGATGGATCTGTTTTAAGAAAACCATATTCATTTAATTTTATATTGAATTTTTCTGCTATTTTTTTCGCATCATCAGGGGGATTTAATCCGACTGCTAATACTACCATATTAAAAGTTTCTTCTTTGATTTTCCCCTTCTCATCTTCATAGCTTATTTTTAAATCATTAGTATGAGGATTTTCTCCAATTGAGGCTACTCTGCTTCTAATATATCGAACGCCATATTCATCTTGTGCTCGTTCAATATATTTATCAAAATCTTTACCATATGCTCGAATATCCATACTGAAAACAGTTGGTTCCAAACTTTCCATATGCTCTTTAGCGATAACTGCCTCTTTTGCAGTATACATACAACAAACTGAAGAACAATATTCATTACCGAATTTATTATCTCGGGACCCTACACATTGGATGAAAGCGACTTTTTTTGGAACATTTCCATCAGACGGTCTTAATACTTTTCCAGAATATGGACCACTTGCACTTAATATACGTTCAAATTGAATGCTAGTAACCACATTTTTATATTTCCCAAATCCTAAATATTTATTTATGGACGGATCAAATTCCTCGAATCCTAACGCTAAAATAATCGAACCAACATTAATATTAGATTTTTGATCTTCTAAATCATATTTGATAGCTTGTGTTTTGCACACTCCTCGGCATATTCCACATCCAATACAGACATCTTTTTTAATACAAAATACTAAAGGAACGGCTTGCGGATATTTTACTGAAACTGCGCTATTTAATGATAATCCTTCATTGAAAACATCTATTGCTTCAGTGGGACATTCTTGACCACATACTCCACACCCCGTACACTTCTCTTTATCAATATATAAAGAATTTTCATTTATTTTTATATCAAAATTTCCAGATTTACCAGAAACTTTCTCAATTTCAGAGTTTATTTTAATCTCAATATTTGGATGTCTCCCTGCTTCAACCAATTTGGGAGAAACGATACAGATCGCACAGTCATTCGTGGGAAACGTCTTATCAAGTTGTGCCATCACTCCTCCAATGCTGGTTGTTTTTTCCACAAGATATACTTTAAATCCAGATTCGGCTAGATCCAGAGCAGCTTGACATCCTCCTATTCCCGCTCCAACAACCATAACTGCACCAACTTTTTCCATTTTTTATCCCTCCATCACATTTAAGTATATTGGAGTGATTCCCACAATCTTATCCATCGCAATCTGTCCACGTTGCTTCAATACTAATATGTGATCCAAAATTTCACTCGGTTTTATTTCAAACTCGATTGCTAAATCTTTTACGGATTTTGGATCATTTCCTAAAGACACGAGAATACGATGCCGTATATATTCATCATAGATTGCTTTTTTAAAGATTTCTTGAAACTCCTCTTCTGGAATTTTCTCACCATAGAGATTTTCTTGCTCTGTGAGTGCTCTTTGTCTTCCTACTAATGCTCTCATCCTATAACTTGTTGATGCCATCTCTAAAGCTTTGATATCATCAATTAAATTATCATTATTATTTTCGGAATTCATAGGAGAAGGGCCTAAATCCTTAATGTGATTTGTAAAATCAGTAACAACTTCAGCAAAGCGATTTCCTTCTGAGGCAGACACCCATTCTAATCGAACTCGATTTTCAAGATCAATGAAGCTTAAAAATTGTTTGATCATTTCATATTTTATTTCTGCTTCATAATTTCCCTCCAAATAATGGCAATCACCTGGATGGCACCCCATTATAATAATCCCATCTATTCCGCTTAAAAAACCTTGAAAGATGAATTCAGGATCCACCCTTCCGCTACACATAAGTCGAATAACTCTCAAATTAGGAGGATATTGAATTCTACTCACACCAGCTAAGTCTGCTCCCGCATATGAGCACCAATTACACAAAAATCCCAAGATTTTTGGTTCATAACTCATACGATATCTCTCCCTCCTAAGGCAAATATTTCTGATAAAATTTGTTCATTTGTGAAGTGTTTTATGGTGATTGCTTTCTTTGTACAAGAAGCTCCACAAAGACCACATCCTTTACATAATGCTTGGATAATTTCTATTTCTTGCTCATTATTTTTTCTTATTGCTCCATATGGACATATTTCAATACAAACTTCACATCCTTTACATAAATCTTTATTCCACTCCGGAATGTAGGCGGTACTTCCTTGAATTTCCAGAGTTTCATGAGAAAGGATTGTACTTGCTCTTGAAGCTGCAGCTCTTCCTTGTGTAATCGCTTGAGCAATATCAGCAGGCCATTTAGCTGATCCACACAAAAACACACCATCTGTGGCAAAATCTATCGGTCTCAATTTTACATGGGCTTCTAAAAAAAACTCATTTTCTTCTAAGGGAACTTTTAAAAGCTGAGCAAGCATCTTATTATCTTGATTCGATACTAATGGAGTAGATAATACTAGTAAATCATAAGGAATACTCATTTCTCTCCCTAAATATTCATTATAAACTCTGATCTTATCTTTTTTCACAATCGGCTCTTTTTCGGGGGAATATTTAATAAAAAGAATCCCATCTTTCCTTGCTTCTTTATAATATTGTTCACTTTGAATACCTGGTGTATTTAAATCTCTAAAAAGAATAGTGATATTTGCTTCTGGATTTTTTTCTTTAATTATTATCGAATTTTTTAAAGCAGTCATGCAACAAATATTTGAACAGTAATTTCTCTCCTCGCAGCGAGCTCCAACACATTGGATCATTACTATATTTTCTTTATTAAAATCCCCAGATTTCAAGATATTCTCTAATTCAAGTTGATTTACCCTAATTTTCCCATCGTAACCATATATATCAAATGGCTGAAATAATAATGCACCTGTAGCAATTATTATCGCACCAACTTGTATTTCATAAATTTGATCATTATTTTCAATTACAACATTATAATTCCCTATATAACCATTAATTTCTGATACTTGGGATGATGTTAAAATCGTCAAATTATTCGTATCTTCTAATTTAACTTTTAACCTTTCAAGCAAATCTGATGCTTTAATATTTTCTGGGTAAATTTTATATAATGAATTAAGCATACCACCAATCGTTTCTTCCTTTTCTACAAGGTAAGTTTCCAATCCCTGTTGACTTAAACTTAAAGCAGATGATAGACCGGAGACTCCACCTCCAATTACCAGCGCTTTAGACTCGACCTCGATTGAGATATCTTTTAAAGGTTCTAGTTTCTCTGCTTTGGAGACTCCCATTTTAATTAAGTCTAATATTTTATTATGAGCTTCATTTGGATACTTATTATGAACCCATGTACATTGATCTCGAATATTCACGAAATTGAATAAATATTTATTTAAACCTGCCTCTTGAATGGTCTGTCTAAATAATGGTTCATGAGTTCTGGGTGTACATGAAGCAACAACAACTCGATTTAGATTGTGTTCTTCTATAGCCTTTTTAATAGAGTTCAATCCATTTTCAGAGCAAGTATAAAGATTATCTTCACTATATGCTACATTTGGAAATTCTCTGATTTCTTTAGCTAATTTTTGGCAATCAACTAAACCTCCTATATTCGAACCACAATGACATACAAATACACCTACTCTAATATCATCGCTATTTGTAATTAAAATTCACCTCCCTTTATAATCTCTGCTGCACTCGATGCAGCGGCACTTGCTTCAGCCACTGTCTGAGGGATATCCATAGGTTCATGAGCACATCCACACGTAAAAATTCCCTCTCTTGAAGTTTCTGTTGGAAAATATGAATCTGTCTTGATAAAGTCAAATTTATCTAATTGGATGCTAAGAATATTAGCTAATTCTCGTATTCCCTTTGATGGAACGATACAAGTAGCTAAAACAACTAAATCAACCTTTAATTGTTCTATTTCTAAAGTCTTTATATTTTCATATTTTATTATTGGATTTTCTTTCTTATCTATACTAATTTCAGGAACTTTACTTTTAATATACTTAATATTATATTCCTTTTCCCCTCTTTCTATAAATTTATTAAAACCTTTTCCCCCCGCTCTAATATCAACATAAAAAATATACGATTCAACTTCATTATCATGTTCATAAGCGATCATTGCCTCTTTTGACGTATACATGCAACAGATAGAAGAACAATAATCTTTGTTTCTTTTATCTCTAGAACCCACGCATTGAATATATGCTATTTTTTTAGGCTTTTTACCATCTGAAAGTCTTTTAATATGCCCTCCTTGAGGACCAGACGCACTTAATAGTCTTTCGAATTCTAATGCAGTAATCACATTTCTAAATTCTTTATACCCATAATGCTTTAGCGGGAGGAAATCCTCAATAACGTTATATCCTACTGACACGATTATGCTGCCAATATTATCTAATTTTAGTACTTCTTCCTGTTGATCAAAGTCTATTGCATCTTTATCACAATTCTTTTCGCATATTCGACATGCCTCTTTAGTAAACCATAAACAATTTTCTGGATCAATAGTCATTACAGCAGGAACTCCTTGTAGATAATATAAATAAATCGCTTTCCGGTGTCGTAATCCTCTATCAAATTCATCCTCTACTCGCATTGGACATTTTTCAGCACAATCACCACAATTAATACATGCATCCTCTTTTACAAATCGTGGCTTCTTTAAAATTTCTATACAATAATTTCCTTTCTCTCCATTAATTTTTTTTATTTCTGAAAGCGTATGGAGAGTAATATTAGGATGTCGATAGCATTCAGATAATTTTGGTGCGAGAATACATATGGAACAATCATTAGTTGGAAATGTCTTATCCAATTGCGCCATTCGACCCCCTATACATGGTTTTTTCTCAATTAAATGTACATGAATGTTCATATCTGCCAAATCTAAAGCAGATTGGATTCCACCAATACCACCACCTACGACAACTACACTTTTAGGATTATTTATAATTCCCACCTTTTCACTTAAATTCAGATAAAATATCGATTTTAATTTTCGAATTTAATTGTTTGAAATAGATTATCTGGTTTAACTCTATGATATTTCAAACCCATTTCTTTTGGACTTATTCCGAAAGCTAATCCTATGAGCTCAGATAAATAAAAAATTGAAATAGAATATTCTCTCTCATTCCGCTTATTCAATTCGTGCTGGTTAAAATCGAATTGTTGATAACACGCTGGACACACTAAAGCGACACAATTAGCACCAGAATCTATAATGGAGTTAAGCTTATTTTCAATCATTAATAAGGATAAATCCTTGTCTGATTTCTCAACGGGATTACCGCAACATTCAAGTTTTAAATCGTAATCAATAGTTTCTGCCCCAAGAGTATGAACGATAGTATCAATAGTAGTAGGTTCAAAAGGATCATCCCAATTTATTATTTCCGAAGGTCTTAAATAGTGGCATCCATAGTGAACTGCAACTTTAAAACCATTTAAAGGATTCACGATATTTTCTTTTACTAAATCCAAATTTTCATATAATACTTCCCCAAAATGTTTCACATTGGTCGACCCATCATAATTCTTACCAACTTTCTTTAAATATCCATTAATTTTTGTTTGAAGCTTTTTTTCTTTATTAAAAGAATAATTGACCCCTTTCAATGTCTCTACACAACCAGAGCAGAACGAAATAATCCCTCCATTTCCATTATTACTTAAACTTAAATTTCTCGCTCCAAGAGTCATCCAGGTATCATGATCGATTTGCTCTATGCCAGTGGGATCGGGGCAACAACTAAATCCTTCAATATCTTTAAGCTTTATTCCCATTTTTTCAAATATCAATCTTGAAGAAGCTTCAAGAAAAGGAAGTCTAGCTGGTATTACACAACCTAAAAATAAATCATATTCCATTTTGTTAGTCACCATCATGAATTTTATTTTTAATACCCGTTTCTTTAAAGATGGTATTCAATTCATTCATATCCGCAGTATTGACTTTTGGTAGACTCATTCTTTCACGTCGGGATTCTATTGATCTCGAAAAAGGAATGGCAATACCATCATTAATAATAGCTTTGGCTTGCGATATAAAAGCTTCAGGTAACTTTCCAGTCTCAAAACACCGATTCTTGATTACTGAAAAGATTTCTGTCAATTCAACCTTTTGTGGACATAATTCTATACATTTTTGACAAGTTGAACATAACCATACATTTGGATTCTGTTTCTCTACTAGGTCATCTTGAAAGCCAAGTAATGCAAGCTCAATTATCTTTCGGGGATTATATTTTCCATTAGTTAATAATGCTACTGGACAACTACTTGAACAAGTAGAACATTGGTAACAATAATTTAATGAAGCATTATATTGCAATATCTGATTTCTAAATTCAAAGTTAATTAAACTCACTTATATCACCCAAATTTACTTTATTTTTTAAAAAATATAACAAACTCTCTCCAACCTTTTTATTTTTTTAAATATTTTGAAAATTCTATCTCTGTCCCAATTGTTTGTCTATATCGATGAAAATTGGGATTTTTTCTTTATCTTGTTCAATTATTACCTTAAGGATTCCATTCTCTATAGTGGTACTGATTGGTGTTATTTTTTGCAGTTTTGGTTCACTTGAACTTTGTTGCATTTTAAGACACGTATGCTTTTCATCGTATAAATCACAATTCGAACAGCAAAATCCGATTGGCATGTAGCCGGTGATGCTACATTTTTCATAATTATTACAATTACAGTTGTTGCACATATTTCTTGTCTCACCTTTATTATGTTAGGGAAAATTTTCTAAATCTCTATCTGAGATTTTCATTTTTTCAAGAAATTTCTGAGCGACTTCAATATCTTCTTTATATTTTTTCATTTTCTCATCAACTTTCTCTTTCAATCTTTTACAAGCACCTCCTTCCTCATAGAAATCACACTCTGGACAACAAAATCCCAAGGGTATATTTCCTACAATTGAACATTGATCTTGCATTTCACAATAGCATTTATTACAGATGATTCATCCCTCCGTCTTTATTAGGGATAAAGCTCTATTGTTTTTTTTGGTGTTTTCCCCATCTTCAGACAAAATCTATCAGGTAAAATATTAAACGCCTTCACTTCTTTCGTCAATGGTTTTATGACTTCTTGTAAATAAAATGGACAAGTATGAAGTTCATCATAGTGAATACATTTGTCACAGCAAGCTCCATATTTCATATGTCCTACGATAGAACAAAGATAGGAATTTTCACATTCACAATTGTTACACATAGCGTTTTTCAACTCTTTTTTTTGAAAATTTTGTAATAAAAATATCACAAGAATTTCTAGTGATATATTATTCACATTAAATATTTAAATCTAATGATCCCAATCGGACATAATTATCACAAAGCTAAAGAAAAAAGGATCATATACACGAAAAGAGGCAAAAAAAGTAATGAACAATACCGAAAAGGATCTTTATCACACTCCTTTATACTCTCTCTAACATTTTTCAGGATCTCACCAATTATTATGATTCAGATATTTGGAAAGCTAAAAACAAAATTAGAAAAATGAAGGATATCATCAAAAAATAGTTTTGGATATGTTTGAGAATAAATATTCACAAAAATCTTTTTCTCTTTTTTTATGAATTATATCTAATCCAAATACATCTCATTATTCATTCTCAAGACTAAAAATCTTGATATTTTTTGTATAAAATATTTTAAATCTTAACCTTCTAAACAAAAAATAAAATTATCATAATTCGAATACCATTTTGGTTTTAATGATCGAAATTGATCATACCATTAGAAATCATTGAATCTAACTAAAAAATGGATAAAATAGGTGTTTGTATAGCAGAGGGATATTTTAAATGAATTATAGAAATAACTAGTGAATTTAAAAAAGTTTGGATGTTTAGATTAAAATCATACATAAAGAAGAATTGAATATGATTGAAAAGCACAAATCTTTACATAAAAAAATCAGAGGAATAAGGGAATGGAAAAACAAAATTTCTATTATCTCAGATGAATGGAAGATCATAGACCCCGCGGATCCAGATTTAATTGTAGAAATAGAGCAGACATTTCATATTAAATTACCAGAGGAATTTTTGAATCTGTATAATGCAACAAATGGTGTAAAGGATCAATTTTCCTATGATATAATCTTTCCAGATAAAGATTTACTTAAGAGAAATCAAGAGATGCGTACTAATGATGGGTTTAAAAACTTATATATGCCGTTTGATCATCTCTTGTTTATTGGAGAATATGGGAATGGGGATTTATTTGGATATCCCATAACTATGAATAGAGAAATCAAAAAGCGATCTATATTTATTTGGAACCATGAGAATGATTCTCGAGAATGGGCAGCAATGAGCATTATTGATTTGTTTATTAGAGCAATTTCTGGCTTTTTTGACTAGTTCTAAAGATTTATATTAAGAAAACAATTCAATTTTTTTATTTTATAGAACTTGAGATCTTTATCTTAAATAAGAAATGAGGGAGTAGAATTATTTATCCAACCTTCCACTGAAGAGCGCTATAGCTTTCCAATGGTAATTGAATAATCTGATTTCTGCGTTGAGATTCATAAGCAGCTAATACTATCTCCAATGCTGCTCTCCCATCATAGATTGTGGGAACCCATTCTTGAGGGAAATTAACCTCTTCATTAGAGCGCCCAAGAACTTGGTTGATGAAAGATTGAATTTCTCTATTGTAAGCATCCTCCCATTTTTCTTTTTGATAAGATACTTCCTCTTTCATAAGTTTATAAGTCCCTTCTTCTTTAATTTCTTTGATGAGTTCCATCGGCTTCTTCTTATATTCTGCAGGAACATTGAAAATGAAATTCCCTTTTGTACCGTGCAACCTTCCAGTTTCATCACCATAAACATCACCCAATACAGCTTCAGAGCGCTCAAAAATCGCTATAGTATCTCGATCCCTAAAAGATAGCACCACTACTGAATGATCTTCATTGACTCGAGTTTTATATATGCGTCTGATCTTCGCGCTTACAGTTTTGACCTCTCCAAACCACCATCGAAATAAATCAAAATAATGAGGGCCATGATCCAAGAGGTCCCCTCCTCCTGTTCTCTCATCAGTTAATCTCCATAATCCAATTTCCTGCACCAATTCATTTCTAGGTTTTTTGACCGAGAATTCCGCCATAGAGTGGAACCAGAATACGGAAACCTGGAATATCTCTCCTATTTCATCTCTTTCAATACTCTGTTTAATATATTGATTTCCAGGATCGAATCGTTTTTGAGTACCCGTTTGGAAAATTACATCATGTTTTTCTACTGCTTTGATCATCTCATCTACTTCTTTTAAACTCAATCCAATAGGTTTTTCACAGAGAATATGCTTTCCATTTTCTGCAGCTCTAATTACTTGGTCTTTATGAGCCCAATGGGGAGAACATATGCTTATCGCGTCAATACTCGGATCATCGATTAAATCATTGGCATTTTCATAACTTTTTGGAATATTATACTTGTTCTGAGCCTTTTTTAGATGCGACTGTAGCGGATCCGCCACTGCAACAATTTCGGCGAGAGGAGATTTATGATAGGAGGGTAAATGTCCGATATTGCCCACCATACCACATCCAATTACCCCTACACTTAATCTTTTTGAGGACATTCTTGATTCATTTCATCTCTAATTATTTAATATTATTGTATGATACAAGTATTAAAAACTATTTAAAAGAATGAATTTACACTTATAGATTCGATTAAGTTAAAAAGAATTTCTTATAAATCAAAAATCATAAAAAACTATATAAAACTCTATTGAAAAGATCAAATTCGATCAAATTGAGAAAAAGAATTATCAAGATCAGAAATATTTAAAGAGAGATTATGGTTATATTATATATTTAAAAAAAAATTGAAAAAAAAATAAATTAAAAATGAGGTGAGAATTTGATTTGACATTTTTTATGGTAACCTTTATGTATCCACCAAATAAAGCGAAGGAAGTTGGGGAGGCTTTTCTTTCTGGGAATGCCCCAAAATTACCAGAATTTGTGAAACAAGAAAAAGTCTTTGTAGTATTAGATGAAAAAATTAAGAATTATGTAATTTATGAAGTTGAGGATGAGAAAGCTCATGAAGCGCTAATGGCAATTGCAAATAGATTCACGGGTTATTTTAAAATTCATGATTCTAGATTTAAAATAGAGCATTTAATGACAACCAGAGAAGCATTACCTTTGATCGGACTTAGATAAGGTTTTAATATAATTGTTTTACAATTCTAAAATTTATCCAAATAAATAGAAAATGATTTATATACAAAACCATTCCATATTTTTAGATAGGAAAAAATTAAAACGCACTCTGTAAATGAATACCTCATTAAATAAGGATGAAGATAATAGAGAAGAGAAAGATAATTTATATTTGCTTAATTATGTAAAGCATCTTGAAAAACGCATCAGAAATCTTGAGTCAGAACGTCAGTTATTGGAAGCAGAAAGGCTGCGTTTAGAGCAAGAAATTCACGGTATACGAAATGAGATAGATCATCTGAGAGAACCTCCTCTTATAACGGGTACGGTGATCGATGTACTTGATCCCCATAAAAATCGCGTAATAATTCGTTCCTCAAGCGGACCAAGCTTTATCGTTTCTACCTCTAAGAAAGTAAAAGATTCAATTGAATCGGGTATGGAAGTTGCATTAAATCAGCATACATATTCGATTATGGAAATATTACCAATGAATTATGACCCATTTATTCGGGGAATGGAAGTAATTGATAACATTCCAGATATAAGCTATGCTGATGTAGGAGGATTGGAGGAACAAATACAGGAAGTACGAGAAATGGTAGAATTACCCTTAAAAAAACCAGAATTATTTTTAAAAGTCGGGATTGAACCTCCGAAAGGCATTTTGTTCCATGGACCGCCGGGTACTGGGAAAACATTACTCGCGAAAGCCGTTGCACATGAGACGGATGTAGCATTTATTCGGGTTATTGGGTCAGAACTTGTCCAGAAATATATCGGTGAAGGTGCCAGATTCGTACGAGAAATATTTAACCTCGCCCGTGAAAAAGCACCCGCTATACTGTTAATTGATGAGCTAGATGCGATAGGTGCTACGCGCTTGACAGACTCAACATCTGGGGACAGAGAAGTTCAGAGAACGCTTATGCAACTTCTCAGTGAGCTTGATGGATTTTCAGAAAGGGGAGATATAAAATTTATAGGTGCGACAAATAGAATCGATATTTTAGATACTGCACTTCTCCGATCGGGGCGATTTGATAGGATTATAGAGTTTCCAATGCCAAATGAAATTGCCCGTACACAGATCTTTAAAATCCACACTCGTAATCTAAATCTCGATAAATCTGTTAATCTAAAACATCTAGTCAACATCACCAAGGATGCATCTGGAGCGGATATTAAAGCGATATGTACTGAAGCGGGAATGTTTGCAATTAGGAGAAACTCAGAGATTATTATCCAATCAGATTTCTTACAATCAATTGACAAAACAATAAATAAGCGGCAATGTAGAATAACCCCAACAGAATTATTTGTTTAGAACCTTATAACATTTCTTTTTTGCTCAATTCACACTACACTTTCTTTTATAGCTTGGTTTTTTCATATTTCACTTCTAAGATCAATCCGTTAGAAACAAAAACTATAAATGAATAAATTAATCATTTATTTAATAAGCAGTATTGTATAATTTAATAATTTGAAAAAAAGTGATATATTTGGCAAAAAAAGATGAAGATGTTGATGTCGTACCAAGTGAAGAAGATCCTGAACCAGAAAAAATCGTGTATAAAAAGATAAAAGTTAATTTTTGGCGCACTCGACTCCATGACGAGGAACTCGGACTCCATCAGGAAATGAAATATCAAGCTAAGACGAGATGGTATAGTAAAAGCTTTGAAATGGAAGGAGATATAGAAGTTGATGGAGAAAAGAAGTTTGTTCTTGCATTCAATAAAGAAGAATGGGAAGAAACTCCAGACGATGAATATAAACGGTTTGTATTACGTATCTTTACGATAATGGAGGAAGAAATTGACGGTAAAGATCTTAGTGGGGGAAATTTCCATGGAGGTGTAGAATTAAGTGTAGCCCATTCATTAGTCCAGAGTTGGGAAGTAAAACGACCTGCTCCCGTATTCTTTCTGCAACTCCCACGGGATTATAATTTATATCGCGTAGTGAAAGGGTGGCGATTGATAGGTGATCAATGGACATGGCCTTTGTTGCCAGAAAAGAAGGGAGATAAATTCCAAATGGTTCTAGCAAAAAGCAAGTTAATCTCTTTTGGAAAAAATTTTGATATTTACGTAGGAGATGTGAAAGTAGCGAGAATTGATTCGCAACCAATTCAGAACGAGTATGAAGTAGAAATTTTCAACGAAGATTACGCAAAGGATACGACCTTCAACAAACAATTAATATTATTTGCATGCTCAATAGAATTTATGAAAGATAGTGAAAAAATGATTAAACGGTCATTCAAACAGATGAAGAAGACAGGTACAACTGATTATAGGCTCCCGAAAACCGAAGTTGACCTATTCCGCAATCCGAGAATGATGCGAAGATAAGGTTAGTAACTTTAATTCTTTCTTTTTTTAAATTTAATTTTTTGTTTTATTGTATGAAAAAAGGGTAAGATCATTTAAATTTAGGCTCTTAATTTAGTTTTTCCCCTAAGGAAGGCGAAACAATAACCGGGCACGAGAGGCGTTGTGAAATATTCATTTGAAGATTTTCGATCGTGCGCATCCCGCATTGCGTCCGGTATAATCTATTCAATGTCTTATTTGCCGATTCC
Source organism: Promethearchaeota archaeon (assembly GCA_014730295.1). The sequence goes on along the minus strand of WJIN01000122.1, from coordinate 258 downwards.
TTTACAACTTTAATTGATTTACTGGGAAGAGTATGAGTTTTCGGGGAAAGAAATGTGTGATACCGAAAGATATTCTCCTCGTTTTCAATCAGAGTTTGTACGGCGCTCTTTAACCGTGGATGAGAATTTTCTGAAAGTATAGCCGTTAAGAACTTAAGCGGTCGTCTTTTTTCGGGAGAAATTTTGAATTGATAGTAAAATGTTACCAATGTTTTGCGATAGATTCGAAGCCAAGGAAAGGTTTTCAAACATTTACGG
>WJIN01000121.1 GCA_014730295.1 Promethearchaeota archaeon | reverse complement strand
CCCAATATCATTTTCTGTACATAATTGACGATTTAAATTAGTAATATCATAAATATCTTTGTCACATATAACTATGTTTTGACATCCTACACGTACTAATTGTTCTGTTAAAGTACCACCAAGACCACCAACTCCCATAATCGCAATTTTACTGGTTCTGAGAATTTCTTGTTCCTTATACGTGATATGACCTATATTCCTTGCTGTTCTTTCTCGATATGAGTCTTTCCAGACGATAAACTTTCTCCTCCTTTATACAGATTATTTTATATTGTTAATTTTTTGTATTAAATAAATTTACTATATCATTTTTTCTAAGATTATATGACGTTTGGTTCTTGCTCCCATAGTTTTATTTTTTGCAAATCTAATATTTGCTTCATTTTTAATACCAAAAGGACACGTTACAAATAATAAACTGGAAGGGCAGCATAAAGTCTATACCTATTATCCCTCTTTTAAGCGTAATATGATGACACCACGGGGAGCTCAACGTGTTCTTGACTATCGAGTATTCCAACATAACTTTCGGAAATTCTCCGGTTATATTTAACAATTATGGGTAAAATATAAAAAGTTTCGTACAATTATCGCGAGATCTCCCCATCCCCACAAGTTAACAGGCTATGGTATGTATTTTAAACAATGTTTCCTCAAGGTAGAGAAGTGGGCGGAGAATTATATCGCCATTTGGAACATGTATTTCAAGATAATTTAATGTGTTGGTGTCTCGGAAAGATCTAAACACAATCACTCGAATTTGTAACTACCCAAAATCTTGAAAAACAAAACTTATTCAAATTAGAAAAAATGACCAAAAGATTTTTTTTAAGATTTATTTTCGTTTTTTTCTTTATAAATGATAAAGCTATATTATACACAAATAACAAAAAAAGTAGAATATAATGGTAGAAATAGCTTTAGATATAAATAAAAACAATAAAGTAATTGAAAGTAAAGATCTGACTCAAATTGAACATGCATTTAATAAATTGTTATATATCCCTGAAGATATTTTAAAACCGAGAATAATTGAAGAGATCATAAAATATCTTAATACAAATCTTAGAGAAGAAACATATCCTTTAAAAATTTTCATAACTCAAAAATCGAATGAGATAACAGGCATAGTTATAGCTCAAATCCATCCTGATTATAGAAGTTATGGCAGAAAATGTGGCAGTTTTGGATGGTTATCTTGTTTGGATATTGATTCTTGTGAGGTTTTAATGAATTCTTGCGAAAAATTTATGAAAGAAAATAAAATTCGTAGATTGAGAGGTCCAATCAATTATCCCAAGTTAGTTGGGGGGATCGGATATCAAATTGACGGATTTGAGCGATGTATGTTAACGGGAGTTTCTTATAACAATACTAATCTCAGAGAAGTAGCATTTTTGAAGCAGTTGGGATATAAATTAGAATCTCACTATTGGTCGGTTGAAGTACTATCAGATTATTGGAAAAAAGGAAGAACCATTCCTAAAAGACTTCTAGTGAAATTTCCAACAATAAATGAGTTAAAGAGTTTTAAAAGCGAAATCTTAAAGTTAGCAAATAGTTCTTTTAATGCAATAATGGCTGATGCAACAGGAGGGAGTGAACGATTAGATGAGATGATATCATTATTTGAACAAACACAAAAATTATATAATCACAATATCGATAAAATTAATGAAATAGTGATATCTAAACTAAGCAATAACTCCGCATTTTTAAAACTCTTACAAAATCAAGACTTTTCAAAAAATCTCCCTTGGGTTACATTAATTTTTACAAAGGAAACTCATATATTAGTAGGAGCAGGATTTCTACTACCAAATATATTTCAGCACTGGAAAGAAGAAGATATAACGGAAGCAAATGGAGATACAGTTATGATTCATCCAGAGTTTGTCGGAAAGGGTATTTTCTCTCTTGGGCAAAATATAGGAAGGGTTGCTTTAAAATTAGTAGGAATAAATTATATTGAGGGAACTCAACTTTGGGCAAATAATGAACATGCTGTTGAAGTGATGTTTCCTCATTGTAAACCTGTCAGAAAACATGTCGTGCTACAAAAAGATAATTTTTTCAAAAATTAATTTAATTTTTAATAACGTTATTAGTTAAATTATTGAGATGAAAAACAGCAAGTTTTTAAATTTAGATTCAAAAAATCACTATAGATATAAAATTATGGAAATTTAAAATGAAAAAAATAACTAAATATAAACTAGGTATAATTTTTCTATTTTTAATAGGAATTTTTATATTTTCGGTGCTTTTCCTTTATTACTATAAACAGATTATCATTACATTTCAGAATTTTGAGGAAGCTTACCTATTAACAATATCTATAATAATAAAAATTATTGTTGTATCTTCAATTGGAATCTATATGCTACGGAAATGGTTTAAACAAGAGGATCAATACTTATCTGATTTACCTTTTTTAACTGGTACATTTTTTTCAATTCTAATATTCGCTAAACTCTTAGATTTATTGTATTATTATCTAAACTTCCAGATATCTCCCAGTTTATTATTATTGTTAATAAAAATAAGATTTGTATTAGTAGTTATCAATTTGATTCCAATGCTGTTTCTTAGTATTGAAATGATTTTGATTTACTTATCTATGAATGAGAGATTTCAGATACTTAATGATAAAAAGAGATTTAAGAAAATACAATTAATCCTACTTTTAATTATTTCAATATCAGAAGCCCTAATTCTTTTAATTGCTCCATCTTATGATATTATTATTATAATATATCCATTAATCTCGATGAGCTCGCTAATTATCATTATCTGGATGTTTTTATTTGCATATAGAAGTAAGCGATTATCTGAAATCAATCCATTGATTGTAGCTTGGGGTTTTATCATTTTCTTAATAACATCAATTTTCAGGGCTTTTGGAACAAATTTCTTGGATCCAATCATAAACTCGATACTTTCTGAAATTTTTGAGATAATATCATTTATAGTGATCTATATTGGTTTAATTAAAAAAGCAAGATACTAAGGACAAATTTATTTTCTAAATCTTATATTTTTTTCACATTTTAATATAGTTTAAAAGATTCTTAGCATCCTCACTTAATTCAAAATCATTTAATTTTTCATCATACCAATTGAATAATATTTTATCATCAAATCTCATAGTATAAAAATTTAATTCCCATGCTGGAATATAGCCTCTAGGATGGAATCCAAGTTTATTGAGAACTTCTTGATGAAAAGGATCATAGGCAGAAGTGTATATTTCAATATATCTTATTTTTGATTTTATAGCAAATTCCCTCATTTTTATGATAAAAACATATAATTCTTCCAGATTATTTATTTTATATTTAACTTTTTCAATGTTTTTAACTCGAGGAGTATAAAGAAATTTGAAAAAGGAACTTGAATCCCTAAAATTAAACCCTACTTCCTGATATCCAAATGGTTTTTGATGTATTATTAAATTCGATTTATTATATATCTCTTTAATTTTCTTCTGATTTAAAGCCAGATCTGGTTTAATAACATGAAATTCACCCAAATTATATTGAGAATCGGAATATAAAAAACAATTAAGGCATTCTGGAATTAAAATTGGTAATACCACTGCTCTAAATTTTTTTATTCTCTGATTATTATAATTAATAATCAATAAATCTGATTCTATCTTATCATAAAATATATCCTTATTTGGAAGCCAAGCAATTGGTTTTAAACCACATTCTCTGGTTATATATTGAGTTTTTGCATCTGCTGTTCGCGTTTCTGCCCACCATAATGAAATGTCATTTCTAAATTTATTCCATATTAACAAACAAGCAGATACATACGCTTTTTTTGTATCTAAAATTCCAATCCATTTCTTTTTAACTACAAGACTTCGAAGGTAGCCTTTTTTTTCTTTAAGATTGATAACGAAGCAAGTAGAGCCTAGAATTTCTCCTGAATCACTTGTAAATAAGATAAACTTATATTTACCCGTTTCAATCATTCTGCGAATCTCAGATTCATCTTCCATTTCTTTATATGGGTAAGTGCCATCATAATCATTTTGAATTATCTCTGCAATTTCAAGAGCGTCCTCAGAATTAGCTAATCTAATATATGGATTGTATTTGCTTGATTTATTATTTCTTATCCTTATTCGTAGACGATATCTTTTATTTAAATCTTTTGGGAGTTTTTCTTTATAAAAGTCTAAAAAACTTTCAATGCTATTCGGTAAAGCTTCGATTTTATTTATATGAGAAACGACTTTATTTATATCTTCAACTCTACTTTCAATAACAAGTTCCTTTGATGCCATTTTCGATATAACCTTAAACTCTTTTCTTAATATTTGAAGTTTAGGACGAATATAGTATAGCTATATTTAAAGAAAAAATCAAAACTTAAATTCTGTATAAAGAGTTATTTCTAATTTTTAGATCGTGAAAACAAGGTTCTAGAATCTTTAATCACTTTATAAATGTTTCTACATTTTTAAAAAAGTAAAAAAAATTTTTAGCTATGAATAATTTAAAAATATTCAATTTGCATTTAAAATAATCAAAAATATTCCATATTTTCTCAAACACCAAATTAAAAATTGAATAGTATTAAAAAAGGAAATCTATTTAGCATAATTAGGTTTAGTTATAAATCCATAAAAGATAACGAGATAAACAACCATATCAAGAACCTCGGCAATTATCAGATAGAATGATTCAGCTAAAGTATTGAGAAAGAACCTAACAATACTAGTACAAACGTACAAGATAAAGCCAATCCCTATAATTAGTCCATTTGCCTGTGACAATCTTTTATTCTTATACATAAATATAAATAGCATAATAATACCCAACAATGTTATCAAAACTATTATAGGATATATATTTCTTAAAATTTCTATTGATTGGGCAAAGATGATAATAGAGGAAAGAATTGAGAAGAAAAATAGAATTATTATTAATCGTAATAAGTTAAATTGTTTCCGACTGATTTCTATCCAATATGAATTAATGAAACTTATTATTGTTTCTAAACCTAAGTATAACAATGGAATAGCATTTAATAAAATAATTATATATCTGATTTGGAGTAGGATTAATTCTAGAAATACAAATCTTTCACTCGCATAAGCTAGAAAATAAAAAAGGTCAAAAATTTTTCCGAAAGTTAAGATTGTAAAAAATAAGGCAAATAAAAAATATGCATCAGTCAAATAGATTGATTCTTGCTTAAACCATCTCAAAAACAAGTTAAGGCTTAGTATTGCGAAGATAAAAATTCTTAGAGCCAGAATAATTGATAAAATGTATAATCCCGATTCTTTTGAAAAACCTGCTGAAAAATTATTCCAATTAATAAAGAATAGAAAACTATAAATAGCAATAATTAAAATTGATAAAAATATTAATCCTTTTCTTGCTTGAGATTTATATAATGTCATATATTCATTTAGATAAATTATAAATTATGTTGGGAAATCCTTCAAACCCGTATTGATTTTATATAATTAATCCTTTAAAGTCCACTAATTCCATTTTTTTTTTTAGTACTATACCATTTGAGCAGGTATTAAGACTCAATTCATTTTAAATAGAATTTTTAATACATATTCGGCTTTTAAGTTTTATATAGAAAAGATTAGACTTCTTGGGTAAATCTCATAAAAAAGTTGGGTTTTAATATTTTAGTTAAAACTATTTTCTAAGGAAATATGGGTTTTTGATATGAAAAGTAAAACATATACTATAATTCAACTGATAATACCATTTTTGGTGATATTTGGTGGTATATTTATCCTTTATATGCATTTTAGAGATATAATCATCATAAATTTTAAATATCTTAGCCAAGATAGTCTCATAATTACTATACTTACTATTTTTAAGATACTTATTGTATCGTTATGTGGAATATATTTAATGAATTCTTGGCTTAACCAAAAACATTATTATGTCTCTGATCTACCCTTTCTTATTGGTCTTTTTTCTTAATTATTATCCCTTCCAAGCTATTGGATCTTTTAAGTACTTATATTGCATTACAAGTTGTATATGAAGTTTTTTTAGCAATATTGAAGATTAGGTTTATTATTGCAGTTATTAATACTCTTCCCTTACTATTCTTCAGCATTGGTTTTTTGTTATACTATAT
>WJIN01000120.1 GCA_014730295.1 Promethearchaeota archaeon | reverse complement strand
TGAAGACGTTATCTATAACGGATTCGTATTAATTTTAATTCTAAAACCATTTATCTATTATTTTTAAAATTAATAGTTCGTTGAGCATTTCTTTAGAGTCTAACTTGATTAGATCCAGTAATAATAATTCTTTTACAACTAAAGAATTTAGAGAATATATTTTATAATCATTTTATTTAATAAAACCAAAAATATAGGAAATGTGTAGAATTAAATTGGGGTGATCAAAATATGCATTTAAAGGGACTAGATAGAATATGACTTAATTGATTCGTATTAATACTATCTATTATTAATACTTTTTAATATTAATAAGAATATTACAAGATAAAATTTAAGAAGTCATTATTTATTTAAAAGAAGAGGAAGACTTTATTTAAATAATGAAATCATTTGTTATAAACAATTTAATTTATTTGAGATTTAATGAAGGTAAAACACAAATTTATATTGGGGGGGAACCATTTAAGCACTGTAAATATTTATTACTTCAAATTCCAGATCATGATTTCTATGATACAGAAAAAATACGATCTATTGATGATGCAGAACACCATTATTCTAATAAACTTGAAAATGATGATCCCGAAGAATTTAATATTTCCCCTGAAACTGAGTTTTGGGCTCATTGTAGCAATCTCCAAGCTTGGGCAGAGAAAGATTATAATTCGCATCTTCTTCATAGAAATCTTGCATTCCCCCTTCTAAAGCGTCTAACTGAGTTAGGCGATAAAAAAGCAAGAAAACGATTTTCCGAAGAAATTTTATTCCGATACATGGAAGGGGATAATGCCGTCCAATCTTACCTTGCTGCTGAAGGATATCTCGATATATTATCCGATGAGGAGCGCTTTAGTATAGTTGACTCTGAAAAAGAGATACAAGTGATAAAAGAGCTTGAGACTAATTTCGGAAAGCGGTTTATAATGGATTCACGTGAGCATGAATTTCGCGGGGAAAATGCATATGCGTTTAGGGACGGAATTATAACGGCATTATCGCTTAAAATGGAAGAGGAATGCTTGCCTGATATTATTAAAAACTTCAAAAATTTGGAATGGTTACATATTACGAATAATACAATTGAATCTTTACCAGAATGGATTGGAAGCTTTTCGAAATTAAAAACATTATTTCTTAGCGTTTGGAACTTAAGACAGATCCCTCAATCTATTTCCAACTTAAAAGAGTTAAAAGAGTTGCATATGCATTCAAAACAATTAGAGACTCTTCCAGATTTCATAGGAGAATTAGGAAATATAGAATCTTTACGATTTGACTTTAGTTCTAACCTTAAAAGATTACCAGAATCTATAGGGCATTTAAAAAAATTAAAAGAATTGTATGTATGGAATTGTGCATTGAGTTCTTTACCGAATTCCTTTGGGAATTTGGAGAGCTTAGAATTTATGAAAGCAGGTAAAAACCATATTGGAAATTTACCAGAAAATATTGGAGCCTTAAAACAATTACATACTTTAGAATTACAAGAGAATTCCATTCACTTATTACCCGAATCGTTTGGGAAGCTGAAATCCTTAAAACACTTGAATTTAGATGAAAATGAATTAAAAATTTTACCTAAATCATTCCAATACTTAAAATCATTAGAATATTTACGTATATCGGGAAACCAATTACAGAAATTACCCGAGGCCTTCTTTAACCTAAAAAATCTCAAATATCTCAGTCTGGGCAGAAATAAATTGAATAATATCCCTAATGATTGGAGTAAATTATGTAGATTAGAGGAACTATCTTTGAGCAATAACAATTTATTAATCACATGGGAAATATTAAAAACGCTTCCTACCCTTAAAAGAATAGATATAACAAATTTAAAATTGGAAAATAAAGAAAAAATAATCTCACACTTAAGAGAAAGAAATATTGATTATTTAGTCCCAGACGAATATCTGTAAAAAGATGCTAATTTCATATAAAAATTGGTTTAGAATGCGTACTTTTTCTTTCATTCCGTTTATGTTAAAGCGATTTTCATTTATGATAAATCCTTTCTTCTTTGCCTTATTGAAGCGTTCAGTCAATGTTAAGCCCGTAATGATGGATTCATGCGCTCCCGTAGGAATAGCTTCGGAATTCACCTCTTGAAGTATGGATGTAATTTTGGACCCAGCGTTCCAATCGGTCGAACGGAAATAAGTAAATTCAAATACGTTTTTAATATCAGTTCCAAGATATTTGTCCGTCTCCTTCATGATCTCTAAAGGTATTCCAATAATCATGCTTGCGATTTGGCTATCTGAAAGAATGCTAATTCTTTTTGTAATTCTGTTTAAATAAACCTTACCTGCTAATATTTTTCCGGTAGGGCTAGAAATATAGGCACCATCAATTACTTGAGTCTCAATAATACTTCCTGAACTATCTCTTCTTATGTGATAATACCCGTTTCTAATTTCTATATCATTTTCTTTCTCAAACGGTTTTAAATCGATAGAAATATCATCATTCAATGCGATTAATCCGTTTTCTATTCGAGTCGTCCCGTCCTTTTTATAGGTTATTTTATGAACGACTTTCCACGATGTTTGTATTTCGAAGTCTCTTGGAATCGTATTATATGAATATTCTTTAAAATCTCCGCTTGAAGGATCTTTTAGAATAAAAAATCTAAAATTCTCTAAATATTGTTTTTTAAGCTCAATTTCGGTTTCTTTATAGATTCTAAATAAAACATCTAATACAATTTTATATTTTCCGGTGCTATCTTTCTGGAGTAAAATGTTTTTTAACCATGAGACTTGTGGATTTATTTGATAATAGAGCAGTAGTAGTTCAAGATCCGTTAATCTTTGCCGGTGATAATTAGGTAGTTTAGATAATTCCTCTTTAAAATCATTATTCTTAAAGAGTTCTGAAATGATATTTACAGTTTTATCCAAATTATCTTCATCAAGACGAGTATTAATTATTTTGCATGCTTCAATGAAAAATTGCATTTGCCGAGCTCCTTTAGAAGTACTCGGAGTATTGAATTTATTATATGAAACTAATTTTGATAATGATGTAATTCCAATAATTTTTGTAAGGAAATATTTCAGAGAGGTAGTATCTTTCTCATCAATCGCAATAGAAACCTTTTCCCGTTGCGGAAGTATCTGAACTTCCTTTCCAACTAATTTATTAGAAATTGCATCAAAGAGTGGGACAAAAATTGAAGATAATATATCAGAGGCAGCGTTTTTTAACATAATATTTCCTCCTGCTTTTCGGGAATTTTTACTCTCAATATTATAAATCGCTACTCCATCTGCCATTACTTGGAATAAGTCCCAGAATCTCAAATTTCCTCTTGGATGACCTTGACCGAAGGGGGCACCATTAGTCACAAATTCATATACTTTACTTAAAGGAGTTGAAAGGATTTTATTGAATTCCGTAGGATCTTTTAGCGGATTAAACTGCATTTTTTGGTATACACTTAATTTGCTTATATCCCCGTCGACTTCAAAGAAGAGATCGGTAAGATGGTTGTTTGATAGATGTAACAAACAGATGTAATCTAATATGCATTTAAAGGGACTAGATATTTTTTTGGAACACCTTCCGGATTATAGAGGTAAACGATTAGTGATCATTCCACTTATCGCTGCTCTTACTTTCTTAATTTCTCTAATCAACATGATATTCTTGGATATTAGCTCAAGAATTTTCTCTTTTAATGGTATGTTCGTTGCGTTAGAGCCCTTATTACCCATATTTTCTTCTTTCATGTTTCAAGGTATGGGAATATTT
>WJIN01000119.1 GCA_014730295.1 Promethearchaeota archaeon | reverse complement strand
TTATCGCAATGTTCCTTCTAAACTTCTAGTTGCATATCCTATGATGATGAAAACGATTCCTAAACCGAAAATAGAGATAATGGAAACAAAGAAATATACAGCAAAAGTATCATCGATGAATTGCCAATAATCTAAATGACCCAAATAGAGCATAACGAAACACAAAATAACATCCGCAACTAAAAAAAATAAACCAATGAGATATTTAATATTGAGGTTTCTCATATTTTCCACATTTTCAGATTTTCTATAGTGATTATTTGATTTTCTCTTATAAAAATATTTCTGTGATTTTATTTGAAATTTCACATAAGCGTACTAAAAAAGATTTTTAATTTGTATGGATGAAAGTTTTATAAACTTTTTTTGCTAAATATTTAGTGAACATAACATCCAAATTCAATATTATTAAATAACAAAAGCTAAGGATTTAGTATGGAATATCATTCAATAGAAAATGGCTTTAAAATAGCGTATGAGATTAGTGGAAATGAACAAGGACCAAAGATGATACTCATCCATGGGTTATTTTTAAATAGTGATTGTTTCAGGGAACAGCTAAAATTTTTTGAAAAAGATTTTCATATTTTACGTTTTGATCTAAGAGGTCACGGAAGAACTACCAAACCAGAAGAGAGATTTACCATTAAAAATTATGTAGACGATATGTATTCACTTCTAACAGCTCTAGGTTGGACAGAAGATCTATATTTAGTCGGACATTCTTTAGGGGCAATGGTTAGCTTGGTATATGCATTAAAACATCCCTCTCACGTAAAAAAAATTGTTTCTGCAAGTGGATTTTGTTATATTAGTTTTGAGGCAGAAACAGATGTGCTTGGGAGAGTGGATAAATATGAATTGGATAAATTTGCCATGGGAATCAGTAAGAGAGGCTTAACACCCTACAATCAGGAAATCGCGAAATTTGTAGCTAAGCAAGTCACCGATCATATGACTAAGGAACAATGTCTTCGGGCAACGGCAGCATCAGCGGGATTCCATGTTTGCGATCATTTAAAAAACCTTGATATCCCTACATTAATGATTGTGGGCGAAAAAGACATTACCACACCCATTTGGGCCAGTGAAATGCTACATGAATGGATCCCGAATTCTGAAATCGTCATAATTCCACATGCTGGACACCTAGTGATATTAGATCATCCTAACGAGTTTAATGATTTAGTTCTTTCTTTCTGGAAAACATAGAAAATAAAATAATAAAAAAACTAATATAAATTTTATATTCTTCTCTTTATTTTTGTGAGCCCCATTTTATTACTCCAGCATTCCATGCCCAGCCAATTCCAGCAGCGGCAATAACGACCAAATCTCCATTCATTATCTTTCCTTGCTTCACTCCGAATTCAATAGAAAGGATTCCATCATTTTGTCCATTATGCCCTATGGTTTCGAAATAGGTTGATTCCTTGTAGGGATCTACACCCACCGCATTGCAGACATATTCAAAGGCGCTCCTTTTCATATGTAGTAGAGCAAGATAGTCTATATCTTCACGTGTATATCCCGATCGCGTCAGCGCATCGTCAATTACTCTCTCAAACGATTTCATTGAAAAATCATCAAGTCGTTGCTTTAATCCGTCAGGATCAGGAACATCGAGATAGGTCTTCCCCTCTTCAATAGCTTCACACGTAATAGGCTCCACAGTACCTCCTGCGGGGACATAGACATCATCGGCAAATCGTCCATCTGTTATAGCAGAAATATCTAAAATTTCATTTTTCTGTGAGTCTGCTTTTAAAAGAGCTGCAACACCGCTAGCCGCAAGACTAAACATGAATCGTGAATTCTCATTATGATAATCAATTAGATCCGAATTTCGATATCCGCTCGCAACTAAAATATATTTCATTTCTGGATATATTTGGATTAAGCTTTTGGCCATCAACATTCCAACTAAAAAAGTTCCACAGCGCTGATTGACATCAAATGCCCACGGTTTTTGCGGACACCCTAAATATTTTTGCAATTTTATCCCGTTGATTTGCATTGGTCGTTCTGAATATACTTCCCCCGCCCATATTATAACATCTAAGTCTTCGGGAGAAAGATTTGCTCGTTCTAATGCTTGGAAACTCGCTTCGGCGCCCATTGCAACGGTATGATCATCTGGTCCTGGAATAGTTTTACTTGTTAACCCAAATTTATCTTCGAGGATCTCTTGTGGAATTCCCGTTTCTTCGGAAATATATTTGCTGGTATGCCTCTCTTCGGGTAAGTAGGTCCCCCAAGATTCTAATCCTATTGGACGATATTTCACGCTTTTTCCTCCTTTTCCAGTTCTTTTTTCAATATCTTACCCGTTCCGCTGGTGGGTAATGAGTCTCGTATCTCAAAGTATTTTGGAATCTTATATTTGGCTAATTTATCGTTTAAATATTCCTTAACTGCCTCAGGTGTTGTCGATTTTCCTTCCTTCAGAGTGATAAAAGCTTTTCCTACTTCGCCCCATTTTTCATCTGACACTCCGATCACAGCAGCCTCATCTATTGCAGGATGTTTATAGAGAACTTCCTCAATTTCTACAGGAAATACATTCTCTCCTCCGCTAATATACATTTCTTTACGACGCCCGACAATATAATAAAATCCATCTTCATCTTGTTTCGCCAGATCTCCAGTATGGACAAATCCATCTTTTTCAATAGCCTTTTCCGTTTCCTTTGGTTCATCCCAATATCCCGAAAAGATATGGGGGCCTTTCAACAATAATTCTCCAACCTCTCCTGGGGCAACCTCCTTCTCGGTGTCGGGATCGATTAATTTCATATCGCAATGGAAAACCGGTAGGCCCACAGAAGTTGGTTTCTCCTTAATGTGTTCATTAGGCAGATAAAAATTATTGGGACCGACTTCAGTAAGTCCATAACCCATTTTGAATGGCTTTCCTCTCTCCCAGTAATTTTCCATTATGGCAACAGGGCAAGGAGCTCCTCCAGAAATAAAGATTCTAACAGAATCGAAGTTAGCAGTTTCAAATTTTTTCTGATTTGCCATCATATGGAACATTGTTGGAACTCCGATAACGATGGTTGCTTTCTCACGCTCAATGATATTAAGAGTTTCAATTGGATCGAAATCACCCATTAAAATTGATTTTGCTCCAAGGTGAAAAAACGGCATGAGTAATACATTCCATCCCCCAGTGTGAAATAACGGAAATAGAAGGGGTTGTATATCATCCGGTCTTACGCCCCAACTCATAATCGTATTGATTGAATTCCAGAAAACTAGTCGGTGAGGCAGAGTAGCACCTTTCGGTAACCCCGTAGTACCCCCCGTAAATAAAATTAGATGAGGATCCTCAAAGTTCATATCTGGTCTCTCCACAGGTGAGCTGGTAGCCTTATCAAATAGGGAATAATAGGAGGTGTCACCCTCGAATCCCTTCTCTTCAAAAACTACATTATTCTTGATGATATCCATATCCTTAATTGTTTGGACCTTTTCTTGGAGCTTATTTTCATAAAATAATGCGGAAGGATCCATTTTGTTAATTAATTGTTCTATTTCTGCTGGGGCAAGACGTACATTGAATGGAACAAAAATCGCGCCGATTTTGCCCGTAGCAAAAAACAGATCAATTAATTCCATCCTATTAGTTGAGAAAGCTGCAACGCGATCCCCTTTTCGAATATCCATATCAAGTAAAATACGGGCTAATTTATTTGCCCGATGATCTATATCTTCGAATGTGTACCTTTTATTTTGGATATTATCGAATATAGCTTCTTTTTTTGGTGTTAATTCCGCTCTTCTCGCGGACCAGTTTCCAATCCATGAGAAATTCATAGGTAAAGAATAATCACTTGCTTTATACATTTCTTTTCACCTAAATACCTTATAAATAGGCCAATTCTTCCAGATATATGCATATAATAACTCAATCCATAAAAACCACAATAAAAACGCTGTAGGATTGATTATCCAATATTGATTGGGTTCTCCTCCGACTGGATCTCCGACTAAATAGGGTGCGAGAAAATAATAACCAAAAAACATGGCAGTTCCTAGCCCCAGAATAATGAAAAATCTAATAATCAGATTTTTTCCTTGCGAGAATTTTTTGGGCCAATTATCAAAATACATATTTTCAATTACTATTGCCAGGATTAAAAATATCGCATATGAAATTGACATCACGTACCATCCTTTAAATTGGACAATCTCGTCAACTATATCACCCCCAGCGGCTATAAAAATAGGATCAAATATAGCTCCAATAACGAAGGGGAATATCATAGACATAATAAATCCAGCTATAACACAGAATAGAAAGCATAGTATTCCAATATATGGTTGTTTTGTAGCGAGAGAACTCCATGGCCAATATTCATAGACTAATTGAGTTAATAATGAGAAAAAGATCAGCCACTGAGTCCACCCTAAAGAATATGCATACTGTCTAAATACCACAGTGCCTTCACCCGCAGCCTCAGGATTACCCGCGGGGTAGAACAGTATTGACCAAACAATAATTGTAATGATCGCCCCCATAATCCATAAAATAATTCCGCGTTTTGGTTGCTTTAGCTTAAATACTGGCCAATACATTGAACCCGCAAGAATTAAAACGGCAAATGAGAACCCCGAACCGCTTAAGGATCCAAATATGGATGCTCCTATATACCACGATAAATAAGGATCTGGATTTTGAACTGAAGGGGGATAAAACATATTGAATAATGGAAGCAAAACAAATGTGAATAAGAATGCTATAGCAAAATTAATCGCCGTTCCCACAATCCCAATCATCCAAGGTTTTTTAAATCGCTTGTAATAGGGCCAGTTCTCGAACCATATTGCCCATACCACACCTAATAGACCAAATCCCCCAATCAATGAAGCATAATGCACTATACGAGGATCATGCCACCGAGAATCGAAGAAAATCCACCACGTTACCAGCGATAAAATACCAACGAAGATGAGTGCGAGAAGACCACTTATAGGCTGTTTAAATCGAGGCATAAATACAAGCGGTTGCTCCTCTGCGGAAGGAACACCATCGAGTTCTATCATTGTGTCTTGTCTCGTTTCATTTTTATTTTTCACGATTTTTTCCCTCTTACACTTTAATTTACATTTTGTAGGTTTAAAATTGATTTAGTGTAAATTTTGGTAAACAATAATATTTACTCATCTGTTCTTAAAAAGATTTTGTTCACGAATTATCTACATTTTGAAAATTATTTCTCCATAAATTATCAATACAGTTCTGCTAAGAAATTAATAAGCAACTGGGCAATATCGTTTAGTACTCCGGATAAAAGCAAAAGATCTAATTTGTATGATTCTATAGCAGTAGTATAAATATTTAAATCAAATAATCCCACAGACTAGATAGTTTTAAATATTCAAAAGACGAATCTATCATACATTTTGTTAGAAATTCAAAAACACAAAATAACTGAGTAGAAATTATGAAAAACAAACAGATTATATTATTTGGGTTTCTTTTAATGTTTGGATTAGTATTTTTCACTCCTATAACAAAAGTTCAGGCAACTGTTTATGATCCTCCCGAAATTTCTGTAGGATATACTAAAGTTTTACAAGTAACAGTGGTTGATGAAAATGGTCTAGTAGATGTTTTTGGTGAAAACTGGTCAACTCATATACAGCATCTTTACGGTCAGAATTGCCAAATCCTGAATGCAAAACAGAAATCTGTAGTGATTAGGATAAATAAATCGGACTATATTAAAGATTCAGGTGGTGATTGGCCAATCTGTAATATTTCTATGCAAATATGGAATTGGACCGTGGATTCATTTCCAGAAATACCAACTGGGGGTACCAATATTCAATACGTGCTAAAAGATCCTATCAATTTAACGAGCTATGAACAAGAAAGCCCTGGCAATTTGACATACATAAAATCAGGGTATTTATTAAATGGAAATAAAGGATATTTTCTTGGACAATTACCATCAAACCCAGCAGAATATCTTGATGACGAGGATCTGATTTGGAGAGAGAATTGGACTACTCCGGGGAGAAAAATAGTACATAATGCATGGGATGGAGAATATATCTATACCGGTATGTATTTTTCAGGAAAATGTGTAGAAACTTGGTCTTATAGTGAAAACGGAGATTTGACGAGCTTTGAAATAGTCAATGAGAATGGGAAAACCATTTACAAATTTGAAATTCAGAATGGAGGCATTCCAGGTTATGAAATTCCCATACTTCTTGGAATAGTAGCATTATCTATCGTTGGGACAATTATTCTTATAAGACGGAAACATCAAATTTGATTTTGTTACTAATATTAATCTTTTTTTTATTTAAAGAAATAGAATGCTTAATTATTTATTTCTATGGGTTCAGAGTAATTTTAAAGAAACTCATCAAGTGTTCTCTGCTTTCTAATGAAATTAATTAGTTTGCTGTTATGTTCCCATTCTTTTTGGCTTACCAATAAGCCTTGCCCTAGTTTTGAGATTGCCTCTTCAAAATTATCAAGAATGATGGGTTTGGGCTCGGTAAATGCATTTTTCACAGTTTCTCGGATGACCCAAACACCCAGAGGCACTACATAACCAGAAGAAACCTCCCGAAAGATGATGATACGAGCTTGACGACGGATTGTATGCAAATACTCGCAGATAGATTTGCGTGCCGCATAATAAGCTCCCGTAATATTGCTCGCATAGCTCTTCCGCCCTCGATAAAATTCATAGTCGGTCATAATTTGGGGTTTCACATTAAGACTTTTTCCGTCAGGAGAGACATTCCATAACGAATTCGGAGCCCATACCTCATTCATCTCAAATGCAAATTTCCCTGGAAATAAGAGTATGCGGAAATGGTTATCCAAATAGGCTGCCTGAAAAATTTGGTAATCGTTAATTTCGGGGAAAGTTTTAATCTCCTCAATTAATTTTTTTGAGATGATATCGTCCACCGCGGTTATGGTCCATCTGGTTGGCACTAATTTTCGCCGCTTTTTATCTCCTAATAAGCCCGCAGAAAATACCCGCTGTATTGTTGATAAGGGTACATCCCCCTCCATATAGAGCTTCTCTGCAACGGCATCTTGAGCTTTTAGATCGGTATCGGCTACGCAATAATCCACTTTTGGATGGACTTTAACATTTTCAGTGATACGTATCTTATCAGTATAGCCAGATGGACCCATGGGTAAGGAGTGGTTATCTAACATCATCCGTAAACTGAGCTTGCCGAATCGTGTTTCGGTATCGGTTGGCTGAGATGCCATTGAAAGAAGTTGCGATCGTTCCAATAATCTCTGTTCTTTTAGCGAGGGCGTGTTTTTAAGGGTCTGTTCTCCTAACTTCACATTCACTTTGAAATTGCTACGCACTAAATTACTTCTGTACTGGATGATATCGGTCAGCTCTTTTCCAAACCAGAGTTCTGGTGCATCCAGAATATGATGGTCTGCTTTAGTTGAAAATTTCTGCTTAGAAAATTCGGAAAAGGGAATCATGGGACCCACGGCGACTTTTGGGTAGTTATACCGTCCGACAAAGAAACCAGGAGGGCTTGCTCCGAAAAGTTCCACATTTTTCAAAGATTTTCCCACATCGAAGGGAATAATTGATTTGAGTACTGATTTTTTAAGAAGAATTGGACATGTTTTTTTGCCACAGAGGAGTTTTCCCCCCTTGCAGCGTAGACAAATGTTTGAGTCTGCGGGTGGGCGCACCATTTTTTAGAATGAATCCGATTTTGATAGAAGATATCTAACGCTCTATGATTAAAAAAGATAGAAGGGTTTAAATTTTTAATAATTATAACCAAAAAGGGGTATTAATCATAATTAATTCTGAAAAAACAAATATATTAAATAAAAAGAATAAGAAAAAATAAGATAAAAGTTTATCTAGTTTACCTATTTTTGAAAATATCCATAAATCTGTCTCCTAATTCCTTCTTGGCCGTTTTTATTAGTTCTTTTTCTGTTATCTTCTGCTCTTTGTATTCATTGAGAGGTGCTTGTAGTTTCTGCCATTCCTCATATCCTAATCTCTGCTTGAGGAATTGTTCTATATTATCTATCTTATCTAATTTCCTCGAGATCTCCTCTAATAACTCTTTTCGCTTTTTGTATCGACTATAGGAGATTTTTATTACTAATCCCGCGGCAGCACTTATCATACCCGTAAAGATCGCTTGTAGCCACCAGGGCAAACCTCCGTTTCCATCATCGGGATTCCCTACAGTAACGGAAAAACTATTTGATTCACTAGTTCCAAATTGATTTTCTGCTATTACCTTGAAGTAGTATACGTCATCCATAAAGCCCAAAGATTCCTTTACTTCATAAGTCAGTCCTTCACCACTGTATAATTCCTTCACTTGCGGATTATTCACATCGGTAATGGGAGAAAGCGACCAATAGAGGGTATAGTTATCTGCGTGAGTGCTTACACTCCAATTTAAGGTAAATTCACCATCTAAATCGGGCGATCCTGCATCATTTGATGAGAGACTAAAGGAGTCGGGTAGTTCTCCGGGATAGCCTACTGTAATATTTAGACAATTTGAGGAATTGGTCCCGAATTGATTTTCTGAAACGACCGTAAAATAATAATATTTGTCGTCTTCTTCCAGAATTCTGTCGAGATAATAACTTAATTCCGTTCCATTATACAACAAATACACATCAGATTGCTCGACATCCGATATCTCGCTGAGGGACCAGTACAAGCTATAATTATCCGCATAGATAGTATTGGTCCAGTTGAGAGTAAAAATCCCGTCTTCATATACTTCAACATCCTCAGAAAAGAGAGTCACATTCTCTGGTGGAATTCCAGGATATCCCTTGGTTACGTTAAAATTGTTTGACTCATTAGTGCCAAATTGATTTTCCGAGACAACCTTGAAATAGTATATCACGTCCTCATAACCTAACTCATTATCCACAATATAGCTCAAGTCCGTTCCATTATACAACAAATATACATCAGATTCCTCGACATCCGATATCTCGCTGAGGGACCAGTACAAGCTATAATTTTCCGCATAAGTACTGACCGTCCAGTTTAAGCTAAATTGCTCATCAAGCTCGGGTTCCTCGGCATCGTATGACATCAGGGCAAACTCCTTTGGAGAGATTCCTATTGAAGCATTGGCATTATTTCCAGCTTGGGTTTCTGAATACCCTCCTTGGAAAGTATTATTCGCAACCACAATAAAATACCATAATCCATTCCCCATTGTAGTCATATTAATCTTTGCTGTCGTTCCGATAATTTGGTCCTCATAAAGAGTGGCAGTGGTAAAATCAGAAATCTCGGAAGTGTCGTAATAAATCGCATACTCTTCAGCATTTTCAGAGCTAGTCCAATTCAACCAAAAAATCCCATCAGAATCATGCGGTCTGGTGGAATTTTCTGAGAGAAAAAAACCTTCAGGTGTTCTCCCGACAACTATTTCCATGCAATTGGATGTGGAATTCCCATAGTCGTTAAATGCTTGGATCTTGTAATAATATGTTCCGTCCGTGAGATTTTCAATTGAGAATGTTGTATTGGTTATGCCTTCAGCGTTATACTCGAGACTGGAATTGATTTCCATGATGTATGTAGTTGAATTATAAATGGTATAATTATTAGCATCAAAAGGTGCGCTCTCGGACCAATTTAAAGTAATATTACCATCTTCATCGTAAGGACCTGGAGATAAATTATCAATAAATAAAGAGAAATTTTGAGGTTTTAATGAAAATTTTATAATAACAAAATCTTCCCCATCTGGATCTGTTTGAGTTGAGTTCTGATCACCACAAGCGGCTATGGAACCTTGTGGATCGTAAGCTAAACTCCTTCCCTTATCTATATCTCCGCTATCCCAAGTCCAATTGTATAAATAATCACCTTCATTATCACATTTAACAATTAAAATATCCTTATCATCTTCAAAATTATTTCCATCACAAGCTCCAATTAAGAAAATATTTTCCTGTTTATCAATAATAATGTCCTTAGCAGATCGATCATCATCTGTCGGTGCGGAAATGATTGTTTTGTTATATAGATGATTTCCGCTAGAGTTATATTTCATAACATGCCAATAATAATCGGAATTGTTATATACATATCCAGAAATATATATGTTATCTTGAATATCAATACTCATAGCTGTTGGATTTGAATATTCAAAATCTATACTCTCAGGAGTGAAGGTTTCATTCCACTGCAGCTCTAATAGGGAATTATATTTTGCGATCACAGTATTTGATGATTTTCCACGAGTTATATAGACATTATCAGCTGA
This sequence comes from Promethearchaeota archaeon, assembly GCA_014730295.1. The sequence continues at coordinate 25,484 of WJIN01000119.1, read as the reverse complement.
ATCTATAACCATATCGGAGACGGAGGAAATGCCAAGTGAAGATAAACTTTTATTTTTAATATTATTACCCGATGAATCATAGCAAGTAATAAACCCACTGAATGTACCATTATTTCCTCCTACAAATACATAACCTGTAGAATTCACTTTAACTGAATAGCCCTTAGTTGTATATGAAAAATCTTCTCCCCACGTCCTATTCCATTGATATGTTCCATTTGCTGCGGAATATTTTACTAATTGAGTATGCCAATGATTGCCCGTGTCAACCCAACCTACAATATATACATAATTTTCGTCGGGACTTAAAGCAATAGCATTACCCGTGTCATACCCTCCAGCAGGTCCATCAAAAGTTTCACTCCATAATTTGTTACCACTACTATCATATTTGATGATGGTTAAATCATATGGATCTCCTGAGGATCCAACTATATAATAATTTCCTTCAGAATCTAAAATAATACCACTTGCCATATCGCATTCACTTGTTCCCCATGAATTATTCCATTTTTCTGAAATTGAAGTATGAATTAAATTTTTATTCTCTTGATATTCCTGTTTATCTTCATATTTTTCGGTGGATTCTATGGGAAAATATATACAGCTGAAAACAGAAAAAAAAATTAGTAGCAAAAAGGTTAATCCAAAAATAGTTTTGAATTTTTTTCTATGCACTTTAAGCATTTTCATCATTTTAATAAAAATTTTACGTCATGTTTGTATTAAAATATCCTTATACACTGAATTTGATTTGTTCTACAAATTCGTGGTTATATAATAAAAATATCTGCTTTAAAGTCTTTCTAAAATTAGGAAATCATGAAATTTTAAAATGATATACTTAGAAATATCCTTAGGATTTAAAATTGAATTGAATTAAAATTTTGCCGAATACGTTCATTATCATAAAAATTTATAATATTTGGTATTAATCAGAAAGACAATAACTAGTCGTCGGAACTTGCGAATATCCCATCGAATTATGAGCCACATCAATCCGATATATCGAATCTTTCATTAAAGTCACACTTCTGTTAAGTGCGGGAATAGCTGTCGAATAGATCCTCATTTCACCATATCGTGAAGTAATTATCTCTTCCCGCCAATCTCCAAAAAGGTCAGCCGTAGCGACAACCTCCCCCTCTATTAAACTATATGGATCATTTTGGGCTCCGAAATTGAATATATGATTTTGATGGAGCAGTTCCCGCTGGAAATCTGAATCCCAATACACTGCTTTTGGATTTAATCCTATGTTAAATGAAGCTTCAGTTGCGATTAATGTCCCACTAGCACTATGAAGCCATCGTTTTGGATAATCTGCTTCCCCACAATATATTTCCATTCCAGGATAATTTTTATCAATATCTGCTACAAGCCCTTGTTGATGAATATGGACGGTGGTCTCGTCGATGCCCCACAAAATCTTCCCTGTTGCGGCCTCAACAACACAAATTCCATTCTTCGGATGCGGGATGGTTCCAATACCAAGCTCTCCTTCGATACCATAAGATATTTCAAGTCCTGGATGAGTAGGATCGAGATCCCCCACATAGCATTGGTCGCAGTGAGATAATCCCGTCGACCACAGCCCTCTTCCGTTTTGGTCTATTACGCAACTTCCGAGAATGACCTCGTCACATCCATCCTCATCTATATCGGCAGAGTGGATTGTATGAGCCCCTTGTCCGAAATAAGAATTTATCCCGAAAATGCCGCCTTCATATGAACTATGCCACTCCCATACTTTTTTCAACATTCCATGAGAATAATTATAGGCATGCAAAGTGAGATCGGTATACGTACCGCGCTCGAGCAGTAAGTATGGATTTTTTCCATCTAAATATGCCACACCAATTTGATTGCGATAAAGCCAATTATACGGGTTAAATGTTTTTTGAGGCCAAGGAGCATGCGCGATTTCCTCGCCCGTCATACCGTCCCAAATGGATACATATTCCGTACCCGATTGAACATGACCCGTTCGATCTCGATGATCTCCCTCTCCCGTCTTAACAGCTATTTCAGCCTTTCCATCTTTATCAAAATCGTATGCGATATAAGGAGAATACCAGATCCCCATTTCGATGTCCCATCCCAAATCATTCCGCCATAAAAATGTTCCATTGGAAAGATATGCCTCTAATTTGTACGTTCCTGGACTCGGACGATGAGAGAAGGGGTCCACATTTATATCGGGGTGTTTAATAATATAATCATAGGCACCATCGCCATTGAGATCTGCAACGGCAACTTTTTGAAATTTGTAGTTTCCCTCTAAAGGAATTGATATATAGGAAGAGCTTGGATGTTGAACGTTTAAGATGTTCGATGATTTTGAGGTATCTGCTTCAACAGAATCGATTACGGGACGCAGATAATATGATATATTTTCAGGATCGTCATATTTCGGAGTGGAATCTATATAATTAGTCGAATTAATTGGAATCGGCGTAAGGAGCAATGCACCTTCTGTGGAATTACTTCGATAGACATTAAAAGAGATATTTGCTGGGTCCGTATCTAATAATCTCCACCCAACATAGACGCTCTCCTCATCTGAATCATTATAAAACGCAACAAGTCCGCGATCCAAATATTCTGAATACCGAACCCCTCCCGCATAGCCAAGCTCAACTTGGGTTCGAAACGTATTCGAAATCCATAAGTATGATTGAAAGGAAAGTAAGATCATTCCTAATAATCCAAACTTTAACATATATTTCTTCAAAACCTGCTTTTTGCTCCTTCTGACGACTCTCTTTCGTGATGTAGCCTTAAAGTCATAAATTCTGAGAAAGGAGATAGAATATGCAATTAAAAAGCCACTTAACATAATAAGAGGTGAATAATCTTCCCACTCGGGATAATACGCAAAAATCTCGGTACTCGCATAAGATCCGAATAGAACAACTATTAATCCGGAGACGAAGATTATATAGGAAATAGATTTTTTCAAATTTGTATTTTTTCTCCTTCTCAAGGGGTACCCGACCAACCATATAAGAATTGAGACTATTTCAATATTATACGCGATAAGGGCCAATTCAAACTCAAATAGTTGCAAAGATATCCCCATCAATAAAAGCATATCTAATGAGATTATCGTAAATCCATATCTGATGTACCGACTCTCAAAATAAAGTCGCTCTAATCTGTAAATCAAAAGAGAAAATGCCACCGAAGTGATCATATAGACCATAATGGTTAAGAGAAGGTCATTAGGGTAAAATAGCACGATGATATGAAATATGAGACGGAATGAACCAAAAAAAAGCCCAAACTTCCCGAGAATCCGATTTTCTTCATTTTTATTCTTATCATTACTCTTAGTTCCGAAGATTAATAGCAGTATAGAGACAAGAATCCATAATACGATGTTTATTGCGTAATAGATAAGAGCAGTTTCATTTAACCTGAGTGCCATTTTGAAAGTAAAATTTAGACTTTACCCATAATCTAATTAACTTTATTTATAGTATTTTTAGAACAGAATTGTTATTTATAATTAATCCTAAATTTCATAAAGGAAGGCGTTTCATATAAGTATGAGATTTAGAAATGAAAATTAGTACAGCTCACGTTTGAGAAAGAAGTTCGATTAAAGCGCGAGGAATTTCTCTGAAATCATTGACTGCATAGAACTTTCCTCTTCCTGCTTTAGCGATCTCCTTACAAGTTTCGATCCCTCTGTCCGCGTCGTTATCGGGAGGCATTCCAATCACGTGAAGTTTGGGATATTTTCTTGCAAGCTTAATGGGATTTTCGCCCCTGTTATAATTTCCGTCTGAAATCAATATTCCGAACTGATTCTTAGCTTTTCGCTTCACTTTTTGTAATTGTTTGAGCCCCTTATCCAGGCCAATGTAAATATTTGTAAACCCAACTGCCTCCGAGTCTAATATCTCATCAACTATCTTTGTTACCTCTTTTTCTTCTTTCATATCCTTCAAGACCATCGCAGTCGAATTAAATAGGATAATTGAAAAATCTTCCTTTTCCATATTATACGCGAGAACAGAAGTAGTGAGAGCAGCGTTAAGAAGAAGCCTGCCATACATACTTCCGCTCGTATCGAGTACTAAGGCGACTTTTCTTTTTTCTCTCTGTCGCTTTATCCCGTAAATATCTTGATAATTAAGCGTTTTTTCTCGAATCTTCAGCGGGTTGTGCTGTATAGTCTCATCTAAATCGAAATCTGCCATCCCTAAATGATAATATGGCACCGTTTTCTTTTTATATCCACGTAAACCCCGACTCGTGATTTTAAGGGACGTGCGAAGGATACTCTGTCGGGCTAAACGCCGAAAAATCGTTTTATATTTTTCAGAAATAGGACGTCGGATAAAAAAGTAGATCTCGGGCATAACCTCTGGTGCCTCTTCTGCTTTTTCTGAAAAAAATTCCACACCTTCCCGACAATCTAAGGCATCAGTTGCTGCATATACATTGGATTTAAGCATTCCGCGGATCGCTTCTAAGTTCTTGTGTTCGATGGCTAAGTAAGTTAAATCTTTTATTTCTTTGTAATCCAAACTATGGGCCATATGCTCATAATAATCAGGTTTTTTTTTCTTTTTCTTGATTATTTCATACTTTAAAATTTCCTTATCGGTTGGAACCATCGTTTTTTTGACTTGTAAGCGCTTAGCCTTCTCCTCCTCCTTGGTGTCGACCTTAGAGAAATCATCGATAATTAAAAATCCGAATTATTTAGCACCGCCAGGACAATTTCAGAAATTACCTCTTGTTTAGTCCGTGAGATGCCATCCTCAAGCTCAATTTTATTATATAAGGCCATAATTGCCGCCTCAACCCAATTCTTAGAACTCTTGGTATTATCATGCTGATTCATGATCGCGGCTAAATCGATCCCCCCACGAATGGAACTCCCTCTGCGAATAGAAGTATTATTTCGGGTCTGTTTGATAATCCTCTGAGATAACATCGCCAAATCGTCTGCATTTCCGCTATTTAATTCCGCTTCTTGAATAATGATTTGTCGCTCTTCCTCAGGTTTCTGATAATCAAGCTTAATCCAGACGAATCTGTCCTTTATTGCTTCTCCCAAAACCGTAACTCCAATATGAGCTGATGGATTTAGAGTTGCGATGGTGAAGAATTCCTTCGAAGCATGAATTGTTTTGAGTTTCGGAATTTCCAAAATCTTCTCGTCTAATGCAGTCAGAAGCGCATTTTGAGTAATCTCTGGCATCCGATTAATTTCATTGATAAAAAGGCAGCCTCCATCGAGCATTGCAGAAGCTAATGGCCCATATCGGTAGGAATCCTCGACATACCCCTTTGAAATGACTAACGGAGGGTCCCAGTAGCCGACGAGGTTATGAGTTAAAGTGTCTTCACTACAATCGATACGGTAAAAATCAGCATCAAAATAAGACGCAACTCCCCGCGCAAGCGTAGTCTTACCAACTCCGACCTCGCCCTCGATTAAAATATTTTTGCCAATGGAGTGTGCTAATATTATTTTTTTAAGTTCTTCTTCTCGTCCGATGATTGAAAATTTTTCTTGTATTTCTTTAATGGCTTCAACAGTTTTGACCATATTTCCCACATTTTTCTAAATGAAGCATCTCAAAAAAAATTGATTTAATCTTAAGAATATTATAACAGAATTACTTCAAAAAACAATTAATAATTAACACTGAGCAAATTTTTTATTGAAATTCTATGTTTCTAATTTTTAGAAAAATTATTACAGAAAAAAGTAATAAACTCAGAAATCCTTAAGGAGGCATATTTTGAAAAATACGAGTAAATTTTTAGAAAAAATATATCATATCAAAATGGAAATTGAATACTTGATTAAAAGAACTGATTAAATCTGATTCTATTTAAAATGGATTCATTAATTATATAAGAGTTTTACCACTACCTTTTCTCCAGCTTTTATCCCTTCTTGCTCTTTTGAAATTTCTATAATTCCATCACTTTTTGTCAGAGATGTAATAATCCCAGAGCCTTTTAATCGAACTGAACTTGCAATAATCTTATCTTCCTCTTTCCGTTCCAATTGAACTCGTAAGTAATGAAGATATCCCATTCTAGAAACTGGAACATCTTTATCCATCTCAGCGATAACTTCTTTCCTTGGGTCTGTCTTTTTGGCATCCATCATCTTACGGAGTGCAGGGCCTGCAAATTTTATAAAGCCCACATATGCGGCTACGGGAGTACCGGGCAAACAAAAAATTAACTTATAGTTCTTATGTGCCATTAAAATCGGCTCCCCAGGTCGCATCGCAACGCCGTGAGCAAGGATTTCCGCATTTTCATTAACCACTTCGGGAAGATAATCTTGTGTACCGACGGATGTACCCCCAGTAAATAGCACGATATCTGACTTTTTCAAAGCCTCATTTAAGTTTTGAATAATCATAGATTTATCATCCTTTAGTGTAGCTTCCAGAATAACTTCACCACCATAGGATCGTACTAAGTTGGCGATCATTGGAGTATTGGAATTATAAATCTGGCTTTTCCCTAAGGGGTGTCCAATCTCGACTAACTCATCTCCCGTTGCAAACACAGATATGTTCGGTTTCTTCCGAACCTCAATCTTATCTATTCCTTGGGAACAAAGGAGCGCTATATGTTCCGCTTTTAGTTCCGTGCCTTTCTCGAGGATCACATTGCCTTTTTGGATATCCTCCCCCTCTTTTGCCACGTTTTTACCAGGAGCGATGGGATTAAAAATTGTGATCTTATCATTATCGTCTATATCGGTATCTTCAATCTTGACCACACCATCCGCTCCGTTGGGAATCATTGCGCCTGTGGAAATACGGATAGCCTCACCTTTTTTAAGTTCCAATTCGGAATTCTCTCCAATCTCTATTTTACCAACTTTTTTGACATATTTCGGATTACTCGTAGACGCTCCAAACGTATCTTCTGCAACCACGGCATAGCCATCCATGGCTGATTTATCAAAACCCGGGACATTGATTTGACTCTTTATATCGTCAGCAATAATCCGATTTAAAGCGTTCGGTGTCTCAATATTCTCGCTATCTATGACTTTTATCTTGGAAAACAATTGCTCTAAGGCGTCTTCCACAGATGTAAGTTTTGCAAATCCTATTTTTCTAAGTCGCTCGACCATACTTCTCACTCCTTTTTTGTAATTAAATAGGACATATGAGCCAGTTCTGGTAAAATGAGATCACTCAGTGCCAACTTAACAGCATTGGGAGATCCGGGCAATAAAAACACAGCCTTATTGCTGATTTTCCCGCCAATCGCTCTAGAAAGCATTGCAGATGAGCCAATCTCTTTATAGGAAAGATACCGAAACAATTCCCCAAATCCATGGATGATCTTTTCGAATTTTGGCTTAATTGTCTCATAGGTGATATCTTTTGGTGATAATCCCGTACCTCCGCTATAGATGATGACATCAATATTCTCATCATCTAAATAGTCGGTTAATGCTGCCTCAACATGATCATGTGAATCTGGGATAATCATAGTTTCCTTAAGCGATATTTTTGCTTCTTTATAGAGTAGCTCCTGAACCAAAGGGATGGTCTCATCCGAAGTTTCCTTTTGGTTTTCTAATTCTTCGAACCTCGAAGTGCTAACAATGATTAACGCAATCCTCAATTCTTTCTTCTTATCTGCTTCATGCTTATGCTCTTCATGGACTTTCATAATTATATGATCAACCTCTAAATGTACTAATTAATATGTATAAAAGACTTTTTTGTCTCCTTTTTCTACTATTTCTTCTAATTCTTCAATTTCAATGTAGCCATCCGAATAGAACAATGTGCTGATGGCTTCAGAACCGGTTTTGATAGGAAAAATCTTCCGCACGCCGTCAACCTCCCTCAATTCGACCGCCTTAAAATGATATCTTCCTATAGGGCTGTAAATCCTTTCCCCGAGTTCTAATTCCTCCGTGTTTTTGGTTCTTAGTGGAAATCCCGATAATCGTCGTAAATAATCATCAATAAATACGTAGAAACAACTTAACGCGGAGGTTGGATATCCAGGAAGAATGAAAATCATTTTATTTTGGAGTTTTGCAAAAATTAACGGCTTCCCCGGCTTAATTTTGATTCCGTGTACTTGGACTTCGATATTTTCGAATGTATCTAACACACGCACGCCTAAATCTCCTTCACCTTTGGAAGTCCCTCCCGATAGAATAACGACATCGCTTTGACTAAAACCTTGCTCAATTTTATGTTTTAATTCATCAAAATTATCCTTAACAATCCCAAGATAATTTACCTTTGAACCTGTATTTGATATAGCTTGTTTTAGTATAATAGAATTGATGTCGTAGATCTGCCCAATCTCCAATTCTGAAACCTCATGAGTCACAAGCTCGCTCCCAGTACTCATTAAGCTTATTTCCGGTTTTTTGTATACCTGGACAGTCGTTATTCCACATGCTGCGAGAATTCCCATCGTAGGAAGGTCAATTAAGGTATCTTTTTCGATTATTATATCGCCCCTCCTCACATCATGTCCAATCTCTACTATATGAGTTGTAGGGGTGACGGCTTTAGATATGAGAATTTTGTCATCTTCTTTTTCGGAATATTCCACCATAACCACCGCATCCGCTCCTTCGGGAATTGCGGCACCTGTAGCAACATACGCACATTGTTCTTCTTTTAAAGATTTTTGTGGGATATCACCCGCTTCAATGACCTCAATTTGCGTGAGTGGAATCAAATTATCCTCCTCTGCCCTAAATGTATCTTGTGCTCGTACCGCAAATCCATCCATACGAGATTTACGAAAATGCGGCACATTAATTGGGCTTTTAACATCTTCTGCGATCTTTCTGTTAAAGCTCTGCTCTAAATCAACCTGTTCCGTACCCAATTCTAATTGAGGTAATTCTTTTAAAAGAGTTCTGAATCTTTCCACAGAAATAGTTTTTAAAAATTTAATATTATATCGCCTTGCACGTTCTAATTTGAATATATTTGATAAACAGATTTATATCTTTTATTTATAATATATTAACATCTTGGAACTTAATGAGTCCATTCCGAAGAGCCATCAACCAGCTCTTCCCGTTTCCACACTTCGATTTCTGATTTATAGCGTTCTACTGCCTTTCTAAGAGCCTTAAATCCCTCATCACGATGAGCAGATGCAACTACCACATATACCAGATCCTCGGAGATATTAAATTCTCCCTTTAGATGAATGATTTTTATATCAATAATTCCATCGATTTGCTTAATATCTCTACAGATTTTGTCTATTGATTTGTTTGCCAACTCGGCGTAGGCATCAATGATAAGACTCTCTACGGGTTGACCGTCTTTTGAGGTCTCCCGAACGATTCCATTAAAAGATAATATTGAGCCCGCTTTCTTTATTTCTTTGTTGGTCTTAATTCCTTCAATAATCATTGGAAAATCTACCTCGCCTTTCCGATAAATTCCCGACTCAATTTCTTTGCCCTCTCTACTCATATTTCTTATTCATCCTCCGGAGACTGGTAATAAAAATGAAACTTTATCTTCATTTTCAAGTTTATATGTATCCATTTCATGGCGATCTATAATAGAATGGTTGATCGCAATCGAGATTGATTTTTTGATTTCTTGATGATTTGGTTCCAATAGAACCTGTCCAAGTTTAGGATATTTTGCAGTAAGTTGCCTTATTAGGTCCATTAGCGATTTTTTATTATGTAAATTGAAATGTTCTTTCTCTTTATTCGTAATGCTTTTAAAATCAGCAAAATACAACACCTCAACCAAGTTTACAACACCTCTATTTTAATAATAAGGTTCTCGAGAATGTACAACATGTTTTATAGCATTTTTGAATTGGGCTACGGAACATTCCCCTTGCAAGTCGTCTTTCACATTTCTACCGGAATCGGCTCGATATAAACAACCAAACACATTTCCATCGCAACCAACCCGAAGTTTGGTACATCCCATACAAAAATCGTGACCCGGATGAATTGCCTCAATTATCGCGCCATTTGGTAAAAATATAACCTTACGGTTTTGCATCATCCCTCGAACCTTTACATCAAAGGCCCGATCTTCAAGATCATATATAGTCTCCTCTAAATCGATATGGTATCGCTCATAGAATTCTTTTTGCTTTCCTACAGCATCGGATCGTGCATGAAGTTCGATTAATTGTAAAACTACATTATGTTTCGCCGAAAATTTAATCATATCCTCTAATTCACTTTCGTTTAATCCTCTGAGCACGACATAATTTATTTTAATCGGAATTAATCCGACTTGGGTCGCCTTCTTAATGCCTTGTATAACTCTATTTAGCCCATCTGAACCCGTAATTTTTTTATAGGTCTCTGGATTCAGAGACGGTAAGGAAACATTGATTCTATCTAATCCCGCCTCATGAAGAGCTTCTGCTTTTTCAAATAAAAAATAGCCGTTTGTAGTCATAGATATGTCATCATATAAACCCAAATCTTTGATCCCTTTGACTATTTCTACAATTTCTTTGCGACAGAGTGGTTCGCCCCCCGTAAGTTTTATTCGAGATACTTCTAATACTTCAGCAAGCAATTGGGTTAATTTAATTATCTCATTGACACTGAGTTCATTATCTCTCGGAATGAAACCCTCCTTATCGCAATATATGCAATTATAACCACAGTTCTCGGTTACAGAGAGCCGGATATGTTTTATTTCTCTATCACATTTATCTTTCATTATGTTATTGAGTAGGTTTTTTGATTTTCTGTTCTACTATAATATCGGTGATTTTTGCGGAAGGATATTGACCATTCCCATCTTTTTCATACATTTTTACCAAATCCCAAATATTCAATAGGGCTACATTTAATCCCGTTAACGCTTCCATTTCTACTCCGGTTTTCCAAATACCTTTGACTATACATGTTACTTTTATTGTTCTATTGCCTATAAATTCGAATTCTATGGAGGTACCCGTTATTGGAATGGGATGACATAGCGGAATTAAGTCGGGTACCTTTTTAACCGCATTAGTTCCCGCGATACGCGCGATGGTTATAACATCCCCCTTCTGAACGTTATTATTTTTGATTCTATCTATGGTATTCTCTTTTAGTATAATCTTACCAGAGGCGCGGGCCTCTCGAATCACAACATCCTTCTTGGAAATATCTATCATAAATTATTTAGGAATTTTTGAACGATATACTATTACAAACATATCGTCCTAAGTAAAAAATTAAAATTTATCTTAAATAATTTGCCTTTATTCATAATAATATTATTGGGGGGAATGATTTTCCAAATTAGTTGGTAGTTAGATTTTAAAAATTTATTAGTGGTATCTTTTTTCAAGATAAGAAGTAGATATTCCTATTCTCATTTTACAATATTTTTATATCAGTTGCTTTGAAATTAAGAAAGATTTTAGATCCCAATTCTATTTGTAAATCTTTAAAGGATAGTTTAGTAATTGATGTTAAAAATTCACTGGAGCCAGACTTTGCGAATATATGATAAGTGTTTCCAAGCTCGCGCACTTCTATAATCTCGGCGGGTATTGAATTTTGATAGCTGGTATCTCTGGCCTTTTTTCTAGATAATCCAATACTTTCTGGTTTTATCAATGCTTTTACTTTACCGTTTGCGCGATCCGCAGCATTTAATGCTAGATTATCTATTTTAATTTCTGTCAACTCTAACTTTTTATTATATCTCGCTATACCAGAAAAGATATTTTCATATCCTACAAAAACCGCAGCATATTCATCCTTAGGAGAGGTGAATATATCATTCACATTTCCAATTTGAGATATTTTTCCATCACTTAAGACCGCAATCCTGTCTGAAAACTTTATCGCTTCCATTCTATCATGAGTTGACATTATTATTGTCTTATTTTTCTTGCCTTTTATCTCGTTAATGAATTCTTCTAATAATGCTACATTCTTCGGATCCAAATTAGCAGACATCTCGTCTAAAAAGTATATTTCGGGATCTAATACAAAATTCATAGCGATTGCGACTCGTTGCATTTCTCCGCCAGATAAGGAACGAGCATTTTGATTTTCGAATCCCTTTAGACCGACCTTTTTAATTATCGCACTCACCCGTTCTTCAATCTCACGTCTTTCAAAATCCCTTACTTTTAAGCCGTAAGCAATATTATTATAAACTGATGTATCTAACACGACAGGTTTTTGCCGAACAAATGAAAAGTTCCTACGCATTTTCACCTTCTCAGATTTACTGAGCTCAGTGATATCTTTACCTTTGTAAATCACTTGACCTTTGGTGGGAGGAATTAATAACCCCATAATACTCAATAGCGTACTCTTCCCACTACCATTTGGTCCAATCACCGTAAAACATTCCCCTTTTTCCACTGTAAAATTAATATCAGAGAGAACTGTATGAGAAGATTCACTATTTGTATTAAAGCTCTTATATAATTTATTTGCTTGAATAATACTCAATCTAATCCTCTCTTGTTTGTAAATAGGTTAATACATAATTCAATATGAATGTAATCAGTATTAAAATCAAACCTAAAGCGATCGCCATTCCAAATTGACCCATTCTGGTATTTAACACTATTGCCGTTGTAAATGTTCTCGTATATCCCTCGATATTCCCTCCAACAAGCAAAACAGCGCCAACTTCCGAAATTATCTGGCCGAAACCAACTAATATCCCCGCAATTATTGACCTTCTCGATTCTTTAATCAATTGCCACCACAGCTGAGTTTCTGTGGCACCCAAGGAAATAACAGTCTGTTTAAGGTTTGGATCCACACTTTCTATAGCTGCTTTTGTTGTCCCAGTGACAATCGGAGTTGCTAAGAAGAATTGAGCCACAATCATCGCGGTGGGCGAGTACAACAGACCAAGATCACCAAGTGGACCACTTCGTGAAAGAAGAAAAAATACTATTAGACCCATTACAACCGGAGGAAAACCCATAAATGTATTGATGATATTAGTTAAGAAGGATTTACCTCTGAATTTCCTGAGACCGATGAAGGATCCAATCGGAATTCCAATCAAGGATGCAAAAAATATAGAGGTTAAAGACACTCTGATAGAAAGCCACATTATCCCCCATACTTGACTATCAAATGTAAATAATAAAATAAACGCCTGTACAATTCCTTCAATTAAGTCATTTCCCATTTTGGTTCATTTATTCAAATTCATTTGCTATAGAATACAAAAAAATTAATATAAAAAAAATTGTTTTAAATCAATTGTTTTTTATTTTTAAAAAGGTATTTAAGGGGCAGGTTGAGTGAATCCTCCGTTATAACGCGTCCAGAAGTCGATTTCTTGCTGAGTTGTAGAACATCCATGTGTATGATTACAAATCCCAAAACAAGGAGTAAAAAGAACTTCTCCACTTACGGTGTAATTTCCAATCATATTTTGTCCTTTCTCTGATACAAAGAATGCGGTTAATTTAAGGGCAAAATTATATTTTACATGTGAATGAGTCCAAGGATCTATAGGAATCGCTCCGTAAGGATTCAACAACTCTACTTCTGTACTATTGTATACTAATTTTAAATTCTCGAGATTCGCTTTTGCAGAAAGCCACGTTCCCCTATCTGCTAACGTATATCCATCAACATCCTGATCTGTAAAAACAAGTGTATCTCCCATTCCTGCTCCATGTGCCTCATACCAAGTATTTTCCGGAATATTAATTTGACTTGTATAATCATATCCTGCTGCTGCCCATAAAGCTTTTTCTTTTGTATGAGTTCCTGAATCATCTCCACGTGAGTGAAATGTTGTATTTCCCTCTTCTCCACCAGCAAATATCCTCTTGAATGCTTGGGTTATATTAATACTGGGATCCAAAATACCCGCGGGATCATTATCTTTTGGTCCAACAAGAATAAAATCATTATACATTACACATGTTCTATGGATTCCGTATTTTTCTGCAACAAATTCGTCTTCACGAGAACGGGCATGGACGAGGATCATATCGCAATTTCCATCACGTCCATTCTGGAGAGCTTGTCCAGTTCCTACTGATACGACATCTACTTGAATACCCGTATCTTTTGTAAATTCGGGGAGGAGCACATCAAGCAATCCAGAATCATAGGTTGATGTTGTGGTTGCGAGTATCATCCTTTGTTCGGAACGAGTAAATTCAAAAACTATAAATCCCGTTGTAACTCCCGCGACCGCTAAAATTGCAATAACCGCCAAAGCTTTTTTATGATCAAGGATAAATCCCTTCGCACTGTCTCTACTTACCATTTTTATGTTTTGATTAGGTATTATTTTCATATTTCTCAACTAAATGTAGTTTTGTGAAAAATGTATGTCTTTTAATCGATATGCATTTATAAGCATAACGCTTATAGAAAATAAAATCCATATAGAAGTATTTTAAGAAAAATTTAAAGTACTAAATTTTGATTTTTTAATAGAAAAGATTCAGAGTAATATGGTTTAATTTTTAAATAAACCAATTTTCTTCAATCCAGTATTTTTATTGAATTTTAATGCACCTTTTATTTCTTTCTGGTGTTTATATCTCTTCGGATCTCGTAATTCTTCGGCAACAACGGTTTGAAGATATTTGGTAGTCACAATTGAGCCACCTATGTAATTAACACCACGATCCCAGAATGGTTCTGGAGGTAAGGTGACTGTTGGCCCAATGATAGCTTTTAGTTTTGCATTTTTTGCATTATAAATTAACTCTTCCGTACTATGATACACCAGCGAACTTCCGGTAGCTATCAAAATATCTATTTGATCTAAGTCTTCTGAATTTTCGATTAATTTGACCTCTTTAGGTAAAGGCTCTTTGTTAGGATCTTGAGCATGTTTATCAAGAATAATCACCTTACAATTCATCTCAAGCAAAATTTCAACCAAAGGATACATATTACCGACCATTCCCACTGAAGTTCCTTCAGTCAGGTGAACCCTCCACAACTCTAGTAAAAGTATATCTTCAAGATAGTCATATTTATCTGTATTCAGAAAAATGCTTGAGGTTAGAGCATTTAATGTCGCAATTCCATAACTCACTTCCATACCCTCTCCGATGCAAGCCATTTTACCCAAAACGTAAGTCTGAATTGATTCATCAATAGTTTTATTTTGGTAATATAGTGGAAAATGCTGCGGCCATTCATGTTCTATAAAAGAGAGTCCAATGCTCATATCACTCAACTGTACTGCTACAAATTTATCTCCTCTGATTATACTTTTTATTTCAGGAGGATTATTGCCAAAATGGTTTTTAAGTATCTCATAAGATTCATCTAATATCTCGCTTACCATTTAATCAACTCTTTTTATTCATATCATCTCTAATTTTTTAAATGTATAAATTGCCATCAGTAATAAGATAATCATTAAGAAGATATTCACTAAAGCGGCTATTGGAAAACCGCCTATATCTAAGAAAATTGAACCAACATAAACTGTTAAAGAACGACCTCCAAAAACAAAAACACCTTGTACTCCTATAGCTAAAGCTTTATGTTCCAGATCTACTACGCTCGACGTTAAAGCAAGCATTGAGGTGAAAAAAAACGGAACAATCGGGAAACTGTATAAAATTAATATAATAAAGGACATATCTGAGATAAGTGTTATTAGAATACATAAAGTTAAAAATCCAAGAATCGACCAAAAAATAAAAACCATCTTTAATTTTATCGAGATTTGATTTTTCTGTCTCGCTATTTCTGCATTTTCCTCTTCTGTTAAATTCACTATATCTTTCTTGATTTTAATCTTTCTTTTCACATATGCTTCTCCTATATAATTAATCAACATAAACAAACTGAATGAAAGAATAAAAGACCATGAATAGAGAGAAAGATTAAGCCCTCTCTCACTAAAGAATACAGACATAAAGCTAAAAAAGAAATAGAAACAAAATCCCCCAAGAAAAGAAAATACAACAATAATGACAAAAAGGTTATTTTTAAACAAGTTTTTTAATTTTTGATTAAAATTAACATACTTATTATCCTTCTTATTAATATCTTTAATTTTATTTGCATTTTCAGACATCCGATATTCGGGCACGGTAAAGGTGGATATTATTAAAGAAAGAAACGCTAAAATCATTACGATAAAAAATAATGTATTGAAATCATAAAAATCAGCAATCATACCTCCTAACCAAGCAGAGATCGTAAAAGATGTTGTAAGTAACACTCCAAATTTTGATTGATACTCTGTTTCTTCTCCCTCAAGAGAGATAAATGCTATTAAAGATCTTGCGATTGGTTGAACTGAACTTCCGAAAAATGAGGCTAATCCGAAAAAGATTACAAAGATTATAAATTCTGGAGTAATATAAATAATAATTCCAAAAACTAACCACATTATAGAAGCTAACACAATAAATATTTTACGTCTATCAAATCTATCCGATAATCCGCCCCACACCGGTTGAGCAATGTTTCCGAGGTTATTTGCTAAAAAGATTAAAAACAAAATCCCAAATGGTAGACCACCTCTTTTGAAATAGATTGCTATATATGGGCTTAATAATCCTAATATTGAAAAATGTAATAAAGAAGAAATACTAAGAGAATAAAATTCTCTGATTTGGGTTTTTTTCTCTGCTGAATAAGAAGTTAGAATAGGATTCATGTTTATTTGGGTTATCTATTATTTTTAATTAATGTTTGGAATCGGCTCCCTAGCAAAAATATATTTTTCTGCATATTTAGCAAAGAACATTGTCCCTCCGCCTTGCATTATGGTTCTAAAAGCTTTTTCTGGTTCTTTAAACTTCATCCCACAGACCGCATTTAAGCCTAATTCAAATGCTTTATCTGGGATCCATGATGCAGTAGGACCGACAACTATCTTAAAATGAGCATTCTTAGCGGCATTTAAAGGTCCTTCGAGCGAATGTTCTATCACAGTTGACCCAGTCATGACTAAAATATCCACTTCTTCTAGCGATTCTATACTACGCGAAATTGTATATCCCAGTTCAGTTTTTCCAGATTTCTGTCGGACAGAAGAATTAAAAATAATGGGGTGTATGATCATTTAATCAAGTACTGAAAAACATTTAAAAAAAGACTATATAAAGAAGGAAAATCTGGTAATGGTATTATACTAAAGACATAGAGAAATATAAAACTAAATAATATAATACAAAAAACAACAAATCCATAGTCCTTTTTTTTAAATGGGACTTTCGTGAGATTTGTACGAGTTTTATAGATACCGAAGCATCGATTTTCCATAGAGATTGAAGTGATATGGCCTTTTCGTAATATAGAGACCAAAGTAGAGATTAACCGTTCCATTACAAAATTATAAGCCCTTTTGACTGAATTGACTTTTTCACGCCCAAATCCCCGTGCCTTTTGTGCCAGAGCTATGGTTTTCGCCTCCTTTTCGATTAATGGGAGGTAGCGTATTCCCACCATGAAATCAAAGCTAAATTTATATGGTATGTTTAGACTCATCAGAGAATAGGCAAAATCTTTCATCAATGTAGTATTTGTATATATTATGGAGGATGTAAAAAGTGTAATGACGATCAAAAATGCTTTCATCGCATAATATACCGCCAATCGTCGAATCGGTAAAAATTCCAAGCCAAATAGATAAAAAAGCACTTGCTCTTGTTCTTGAGGTATCGCATTGAAAAAAATATTTAGAATAACGCTAAACATCATTACAATAATGATAAATCGAAGTTTTTTCGCTAAATTTCTCAGTGAGATTCCACTTGCTAACGCAATTAAGATTATGGATAAAGTTATTACCGCGAAAAAAATTAAGCTTCTGATAAAAAAAATCAGGATTGTGAGAAATAACAAAAACACCAATTTGGATAACGGATTTAATTTATGAAGAAAGGAATTTCCAGGATAGTAGGAAAACGCATAGGTTTTGTTATCTAAAAATTCGTTCTTTTTTGGCATTATTTTATCCCTCTTTTTGGTGTAATTGCTGATTAATCTTATCTAATAATAGGACAGGGCCTAAATTCTGGTGTCGCGTGAAATAATTACCGTTTAAATCGTAATCCCTTAGAGTACCATCCTCATTTAACTCCATAATCTTCTTGGTATATTTTAAGAGCAAATGATAATCGTGAGAAGATATGATAATCGTTTTTCCGCGCTTATTTTCAATAAATAAAGTCTCAATCAATTCCTCAATGGTTTTTTGGTCTTGTCCAATGAAAGGTTCATCTAATAATATTATATCAGGATTATAAATAAACACAGAACTTAGGTTCAATCTACGCTTCTGACCCCAGCTTAAATTAAACGGATTTTTATCCGGAGGTTCATTCCCGATTAAACTAATCAATTTAAAGACATATGAATCCTCAATCTGATCTTCAATATTAAAATTCCGCGGACCGTATAGGAGCTCATCTCTCATCGTGCTCTTGAAAATCATGCTCTCAGGATTCTGAAAAATGAATCCAATTTTTCTCGCGTATTCATATGGATCCAAGTCGCTAATGTTTTGGCTTTTATAAAATATTTCACCGGAAATGGGCTCGTATAATCCCGCAAGTAAGTAGAGCAAGGTTGTTTTACCCGAACCATTAGGACCAATTAACCCGATAAAATCTCCCTCTTCAATTTTTATCGAAAGACTTTGAATTGCCTTTATGTCTGTATTGGGATATTCGAAATTTAGATTTTTAGTCTCTAAGATTATATTTCCTTTTTTAGGTTTTCCATTTTGTCCGTTTTTTTGCTCAGATATTTGATCTTTAAGACTTTCGATATAGAGATTATCAAATGTAATGATCTCATCAAAATTTTCTAATTTCTTAAGATGGATCGGTTCAATCTCATTCTCAATAAGAATCTGTTTGAGTTTGTATAGCTGGTTTTTGTTTAGTGTCTCGATTAATCTGAGAGCTTCCGTAAAAGACGCGGGGTGAAATTTATTATCATAATGGTCAAAAATATTATATAACCATGGAACACGAATATTACAATTTCTCAATTGATTAAAATTTTCTCTCAATACATTATCTACACCCCCCATCAACGCAATCTTTCCGTCATCTCCTAAAACGACAATTTTATCAGCGATATCTATTACTCTGGATAGTCTATGTTCAATTATAACGAGCGTGATGTTATGATATTTCGATTTAACTAATTTATTCAATCTGTCCAATAAAAGACTTTCCGAATTCTGGTCCAAAAAAGCAATCGGCTCATCCAGGATTAAGATTTTCGGATCCATCACTAAAAAAGAGCTTAGGATAGTGAGTTGCTTTTGACCGCCGCTCAATTGGTCTATTTCTCTGTCTAAAAGATGCGAAATTTCCATAAATTCTGCAATATTCTCAATTCGATTTTCAATTTCCTGTTCGGGATACTTAAGGTTTTCAAGTCCAAACGCGATCTCGTCTTTCACAGTAAAAGTGACTAGCTGTTCTAAAGGATTTTGCTTTACTAGACCAACAGTTTTACTTAGTTCCATAAATTCATAATCCCAAATACTTTTTCCAAAAACTTTTACATCCCCCTTGGCAAATCCTTTAATTCTCCATGGAATCATTCCATTCATCGCAAATGATAGAGTGGATTTTCCGCTTCCGCTCGACCCCGCTAAAATCAAAATCTCCCCTTCCTTTAAGTTGAATGATATATTGGAAACTGCTGGCTTCTGGGACCTATCTTTTCCGTAAATAAAGGAAAAGTTATCAAAAAAAAGAGAAGTTTTTGATTCTGGGATTAAAATATTCACCATTTAAAATGTTGTTGGAACGCCAGCTTTTATTAAAGTATCTTTAACCGCTCTTCCCAAGACACCAACTATGAGGATACCTGAAATGAAGGCAAACATGAAGGAAAGTACCCATAAACTCCAATGTAAAAACCATCTTTGGTTAATGATCCAAAAAAATGGTGCTTGGAAGAAATTTCCAAACCCTCCCGCAATTCCCCAACCTAATTTAGTTTCACCCTCTCCTATTCTTTCCATTAGAAAAAATCCGAGTGCGAGGAAAAATCCCTCCATTAGATTCACAAAAATAATCAGTAATCCCCAAACATCCCCAAATAAAAATTCTAAAAGTCCTTTCGAGAGCATAGTAATCATAATATTAGTTTTCTTTTTTGAAAGGCCGTATATGATTGAGGCCCAAATAACATGGTGTCCGCTGATTAATTGCGTCCCTCCTGTTAGGGGATACCAAACCTTTATTAATAAACTGAAGGGAATGAGACTGGATATTATTCCTCCCATAACACCAATTATTGTAGAGTAAAGTAAATCTAAATTTGTAAGTTTCCTTAGATTCATTGAAAAACCAGTTTCTTTGTATTCTCCTTCTTTCTTTGTTATAAATTTTTGCTCTTCATTCATTTCCATCATTAAATTTTTTTATTCTCTAAAAATTGATCTAGTCTATTTTATGATTACTGAAGCCATATATTTTACCGTATATTGGGATGAATATTCACCTTCAGGGACTATAGATTGATCTATTATGGCTCTAATAGGTCCATCTTCAAACAATGGATATCCATCTTCTAAATATGCAAGAATGACTAATGTGGGATTATTTTGAGCAATTGATAAATTTAACGGTTTTGGTGACTGATATGCATCTCTTGATTTGAATAGAAAGGTCAATTCAGAGGGATCTTTAAGTAAAAGATGTTGATTATGTTCTATTATACTCCATAAAGAAACTCCTGTAAAGGTATCATAATAGACTCTTTCATATTTATTTTTTATTGTGAAAGTTTTATCCTCTACTTGTTGATATGGATCGGATGATATTTCAGTTAAAGACAATTTTAATTCTCCGCTAATTCCATTTCCTTTTATTATTATTGTATTTGGGTCTTGAAATATATCAACGTCTAAAGTAACCATCGCATATATTGTAAGCCAAAAAGATGCAAGACCAACAACAATCGAGGCAACTAATATGTAAAAATTTCTCGTTTCCATTTCTAATTTATTTTATCTTATTTTTACTTATATGAATTGAAATTATTGTAAGCATTAACGTTATTGAAAATGATATCAAAGCAACATGGTAGCCAGATATTAGATTATTTTCACTCAAATCTAAAGCATAAGTCCATGAAATTGCATGATCTTCGTATTGATTATCATTAAAAATTGCTAAGTTAAATTTATAGGTTTTTTTCTCATCAAATTGTACATCAAATCCCTCTCCCGTTATGAGTTTTCGCTCAATTTCCAAATAATATGAATTGTCTTTCTCAGAATAATTATAAGCTGCTTGAATATCTCGTCCAGGTTCGCTGGGATTAACCCATCCCTCATCATCAAAACAGTCATCTAATACGTAATGTACATCTCCTCGACTATTCAAGTCATCGTAGTTCCATCTCCACGCATCAACTCTCCCTCCACCCATATTAGCTGTATTCATATCATTTTGTGCATAATAAGCGGAAAAATTTGGAGCATTGATATTCCAGCAAAAAGCCAATCCATCTTTGAAATTACCATCCTCATATTCCGGAGTAAAATCTTCCCAAATACATAAGATATATATGTAATTGTCATTCATAATGAAGGTAATATTTAAATCATGAATTTCGGGGATTTCTG
Organism: Promethearchaeota archaeon; assembly: GCA_014730295.1. The sequence continues at coordinate 3,942 of WJIN01000119.1, read as the reverse complement.
TTCCTATCTTTCTTTCGGATAGTTTAATAACCAAATTTCCCTTTTGATTCGATTCCTTTTTCCAAAAGGTTTCCGTGGGATTTCCATCCAAAATAATATTAGCATCCAGATCGATGGGAACATCGATATAAACTATTTCATGTTCATGTGCACAATCTCCTTCGCCATAATATGCATATGATGTTTCAACTATTGATAGAATAACAATTAAGCCTAAAAGAAACAAGAAGGAAGTTCTAGTGAATTCTTTTTTTGCCATTTTTTTAGAGGGTTGTTTTCTCTATCATTTTATTACTTTTCTAATAATGAATAAAAGTTAAAAAAAAATATTAGTAAATATTGGTTTCAGTTTTTTGAATATAAATCCTTATCAGGTATTATCTTCTACAACGAATCTATCCCAGTATCCAGTTGCTTGGGTATTTTTATTACCAAGAGCATCAATAACTGTCAATGTGATAGTATATGTACCAGCTGTATCAAATGTTATTACAGGATTCTCAAGGGTTGAGTTATATGATTTACTTGAAGAATTGAACCACCATTCAAAGCTTAATGTTGAATCGAATACGGCGCTCCCTGTCCAGTTAAATTGGATCGAATCCGATTTATTTAGGGTTGGAGTTGCGTCTTTACCACTTCCCACAAAAGTGACGTTTGAGTCCCAATAAGCTAAAACTGTGTAAATCTCGATAGAAGCAATGTATTTTACTTGAGCTCCCCTATCTTGTCCACCTGCAAAAACTTTGTATGGACCACTGAGCATCCCAAGTTTTTTCTTAGCGGGCCAAGCAGGGTTAGTCTCACCCGATTGGGTATCTATCTCCCCATGAAGTTGATGGGCATAAGCAAGTAATAATGGTTTATTCCCAAGTTCGGCGGGTAAAGGATCACCATCATAAGTATCTGTCTCATTAACATAGGACCAATATTCCGAATCATATGCCAATCCGTCATATACTTCAGTAGTGTTCCAACCTCTTCGCCCCCCAGAATAATCGGTCCTACCTGTAGGTGTTGCCCAACCATCTGCTGATCTTCCTTTAAGTTCAAAATACACCGAGTCGTTTAGATCTAACCAATCGCAAATACGGGATATGTTCATACCCCAATAACTTCTATTAATACTCCAGTCATCGGTCCTATCATATGCATAATATGGAATACTATCGGTATAACTGGTTATATTATTGGGTTGTAATTCATAGACCAAATTACCGTCTACTTTAATTGGTAAGGTCCAATTGTTCAGAACTTTAATTTCATCTAAATCCTTAATAGTATTCATACCTTCTCCGACTAAAGCAAAATCTCCCCAATCAGATAAAGGCGAATCTCCCAACCATTCTTTATTTGCTGCGATCGCGATTAAAATATCTTCCTCACCATCTTCAAGTTTCTCAATTATTTGCTTTGCTGAGGTTGTGAATTTAGTTTGTTGACCATAATCATCTTTCTTACCAAGGAACTCTATATCCCCTGGAAAATGCGTGTTTAGATGAAACAATAGATCGGTAATAGCAATTCCCGCAATATACATTCCTGAATCAGGATCAACTATCGTTCGGACTTCAATTCCCCCTTCCCAAGAGTACTCTCCATTAACTTCTAGACTTCTAATAGCATCTAATAATTCTTCCATCGTCACTTGGATACCGCTATCTGATTGATTATTAAATGTGAAATAGGATGCGTTTGGCGCACTACTCCAATCATCAGGAAGTGCAGAATCGTAGACTATCGGTTGATCAGGAGTTGGAGGACTTATGAGTACAAATCCTAATCCACCTGCTAATCCTACTATGGCAATTATTAAAACTCCAATAATTCCATCTTTTGTTTCCATTTTTTTCACTTAAAATTTGTTGATAAATTCTAAACATAATAGAGTATAGAAATTTAAAAATGTTATGTATAAGAGAACATAATGCTTTAATTTTAATCAAATAACCAAAGAAATGAAGAGAATTTCCAAAATAAAGATATATATAATTTTTTAGTGATATTTTTAGAGATAATCTTCATATACAGAACCACATAAAATTCTAATTTAATAAGAAAATTAATTAATTTCGTTATGTTAACAAATTCATAAGGATTAATTAGAGTAATTGGATATTTTTCTATATTGAAATCTCACATATTCATAAAAATGAACAATAAGTATCCTAAAGCATTCTTAAAAAGGAGAACTTTCTTATTAATAGCAATAATTTTGATCTTACTACTTTTTCTTTCAAAAACAGGATATTCTACTCCTGATGATGATCCAAACAATAATTGTCATATCTCGGGTGAATATTACATTAAAACAACATCGGCTACATCCATAACCGTAGGTCCAAATCAAAACTTTACTATAGAAATTAAAGGTGGTGGCACAGATGCGATTCTAGAGTTTAATAGTATTTCAGTTGATAATAATAAATTCAACGTATATTCCACAGATTATATACCAGACAATTCAATATATGATGGAAATAGTACATTTAATAGCATATCTGTAAATTTTACGCTTACGAGTCCCAATCAAATGGGGAGCTTTGATATCTTATTTTATGTAAGAAGCCCTGAAGGGATTCACGATGGAACGGGCAAGCCTTATATTGCTTATATTGTTTTTAATATCATTGTTGGTCGAGCAAGTATTCTTGACTATATTACACGATTTTTTGGGGCTCTATTGGATCATTATAATATTTATTTGGGAGCTATGGCGATTTTTTCTTTATCAATCGCGACGATCGTATCAGAAATTGATTATAGAAAATATATTAATACCCATGGAAGATTTTCGGCTATTTCCTTAGTCCTATCCTCTATCAATCTTATTTCAATCATCCCAGAATCAATTGATTTGTTTTCATTTTGGATTTCTACATTATTCGTGGATTGGTGGCATCTTCTTCATATAAGCTTGGGTACGGTCGGTTTTGTTGCTTGTGGATATGGCGCATTAAAGGGTTTGAGCGGGATCCAACATAGACCTTCGGGTTATATAGCATTGGGAACTTGGAGTTTTAATTTTATATTTGGAATTATTTATTGGGGTGTGAGAATTGTTTAAGAAATCACACAAATATATACCTAAAGATCCTGATTTCGAGGGATTTAAAAAAGAATTAGAATCTTTAAATACAATAGAATTTTCCGAATCATTAATAGAACGCATTAGCGTTAGCGGAGATTTATCTGGTACTCCATTCTATCATTGGCGCTGGAAAGAAGAATATATTGCGGAGATAGTTATTTGGCCGAAAAATACTGGTCAAATCAAAATAATAGTTAATCTAGCAACCCAATACAATGTTCCGATTACGATTAGAGGTGGAGGAACTGCATATTTCGGATCTAGTGTACCTACAATGGGAGATGTTGTATTAGATTTAAAAACTCTTAATAATTTTAAATTGAACAAAAGTAAAAATATTCTAACTGCCCAAGCTGGTGTGAATCTGGGAAAATTAGTGGAATATTTAGAAAAATATGATTTGGAAATTTCTTCCATTCCCTCTAGTGCTCTCTCTGCAACGATTGGTGGATGGCTTAATACAAAAGGATCAATTGGAATTGGTTCTTTGAAGTATAATAATTTTTCAAAACACATCCTCGAGTTAAAAGTTATTAGTCCTAGTGAAGGTCTGAAACAACTTAAAAGCAGAGAGGAATTTAATGAATTTATCGGTACATATGGAATATTTGGTATTTTAATAGAAGTTACTTTTAAATTGAGTAAAAAAGTCCCAAAACTTCCTTTAATGTATGGATTTAGAGAATTTACAAATCTAATAGATTTTATAGAGAAATTGAAGGAAAAGAAAGAGATTTATTATATTAGTTTTTTTGATAGAAATTATTTTAAAAAATTAAATGGAATTGTAAATTTTGAGTACTATTGCCTTTTTGTAGTTGAAAATGAAAATATAAGGGAAGATATTCACA
>WJIN01000118.1 GCA_014730295.1 Promethearchaeota archaeon | reverse complement strand
CTCAATAATATCACAGTCCTTATTTTCCAATGATACCAATATTTTATCTAAATTTGATACAATGGATCCTGCTTTCTACAAATGTAATATTTTCATTAGTGCATCCAACGGAATAACACCAAAAATGTACCCGTATATTCTAAGTGGAGATGAGAGTCAGGAATTTGATATGACATTCAATCCTTTTTCGGGATTTCTCTATTATGATAAGGAATTAAATACTAATCAAGTGAACCAAAAAGCAGCAAGAGCTTTGGAAATAATAAGAAGAAAATTTAGTATGGATCTCATATTAGTTAATTCTTCAGATTCCCATTTTATTCCATTTGTAGGGTATTACCCAGAATGGGAAATTGTAATACCGGAGCTAGTAAATAATCTTCCGGATGACGGATATTGGTCTGCGTTTAATAAAGAGAGATTATGCTGTAATAATTATAGTAAAAATCACCATCTTTCATTTTCTTTTGCTTTAATAAACAATCCCGACTTTTTTAAGGAGGGTATTAGTATGGGAAATGACCAAATAGACTTTAACACAGGGGTCATGAGAGCAAGTTATTTGGAAGATTATGAATTAAATGAATTTACAGAGATTACAAATGTCTTAGGAGATAATCAAGATTTAATTGATTCAATAGCACCACTTCTTGGATTAAATGAATCATTCACGCTAGACGATTCTGGAAATTTCAATAATAGCCTTGGTAATTTTTCTCTGGCAAAAGATGCTCACTATACAATTCTAGAAGTACAATATGAAGGTGTACCAGGTTCTATTCAAAAGATTGGAGATAAGCAATTTAGCTTTAATTTATTCGATGCATTAGCATATAAAGGAAGTACATTAGAACCGAGTGAAAGTATATATGTTAATATTCTTGGTGCACTCCTTACTCAATTAGACATAGATATTATTTGTTCAGAAGTATTAAGTATTCAACCAAATTACTTAGAATTAAGCAATAACCTCTTAGACCGACTTGGTACTATTTTATCACTTTTAAATGTAGAATTTAATCTAGAATCCCTAGAAGATTATTCATTTCAATTGTTATGGAGAGACTTCGGAGGAATAAAGAGGAATTTTGTTAACATAAAAAACTTAGAAGATGAGTTTGATACAATTAATTTTCTACCAGCTTTGGGATTTCAAGGTATCTCTTCTCTTCCCACAGGATTATTAAATCCTTTGAATAAATTTAAAATCAATTATGAGGTTTCTCAATCAGAACCAAATATTGTGATAAAAAGTAAACCAGTTGATAATAATGTATCGTATGGTGCATACAGAACATTTGATATTAATATTACCGCCAAAAATGTTGGGAATGAAACAGTTTGGGGCACTCCCACTCCAATTCCTTTAGATTTACCAACAATTTTTCAAATTTTAGTTTTCTTAGAAGGAGGAAATATAAACTATGCGGATGATTTGAGAAATGAAATTTGGAAACAAGTTAAAAATGAGTATCGTCACCAATATAACAATTTAGAAGAATTTTTTAATTTTGATAAAGATCCACGGATTTTTAATTTTGATAGTTTAGGAGATGGAGCGACTGATTATTACCACCCAAATCCATTTAATATAACCAGCTTATATCCCTATAATGAGAAAATGGATCATATTATAGATATTCTCGCTAAATTACCAACCTTTTTCTTAGATCTAGCGATGACACCAACAGAACTTCGTGAAGCGTTCATTAATCCTTATAGTGTGTGGAATGAAGAAAATTGGAAACTTGAACCTAATAGAACTATAACATATATTTCTGAGGATTTATCAATCTCAAATCTAGATTCGTTTACAAATTTTCATAGAATTGACTTTACTATTGATAACAACCCAAATCCGAATCTTCAATTACCAAGGGTGATATACGGAGAAGAATATGGTGGGACCACCCCAGAGATGGCTTTATTGAATGATTTTGAGGATTGGATCATATATTCTGAAGATTATTATGATCAAAATGCGATTGAGATACAATTTTTAGCCTCAAATGAAACAAAAATCGATTTGATTAACAATAGCCTTGATCAGGTTTCATTTACATTAAATTTAACACATTCATTAACTGATATTGATTTTGAAGTATTCGATTTTAAAGAAGAAGTCTTTGTAAATATGGATGGATATTTGAATTCTACATCTAATAGTACTCTCAATTATTTAATAACAAATAGTAATAATAGTATTAATTGGGTATTTCAAAATAGTCAAGAGGGAGACTTTACAATCCTATTTAAGTTGGCAAGGCAAGATGCAGAAGAGTTTAATATTTCGATTAATAATATTGATATAGATTTTTTAACAAGGGATATCAATTCTTATGAAATGCAAAGTAATATTCAATATACTGCCAAAAATCAATTGACTAGATATACCACATTTTCAAATTCAATTTTATTCAGTACAGAAGAAATGGCATCTATTATATCTCATACATATTTGGATAAATATAATACCAAAGTAGGTGATTTAAATACATATCACATTGAAGTAGAGAATATAGGAATGAGTTCAGCTAAAAATGTAAGTATTAACATTCCAATTCCGGGAATTATTAAAAATTCATCGGATTTTAATATTCATAGTAATAATTTAATCAAATATATAACAGAATTAGCACCTGAGAGTAAAAGAAAATATAATTTTTCGTATTATACACCTAATTCAGCGTTAATTAATAATGTAGAAATAAAATACAATAATACAAACGAATTAAATGGAGAGAATTCTACGGGATTATCATCTCAACCTAATGATGTTTACTATGTAGCACCAGTTGATTATAATATTAACTTTCCATTTATTAGACAAATAAAACTAAATTATAATCTTTCCAATCCAAATCCTCAGATCTCCGAGTTGTTTAACATAACTCTCAATCTTCATAATATGGGCCCGATAGGTTTTAATATTTCTGAATTGAGCTTTAATTCAAGAGATAGATATGGAGATTTAGAACCAATTTATAATACAACTTCATTTAATTTCACCAATCTTGAATATAATTCTATTCAAAATATTAATATAACACTCAATAAAACGGATTGGAAATCATATTATTATCCTCCAATTAATTTTATTGGAGATATTAAAGATAGAACGACTCAAATAATAAGTTCAGAACCGATTGTTATTGGGAATATTAGTTTTACAATAAAAAAAGAAATCAGCCAATATAACATTGAAATTGGGGATTTGATAAATGTAAAATTAACTATAAAAAATACGGGCACAATTTGTGTTAAAGATCTTAGATTGAATGATGAATTGAGTTTTGCCTCAAATTCATTTTCGCTTGTAGATGGAACCTTAGTTTTTCAAATTGATTGTATAAATCCAGGAGAAGAAATTGAAGTTAATTATACCATAAGAGCAAAAGTTCAAACTATAGAATCTCTCATAAGTGCGAGAATGAATTATTATTTCTTAAATAAGCGTATTGCATTTTCCAATCAAAATATAATAAAGGTTATTATACCACCAACAACTCAGCAACTTTTCATTACAATACCTTTAACATTAGCAATATTTATTGGAATAATTTTCTTGTGGCGTTTAAGAAAATATAAAAATAAAAAATTAGAAATAGAACGAAATGAAATTAAAATTCTGAACTTAGAATCAAGAGATTCGATTTTGAACTTTGAAACTAATATAAAAGAAGAATTTAAAAAAATAGTTGAAAAACAAAAATAAATATTTAATTAATCTATATTAAAAGCTTTTAAAATTAAATCAAGAAAGGAAGGAGAATATTTAGATGGTAAAAAAGAATCATAAGAAGATATTGATTGCGAGCATTTTTTGTACGATTTTCATTTCTTCCTTATTTATAGACATTAATGCAATTTTTAATCATAAAGATTCCAAAGATCACAAATTAAAGCTAAAAGAAAGCTCTGAATTATATAATCCTAATTTAATAGTATCTTTCAATAGCTCTTCATATCCAATTGAAGTGGAACAAAAATTCGAATATTATGGGGGAACAATTAAAAAAAGATGGAATAATAATGTTTTCAATTCATTTTCGGGATTTTCCGGATTTATGCCAATTGAACAAAATAAAACTGATTTTTATCTTGAATTTCCAAATGCATTTATCGAAAGCGATGAAATTATAGAAGCACAAATGAATTATGCCGCATATCAAACAGGAGCTATTAATTCAAGTTGGAATATTGACGGATATAAGGGAGATACTAATTCTTCAATTGCAGTTTTAGATACAGGTGTCAATATTTCTAATCCGTATCTTAAAAATAAGACCATAGCCTGGGAGGATATATTAAATGGAGGTATGATGACTGATGTAAATGGACATGGAACATTTATTTCTTCTGTAATTAGTGGAACTGGAATTACTTCATATAACTCCACTGAATCAAGTGATTTGGTATTCTTAAAGAATTACACACATTCTGAATTCTTTGGAAATGATATTTATCCAGGTAATTTTTCAATTAAAATTTGTACTTTAAACCTATCCCAGTCAGACTCACATTTCTATATTAATTCCTCATGGAATGAAATAACTGATGGAATTGATAAATTTTGGGTTGAGCTTTATTATGAAGGAGATCTAGTCAATTCTTCAAATTTAACAGACAGTGTTTGGAAAAGTATCAATTATACCATATCCGAGGAGGAAACTGGAATATATGATGTATTTATCAAATACCATAAAGAATTAAATAAAGATCCAAAATTTAGATTTAAGTTGAATGGAGATTTCTTTCCAGAAAGTTATGTTAAGAATTTTCAAAGGTATACCGGAATTGCAAATCGAACTAAACTGGTAAATTATAAAATTCTTAACGAATCAGCAAAAGGATTTATGTCCGATTTAATATCTGGATTGGAAAGTGTTATCGAAAATAGAACTAATCATCACATTATAAGCACATGTCTAAGTATTGCGACATTAGGGGAAGATAATAATGCAATTTTAAATGTTATAGATGAAGTTATTGAAAGTGGGATAATGGTTGTTATAGCAGCTGGTAATTATGGTGTTCAGACTTCCAATTCTTTAAACACGATTGCAGAAAATAAGAATGCAATCGTTGTAGGAGCGATTAATGATAACGATGAGGTTACCTTTTATAGTAGTATGGGTAAAAATATTGGAAATGATGTAATTAAACCAGATATTGTTGCCCCTGGTGGATCTCAGTTAGCAGAACATAGATCAATTATTAGTGCTGACGCAAATTCAAATAAAACTACTGTAATGTATGGAACATCCATTTCCGCAGCTCTTGTAAGTGGTGTATTAAATTTATTAGTTGAAGCGAAATGGAATAATTGGAATCAATGGAACATAGGGGATTTAAAGAATAAAGTTAACATTTTAAAAGCAATGGTTTTAATGACTGCTACAGAAACTCTTTCTATTAGAGAAGATAATCCAAATACGGACATTAATGAAGGACAAGCGCAATATTCTCCAAGGAGATATCTAAATCTGATAAACTTAACAGATAGGGCGGGATTAACCGATATACATGAAGGTTATGGGAGATTAAATGTATTGACAGCTATTGATGCTTTAACTAAGAATTTAGAACCTAATATATCAGTTAATGGGCATCTTGCGAGTTCTAATGTAAATCCATTAAAAGCGCATGCATATGCTCGTCAAGTTAAATTGGAAAAGAACCACCAATATTTAT
>WJIN01000117.1 GCA_014730295.1 Promethearchaeota archaeon | reverse complement strand
TATTTCTCTTTTTTGTTTAAATATACCCATCACAAGAATCTTATCATGAGTAGCCCTAAAAATAGGTTTGATCCCGAGGTTCATATCCTTCCGTGCCCGTTCAATAGTTCCTGCACTCTTCCGCAGACCGAGAATATTTGCCTATTCCCAAACTATCGGCAATGTTCGGAATTTCAGCAGAAGGAACGAAACTTAAAATCAAGCTACAGAATAATGTAGATACGTTATCGGGTAAAAAAGGGAATAAAATTTAAAATCTAAGTATAACAGAATATATTAAGATTCTATTCAGATGGATATTATCCTAAATAGAGTTAAGTTTTAATAGGTTTTTATTCAATATTTTAATAACTAAAAGAACAATGAGAAAAAGGTATAAACGATGACAAATTCCAAGGTGTTTAAGATAAATGAGTATATAACTCTAAAATTCGAAGATAACAAAACCAAACTTTATGTAAAGGGTAAATATTTTCGCCAGTGTCTTCAGTTGGTACTCCAAGTCCCCAAAGAGGAAATTGAGCACCTTAGTACACTGAATTCTATTGACGAATTTGCAACTTATCATAAGACCGGAGAGGTATCTCCGGAGGCGGCGTTTTGGGGGCATTGCTCAACCTTACAAGCGTGGGTTGAAAGCGGGTATGATACGCGTCTGATGCATTCCAACTTAGCGTTTCCGCTATTGAAAAAACTTACGGAACTCTCGGATGATCAGGCAAAAAAGGTCTTTAAAGAGGAAATCGCAAAACGATTCAGTACGGGTTTTCCTGCTACTATTGAATATTTATTAAAGAAAGGATATCTTGATTACCTCTCGAAAGAAGAGATCGAAACCATTGATAATAATTTCCAATACACCTATTTTCAAGAATTCTTTGATTCTTTAAAAATCGAGTTAATAGAAGGATTGAGTAAATTTGGATTTAAAAAAGTTCCAAAAAAGATTCTTGAAAGACTTAGCTCGGATTTTCTTGAAGACCCCTCCAAGGGGAAATCTAGACCGGTTTATAGTCATTATATTGAAACCTTACTCCAATTTGATTATTCCGCAGGATTAGTTTTTTTTGAAGCAAATCTAAAGCGAGTCATTGAAAATCAAGACCTAGAAAAACTTGAAGAATATGCGGGAGATGGTTTATTTTGCTTGATCAAGAAAAAGGATATAAATAGAATTGTAACCGAAGAAATATATGATTTATTAATAGAAGCTATGAAAAAATTTCTCGATTATTTTTTTATAGAAAATCCATATTTAGAAGAGGTTCATGATTGGATTTTCAATTTTTTTGGGTATATGATATTTCGCAGTAAAGAGGTTTTTCTCGATTTTTTTAATACGAATTTTCCGGAATTAGAGAAAAAATATCAAGAAGCATTAACTTCATACTTATTGGTACATGAGGGCGATCTTCCTCTTAACCATTACGATAAAATACATAAATATATTGCTCCGTTAAATTGGAGCTGGATTGCGAAACAAGTCTTCTGGTTTTTTCCTGATAAGTATCTAAGGTTTAACTGTTCATTTTTAGTCCGGATTGAGAGAAATAAAATACCATTTTTTAAGAATTTTTTCAAACAAATAGAAACACTATTACATTGGAACCGATTCAATCTTAGAGAAATTGTTTCTCCTTTAGAGAATCTTATGCTTATTCATCCAATTATTATTGAGAAATTTATTAAAGAAAAATACATCCAATTGGGTGAGAAATATCAATGCTTATTTGTAGGGGCATTTTTAGTGAGCCGCGAGACGAATAAGGGTTATTTGAAAAGTATTCGTGAAATCATCATGCCAATCTGCGAACAACAGGATCCCATAAACTTAGCTAAGACAACACGAATATATGGAGTCTTAAATGAAGCTATTTTTCAGCAGCTAGGATTATATGCAATCAAAATGGCTTTATATCCGTTTACACGGGAGAAAAAAAGTAAAGGCCATAATTGGTGGAGTCATTATAAGGATCTTATAACCAAATATGGATCTCCATACCAAGAATTCATAAACAAAGAAGTAAAAGATTCCCTTTCAAGGATCGGAAGAAAAGAGTTTATGAGAGATTACGAAAATCTATCTTACGAAGGTTGGATCTATTATCTATTAGAAATTCTTAGCAAAGACTATCTTCATGAACTCTTAATTGATGATCAAATTCAACTATATAATCAAACGGACATTACACCCTTCTTTAGAGATTATAAAATTGAATACGGTGAGGTAACGATATTAGATGACGATATTGAAAAGCATACTAAAAGATTGGCATTTCTACAAAAGACTTCCAATACTCGCGAAGAATTTCTCCTCGAATATTTTAAAGCAATCGTAATTAGGTTGGATGAAATAGATGGTGAAACACTAATCTTTGAATGGTTTAAGAATCACGGAACTAAGATTGTTCGTGAGGGTATAATAGACAATTCTGATAGAGTTTCAGCGTATAAATTCTTAATGAATCAATTGAATAATCCGGATTATGTTAAAGACATCTATAGTGAAATAGATGTAGAAAATAATCGTAGAGGGCTTCTCATATATTTACTTGATCCTTTAGTTGAAGTTTTAGTGAAATATAATTCCGAATTGAAAAAAAATGTTAAATCCCTCTGTGCCTTATGTGATAGAAATAATATTTTAACCGTATTATCTGAAAATTATCAAAAATATAAAAAATTAATAGATAAAAATTATAGAAGATATAGAGGATTTGAGGATTTTGTGAAAAGAAACATTTCAATTTATATAGATGCTCTCGATTACATTTCAATTTATATAGATGGTAACGATTACTTGGAGTATCCAAAATGGTCTCCAAATAATCTCGATCCATCCAGTTTAATCTATAAAATATGGAAAAAGAGATATAATCATAATATAGAGTAAATTACGGTCGGGCTTATCGGAGGAGGAGTAGTGCCAGTAGTTGAATTGTCCGGAGGAGGTGTAGTCGAATTTGTAGTGTCCGAGGAATTTACATTCGTACTTGCGGGCTCAAAATACGAAATCACCATTGCTATGTTTACATGAGCGGGTTCTTGTTCAAAAGGAAAATCGATGATATAATCTCCCGCACCCACTGTCCCGAACGGGAAATATTTATGAACATGAGCATCCGGCAGTGAATTATTATACCATTCTCCGCTTGGCCAATCGTCCCATATCTGATAAAGCACTCCAGACGGGGAGGTAATGTTAAAATATAATCGGGTATCGGGGTTATACCAGAGCGCTACGGAGAATTTGAGCCTTATCAAATTTATAAAGATGCTCTCGAATTCTTGGGGTATCCACAATGGTCTCAAACTGATATAGATTCATCCAGTCTAATCTATAAAATATGGAAAAGGAGATATATAGATCCATCCACTCTAGTCCATAAAAAATAAAAAGTAAATTTAGGTTAATTATTCTTCTTGTATTTGGTATTGACCACGACGATCAGTACGATCACCACTAAAACCCCGACCGCGACCGAGAATCCGAGTGTAGCTTCGGGCGGTACCATCGGACTTATGGGTGGAGGAGTAGTTCCTGAAGTTGAGTTATCCGGAGGTGGAGCGGTCGAATTTGAAGTATCCGAGGAATTCACATTCGCACTCGCGGGCTCATAATACGAAATCACCATTGCTATGTTTACATGAGCGGGTTCTTGCTCAAAAGCAAAATCAATAATATAATCTCCCGTACCCACCGTTCCAAACGGAAAATATTTATGAACATGCGCATCCGGAAGGGAGTTATTATACCACTCTCCATTTGGCCAGTTATCCCATATCTGAAAAACTACTCCATCCGGGGAGGTAAGATTAAAATATATTCGGGTGTCGGGGTTATACCATAACGCTACGGGAGACACTCTGCCGATATAGAAATAATAAATCTCGTTATCGTCCAAATGCCGAACCCACGAATATTGTTTTGGACCGCCCATTGGAAGTTTGGATACTTTTATTACATCATAATATACTCTACTCGCAAACTTTACCGTATTTCCTCCATCTATATCATTTGCATATTGTAAACAATGCTCTTCTTTTGTAATCAAAATACGCACATTAACATTCGGACCGTTATATTTATGAAATATTAACGTATGGATTCCGGTAATCGCCGCACCGTATTTTGAAACGTCAGTATCATAGTATTTCATCACATGCTTGGAATTATGGATTTGATACACATCCCCATCGGGATCGATTAAAGTTATATTCGTTTGTACGCCGTGATGGTCGGTTTCTAGGGTCATAGTAATTTTATAGTTGTAAGTCGCTTCAAAATAGAGATTGTCAAGTGTGTGCGTGAGATTACCTTCGTGGAAGCAATGTAGCATATCGTGCAGGACAATTAAACTTGTACTTGAGGGAGAGATGGTTGCCTCCGTTTCTATTTTTCTATTATTAGAAGACAGATACATCCCTATAAACATATTTATAGGAAGAGATACCACACACAATAGTAATATTCCGAGAACTTTCTTATCAGTAACACATCGCTTATCCATAGCCATACACCTTCAGGTCCTTGAATTCGGTTTGTAATTTTATAATTTCTATACATGTATCGGCATGCTTACACGTAAAACACGGTCTATCGGTCCAAAAGTATGCTTTATTACTTCCTTTTTGTATGATTAGGATCGGATAACGATGTTCGGGGCATTTTTCCCCCGTCTCCTCGATGCGCCCTCGTTTTGGAAGGGGGTATGAATCGCCGCAGATCTCGCATTTCGCAAACCGTTTGTAGCTTGAGGTTTTATACATCATAATTGAGCATTTGCATTTCGGACAGTCGCCGATTTCTTCAATTTCTCTCATTTTTCTAACTCTTAATTTTTTTTGATTAGGAGTACTCTAAACCGAGAATATTTAAACAAAAAAGATGAGATTCAAGAAATGAAGTTATGATCATAAAATGATACATGAGAGGTTTCTTATTTTTTCTTTATAAACACGGAGAAATAATAATGAGTACTATGCTGTTTCAAGACTATTTCGATGCCATCAGTGAGGGAATACAATTCCTAGTCGCATTCGGTTCGATTATGGGGCTGCTGGGGTTAATCGTGGGAATCATAGGCTTTCTTATCCTTCCCAATTTCAAGCGTTATAAACTCGGGGTGGTAATCATCGGTTCACTTATCCTATTAGGCATCTGCGGATTTGATACAGGACTGAAATATTTTCATATTCTCTGAAAAAATCTTTTTTCTCTCTTACTTTTCTTTTTGAGTAGCGTTTAGAACAATCATACTTTTAAGTACAATTTAAGGCAGCCGATTGTAATTTCTCAGTTATTACTTTGAACAGCATATCAAACACTTATATAAATAATTAACTTTTTTGTAAACTCATTGTTTAATTTTTTCTAATTTACATTAAATCTTCTTCAATTATTAATTCACAAAAAAACGAATATGATTCATATTGTGCTTGGAAAATGGCACATCAGTAAGAACTCCCATCAAAATCCTATTTTCATTCAATTAATAGAAAAATATATTACGTTAAAAATATAATTATCTTTAAAAAAAAATCCTTAGAGTTATTAGGAAAAATGGCTAGTTCTAAAAGACACTTTAATTAAAAATAAAAGGTGATACATTGTGAAAATTGAAAATCTTGAACCTCGACAGAAAAAGATATATTTTTTACTTTTAAAGATTAATAAGTTAGCTTCGCAAGCTTATTTAGGAACAATATTTACACTTGGGCAAGATGAAAATCCAGATAGATTCCAACAAGCGGCTAATTCAATACGTCACATCTTAGGACTTATCTCAAGGGATGTAAATATTGAGTTCGATACAACTGAATATAAAATGTTAATCGATTTCTTCAATAATATTCTGAAATGCCGAGATCTTCAAGATAGATATGAAATTGAAGAACTCAATATAAAATACATTAATCAAAAAAAGAAATTAAAAGTAAAAATCACCGATAAACCAGATGTTCTACCTGAAATAATTCAAGAGAACATTAGCATGTTGATAAGTGAATGGAATGAATTAAATCAATTTTTTATTAAGACCGCCCATTATTATTCTGAAACTATTGATGAGGCTCTCTTCTATGAACAATTCAGAAAGTTTGAATTCATTATATTAGAATTATTTAAATCTTCAACAGAAATTAAAAATAATTTAGATGATTTAATGAACGTTTCCGAACCTAATGATGATCATATATATTTATTAATCAAATATATTTTAAAACCTGCAGATTCTCATTATTTTTTCACAAATTTGAAGAAGCCTAAATGGTTTGAGTTATTGAAGAACCATAATTTCTTTAAAGAACCCAAGGGTCTGGATCCTGGTTCATTTATGATTCATTTTTTCCCACAAATGAATTATCTAAAAAACATCGCTAGTGAGAAGCCCGATGAAGTTCTTCAAGTTTTGAGCAATTTGCAAGATACACAGACTTTAATTCTTAGGAGGGCAATAATTGAATGCATAAAGAATCTACCCATTGATTATGTTACTAAAACAGATAAAATATTAAAAAGGATTACAAAATCACCCGATATCGCTCTACATTCCATTTTAAAAGAGATTTGTCTTGATCTTATTGAAAACTCGGAAATTGATTTTCTTGAAAAGATATTAAAAATAATGTTTTCTTTTAAAGACACTTCTCAATCAAGTGAAGATCTTCTTAGATTCTTATTAACGGCCTTTAATTTAGTTTTAAAATAATGAAAGAAAAAATAGGATTAAAGCAGAGAATTTATAAAAATACGCATAGAATGATAGCCCTTACTTTCTCCGGGGGGATTAAATCCCAAAAATGAGAGAAAATCAATCGAGATCCCCGTAATCCATGAGCCTATCCAGAGTAGTAATACGCCTATTACCAGAGAGATCGCACCGCTTCCACGCCTTCCGAATAATCGTATAACACCCGAGATAAAGAAGACAATTCCGATTATTAAGCTCCCTATACCCAACCAGTGAAATATTTGACCGAACCACTCTGAAAAGAGCCCTTGTAAGTTCCCTCCGAAAAAGGGCATATAGATTGCGATAAAAAGTAGAATCCCCGCAAATACATAGAAAAGCCACGTGGTTGATTTTTTCCCTTGATCTACTACAATTATTTCAGACATAGTACTATTTTTTTCATATCTCTTTATTTAAAGAAAAAATGGATCAGCCTCTACCTTCATATTATCACTTTTATTTATCACTCTAAAATGGGATTCTTATCATAATTCGCAACTTCTTATCAAAAAATGGAGATGAAAGCGCTATTTTGTAAAGAATTGCAACGAAATGAGCTTACAAAAAGCGTTTTCTTAAATAATTACATTTCTTTATTATTTACATTCCATTGTTTAGATATGGGTACTATTTTGTGAAATAAAGTGATCACTTTGAATTATAATAGATTCACAAATAACAAGATCGACCATGATTGCCGGGGAAATCCCGTTGAGTGGTATTGCCCCAGGTGCGGCTCCACAAAAATCGTCGATCATAAGATAAAATTCTATTGTCCACGCTGCGACCTTACATTCATAAAAAAACAAACACGACAATACCGCTGCGAAGATGAGCTTACGGATGATGATAAAGAAGCAATTCTGGATTCTTTCGCCGAGGATACATCGATGGAGAACTTAGAAAAAGCATTCTCAAAAGTGCGAAAAGTATTAGAAGAAAGAGAAAAGAATAAGAAAAAGAAAAATAATAACTAAAATTTTATATGAAATTAGAAGAAATTTCTTAATCTCAAAATTTGTTTTCTTTAAACTCCTCTTCAAATTTTTGATTGATCCCAATAATAATATTCTTCACTTGTTTACAATAATAAAGACATTTCTTTAGAGAATCTTCATCAAATCTATTAACATCTAATATGGGAGAAAATCGATCTTTTTTTTTGTTTCCCGCCTCTTCTATTCGCTCTAATAGGAATCGTGATTCTTCTGAGGAAGGATGGACATAATGTGATAATTGACCATATATCTTATATATATTTTCCTTGAGAGGATCTTGGAAATTAGCTTTATTAAATAGTGTTCTCCCAACAAATTTTCCGTAATTTCCTAAAGCATATAGGATTTCAAACTTTGAGGATAATGAAGCCGAAAAATGATTACAATCGATATAATAAGCTTGAGATACTGATTCTATCATAAAGCGTAGTTCCTTGTTAACAGATCTATAGGCTCCAAATAGAAGACTAAGTAAGATCCAATCAAAGATTTTTACACATTCGGTTATTCTAATTGCAATCAGCAAGTTATCTCGGTTTTTTAGTAATCTTGGATCTGTATTGGCGATATGGTCAAGGACTTCATTCCTAATTCCATCTAATGTGTCTACAATCTCATGAAAATATTCCTCTCCCTCATCAATTACTCTTTGATAATTATTTTTAATTAATTCCAACGGATAATCCATATTTTTCCCTCAAGATCTGGGATTGTCATTAAATTAATTATTTCTTAATTATGGTATATTAAAAATATAGAATGAATAAGATTAAAGGTTTAACTTCATTATTTTCAGAATAATAACAAAAAATCTTTTTCTTTAAATAGCTATATCACTACCTTTTCATAAGTAAGTTATTTATTTCACAAAGACCCGAATAAAATGAACCCTACCGAACCTAACGAAAGTTCAAACCCTTTTTCTAAGGAAGATATGTTTACTTTTCTTGATATCCTGTCAGACGGAGCCGATCTTGCACAAATTCAGACTATTTTATCGGAAGAGTATAAGGAACTTCGGAAATCAAAGGCAAGATTGACTTCTTACAACCCATCACATATCACCGAATAAATTTTTTATTTCTATTTTCATTTTTAGTTTTTTCTTTTTAAATTACCACCTGAACCATATTTCATGGGAGTCAAACTTGATACGCTCTTTATCAGGAGAAAAATGGATTTTACTGATCTAAAAGGCACCATTATTGCGATTGATGCGCCC
>WJIN01000116.1 GCA_014730295.1 Promethearchaeota archaeon | reverse complement strand
ATCGTTGGAAAAAATTATGATAATATTATGAATAACTTAAATCAAAGTCGAAAAAAGTTTCAAAAAATTTTTTACACCTGAAGAACCGGACCGTGATTTCAGGATAAATTTTTTCCAAAAAATAGAAAAAGATTTAAAGATATTTCTTAATAGAACGGAGATCAAAAGGAAAGGTTTCATTAATATTTCCAATCCATTGCCCTTCGAACTCCGGCACATTTGGATACAATTGAGGGCTGTGAAATGAGATTTGTTTCTCTCTAAATTGAAAATAATACACATATTCAAAATTTATCGTGCCCGGATCTTCTTGCCATCCAAAAGAGAAATGTTCATGCTTTATTTTCTTAGCAATATCTAATGCGATCCCTAAGAATCGGGATTTATCCTCATAAGCCTTTTGGGTTGCTGAATATCTATTTACTCTTTTTGCTCGTTTATTCCTTTTAAAAAGATATCTTAAAACTAAAAGAAGTTGTTCCAGGTAAGGCCTCCTGTAAAATTTTTTTCTTTTGTCTTCAATTTGGATCCTAAAGATCTTAAAAACTTTTTTAAAATCATTTTCAAGAATTTCATAATCGCGGACTATGCGATGTTTATTTACCCATCTATAATTTACATCAAAAATTAATCCTTCTTTTTTTGCTATTTTTACGAACTTTCGGGAAAAAGAATTAGGATAAAGATAATAAAGTGTTTTTTCTTTTTTGAAATCTAATCTCTGTTTTAAGAGATACTTCATATGGGGAACCTTTAAATCTTAATCTTAATGTTATTTTTTTAGTTTTTAGTTTTTATAATTTATAATTTATAATTTTCTGAAATGCTTTAAAACATCATATAGATCTTGTGTGATCATTAATTGGAAGTCAAGTTCATCCGTTCCAATTTTAAATCCTAAGATCTCTTTGCTCTTTTTTCCCTGTTTTAAGTCGATTAAATCTTTCTGTTCTAAATTTCGAATAAATTCAATCATTTCATGATGGATTTTATTTTCCCATATCTTCTTTTTTTCTCTATGATCTTTTATTTCTTTAATAAGTTTTTTTAATCCCATATTAATCCTTTTTTTATTTTTCATTTTTCATTTTTAACATACTTTACTTTATCTTTATCAATTTGAAGCCATTTATTTTCCTTTAAGTATTTTAGCCCGTCCAAGATATAATCTTTTTCATAATCTAATTGAAGGGTTTGTATTATGCTCGAGAGTTCTAATTCGTTATTACCCTCTTCAAAGAATTCAATTACTCTGCTAATGAACGCCTCCATTTTTTTTGATTCTTCACCATCAAATAAGTTGTTAATATCTAATTGTTCCTCATTAGTATCACTATTGTCTTCTATATTCATTAATTCCCCCCGCAATTTTCTGATTTCTTTATAGTAAAATTTTACCCCGTATTCTTTATATCGATTGTTATGTTCATCAAAAAAATACTGCGTTGCGGGCTTTATATCTCTATTTAACAACTTAGATTGGAATTCCGCTAATTTTGTTAAAGTTTTAAGTGTGTCGTAATTCCTCGGCCGTGCCCATCTATCATAATCACTAATAAATCTTGTTTGTACGATAAAATCTCCTTCTTTACTCTTCTTTCCCGCATATTTATAATAATTTTGCCTGAAAAACTCCAGTATAGAGTCGAAAATTTCCAAGCTGAGATTTTTTTCAGCCACTTCTAATTTTTGCATATAATTTATGAAATTGCCCTTTTCTAAATTTAAATAACTCTCAATCATTTCAGATTTTAGTCCTTTACTTTCAAAAACATATTGCCATATCTCTAAACCTAAGAATAAGAGTGTATAGACAGTGATCCTTCGTATATCAATTACCTCAACTCCCCGTTCTTCAATGATATCGGCGAGCCTTTCATAAGTCTTGTTGAAAAGTTTTAATAGTTTTTTAAATGTCGTTAATTCGCCTTCAATTGAGTTTTCAATATATTCCATCGCTTTATTGAGTAAATAATAGCCATATATGATGTTAGAGCTTTTTAATTCTTTCTCAAGAGCCCTAAATTTGCGCAATAATTGCCGGTTAACATTTGTTTTAATATTTACATTAAGCTCATGGATTATACAGCGTAATCTGAAAGCTTCATCGTCTTGTCTCGTGAGGAATTCCTTTTCATTTGCGGTACCGCCGATACTTGCATATAATTGTTCAATTATGAATTCTTGATTTTTTTTCATACGGTATCTTTTTCCCCGCTGCGATGCATATGTTTTTACGAAACCTAAGTGATTATCAGGTAATTTATCAAAATCATCTATTAATGTACAGAATCCCATCTCGGTCAAGAATTTACTAAACCGAGCGTCGCTGCGAATATCATCTGCCTTTTTTATTTCTGTCCCAAATAAATAATTCATAAAAATTTTAAGTGTTGTAGTTTTTCCGGCACCATGCTTACCAATTAAGAACAAAAGCGGCAAAATATCTATGTGGTCGGAAAGTACGAAAAAGAAGGGATGTATCGCAGTATATCCCAATACAGAGATTCGGACCTCCTCGGGCAAAGCGGGCAAATGAATTATTTGATAAAACAAATCTGTTAACTCACCCTTCTTATCCATTTCCTTTTCCTTTATTCTCTCTATTAGCTTCAGTTGGAGATCATTTTCCCCGATTATCCTCTTTTTATCATCGTCATCATACACTACGATAATGTCGTCATCTGATTTCGAGAAAAATACCCCTACAGTATTATACATTGGCTTCGGATGAAGGTGGTATTCTTTCATACTTTCCCGCAAGATATTACTTGTTGCCATTTTGAGCGAGTTTTGATCAATAATTAAATTTTTTTCTTCCATAAATTCTAATATTCCCTCTTTTGTCTTGCAAACTACCGACCCATTCAATTTAAGCTCATAAAATGTATCATTTTGCCCCTTATATACATTTAATAAATTAATCGGACATACCAATACTTTCTTTTGAGTAATATTTCCTTTCCCTATAGGATATGTGAAAACGCTTACACCTTCCCGAGTATTCTCGAGATATACCTCTCCATTGTTATGCGTTGCCAGATGATATTTTATTACCTTAAAATTCTCAATTATATTGATATCTATAACATTTAGGTATTTCTCTTTTACGCGTCGTTTTTTTGATTTTTTATTTACAATGTATTTCACGGTAAAAGCTGCTTGTATCTCAATCTCTGTCTCCATATCAATCTTTAGTTCATTAAAATAAGTGCGGTTATGCGTTATTCGGCATTCAATACGCTTATATCTGTTATCTCTCACTTTAAAAACTTTGCTCCAATCATAATCAATTTTATTGCGCGCTGTAATATAATGTCCTCTAAATATGATATACTTTTGAATCTCCCCGCTTTTTTTAGCCCGTCTAAACTCTTCTAATTTTGCATTTGACAAGTCTATTAAATCATCGAAAAAAAGCTTTTGCTCTCTTAATTTTTTATAATAAGCTTTTGTCTCTGGAAATTGATAACTCACCAGAAAACCATCAACATTTATTCCTAATCGCTTAACCTCACTTTCTAACACGAGCCTAAAAATATTTAAAACAGCTATCTTTCTCTCCTGAAATATTTTTTTTAATATCTCAGTAATCTCTTCAGGATATCTTTCGAAATATTTTTTATAGGCTTTAAGTTTTAAAGGTATGTGCATTTTGACATCTATATTTGATCTTTTTATCTTTTCCCGTACTTTGTCAATTAGATTTTCCATATGTATATAATCCTTAAAGAAGAGCTCCAATTTACTGAGATCATCTGCATCCCATGCATTCCAAACATATCGCAGATAACTCTTTGGGAAGGGCGCTTTCCCCTTGACAGTATGATATAGCTCATATAGCCTAGTTAGAGTTGTTTTTGAGTTTTTCAAGATCACGTAAAAAAGCTGCTTAAGAATAATAAAATCATCCGTCTCAATCACTTGAAAAATTTTTTCAGTATCATCTCCTTGTAACTGATCCTTTTTTCGGAATAATTTCCTGAGCACATTGAAATTGTTTACTAAACCAAATTGATCTAATTGCTTCTCTGTGAGCGTTCCATCTTTATTTCCCAAGAGGGAATTATTTAAAATAACTTCTAATTCGGTTGCATCCAAACACCGTGTAAACGTATTAATTAGATTATTTATATGTCTTTGAGATATTCTTCGGGGCTCTTTCCCCTCCCAAGTAAAATCTTTCTCTTTTGCTTCTTCTGATTCTTTCCATTCTGATTTTATTTCAAAGCTTTTAATACTTTCCGCATATTTCTTTCTAATTTTATCGTAGAGATTGAATTGCGGATATGGCAGTTGAGGGGGCCTTAATTTATAACATAATACATAAAGATTATTATTGCCACCCCTACGGGTCAAGGTATTAACCCCCAGTTCCTTTAAGCTCTGCTGGAAATCCTTATTAAATCCATTCTTCCATTCCTTATTAAACTTAAATACTATGTAGATATCTATAATTATTTGCTCTTTTGCTATTCTTATTCACCTCTGTAATAATTTTTTATATATTTTCTTAAAGTTGAAGTATTTCCCAAATCAAACATCTCAACAAAAAAACGCTGCGGCTTGTTATTATTTAACTGCTCACTTGCGATATATAGTGCTGCGCCGCAACAATGAGTTATCCGTAAATATTGACCCTCTCGATATGCATTCTTCTCCATCGCAGTAATAATTTTCCGTGCCCGCTTAAATAAATTAGAAAAGAATTTACGTTTCAAGAGCTTAATATAACTCTCTCTGGTGAAATATTCGAAGTATT
>WJIN01000115.1 GCA_014730295.1 Promethearchaeota archaeon | reverse complement strand
CTTCTTTATTGATTTCTTGTGGGCTATATTCCATTTTAATAAGAAGGGAAATCTAATTTGTTGATTTAGATTAGAAAGATGGAAATTTAAGTTAAAATTGTCTTTTATTAAAATTAGTAAATGGTTAGTTTTTCTTTAGAAATTATAAGCTAAAGATAAAAAAAAAAGATTGAAATTAAAATTAAGAACTCTATATTTTAGAAGTTATTTCTGCTGAAGATTTAGGATTATTTCTATTCTCAAAATAGTATTCAGTTATAATACGTCCACTGCTCCCAATAATTCCTCCGATTCCCCCAATTATGAACCCAAGGAATAGGACAAGAATCAATATCAACCAACCGTATCCTACTCCAATAATAAACGATCCAAAGATATCAAACACCCCATAGACACTTTTAAAAACTAATCCATCAATAATGTATAGTCCCCATTGGATAAGTACTCCTAAAGCTCCGCTTAGGGTTCCATATTTGACTGTCTTGTTGATTAATCCTCCAACTATACCAGCTATTATAAAAATTTGCCAGATAGAGGTCAAAGAGATTAGTGAAGAAGCACATGACGAAACTAAAATCCCTACAATGAAATTCCATTTTGTCTCATCCATTTTAAAACATCCCTCCTTTTGGATTAAATTGAAGAATTACATCTATAGAAGGAAAATTAGTAACAGTATTAGTGAAATATTGAGGATGATATTTTCCTTGCAAGAATAATTCTTCTAATTGGTCTGAGTAATGACTTAAGTGAGATTGACCGTATTGACCCGAGGGAATAACGCTTACCGAATTATTTAAATTGCTTAAATCCACGATTAATCTTTCGGAAGCACCTCCTCTTGCACAGCTTATTGAGTCACCTAAACTAACACCAGATGGATTTACCGTATATCCCTCTCCATCTGCGCTATATGGTCCTCTATTGAACACAGAGAGATCTGCGAGATGAGTAAAACAGACTTGATGGAGATCTCCCCAAATCCAAGATTCTGGATTTAAGGAACCAAATTGGTTGGTTAACCATTCAATTGTTGAATTAAATGCTAAAAGTATAGTTTGGTTTCTAGTTTCGGTAACTCCCGTAGAAGTTTTATTATCAAACCAATGAGAATCTTCTTTTTCTTTCATTAAATATTCAAGTGTTACTATTTGCGGTGTTGAATCAAGCCCATATATTGCTTTTTCGTCATCGAAGGTATAATCACTAAAATAATCCCTCCATTTTCTATAAATACTCGGTGCTACCAAATCCTTATCCATTAAATAATCCCAATTCTTCATTATCTGAAGAGAATTATTCAATTTAGAAGGGATATTACTTCCATATTCATATTCTACAACATCAATAAATGTGGGAATAAAAGCTTTTGCTGCTGAAGAGGTGACATCTAATTGATATTCTTTCATTTTCTCTATTGTAATGTTATCTGTGTTATTGAGTAATTCATTGATTCTTCTCGCTCGATAACCATTCGCATATCCATTTTGTAGGAAATATTTGCTATAATTGTAATTAGGTCCAGCAACTATTTGATTTGCTGATACTAAGTATTCTTGTTCTGGATTTTCTGAATGGGGAAGATCTTCAAAAGGAACAAATCCGATCCATTCTCCTTCTCCTTTAGATCCGTTATATGGCAGGGATCCATTTCCTAAGTGTCCCGGAGGTAATGAACTATCGTCACGTATGGGAACTTTTCCGGTTGGTCTAATTCCAATATTTCCATCAACATCTGCGTATACTATATTTTGAGCAAGCGTATGCCAGTATTGAGAAGCTTCATCAAAATCATTTCGATTTTGAGACTGATGGAATCCTTGTCCGGCAATTAAGTTTAGAAAGATACTATTTCCTGTCCATTTTGAGCTTATTACTAAATTTGTTGATGATAAATTGGAAGGAATACGACCACCCAGAAAATCGTTCATTACAGGACCGTGTAAAGTTTCTCTAACCGTAAATTCTTCGGATTCCTCACCATTTATATCTATGCTATAAGTACGTGTATTGAATTCTCTTGCTTCATTCTTATATGAATAATGTGTATCGTTGAGTTTATTAAAATAATACCAATCTAATACATCATATCCCGTATTTGTAAAACCCCATGCTACACGTTCATTATGACCTACTGCAGCAAGAGGCATTCCAGGAATAGCAAATCCATATGAATTAAAGTTCGACTCTTCGGATATAAGATGTTGTTCATACCACACACCAGGTAAGATCCAAGCTAGATGCATATCATTACAGAGAATAGGTAGACCTGTACTGCTTTTTGAACCATTAATCACCCAATTATTTGATCCCGTTATATCTTGTGATTCAATTAATCTTTGTTCAGTATCTATTTCATTTACTCCATATAAAAAATCATCTATTGTATTTTTAAGTTGTGATTCTTTTGAATTATGTGATGTGGATAATTTTGGAGCATCTGGATAACTGCCATAATCAGGACAAATAGGGATTTGATATGGTCTAAAAGGACTAAATAATTCTGTAAAATTATCTTTTCCAATCGCATCTAAGGCTTTATATCTGTAAAGATCATTATAATTCCAGCTAAGTTGACGCGCCATTTCTTGAACCAGACATAAGGTATCAAGAGTCGACCACGGAGCAGGCTCAAAGTTCAATAAGTAGTATTCTGTAGGTTTTTGGTTTTTATGAGTGTTTAGGTAATAATTGATTCCTTTTACATATTCTTCGAATAAATTGTAAAATTGAAAGGTCTCATTTCCCTCAAGATATTTCTCGCGCATAAAATGATCAGTTTTATTAGCCCAATATTCCATCCCCGTAGCTAAGTAAAATTTATCACTACTTAACAAACTGTCTCCTAAAACTTCCGAAAGCTGCCCTCTCACCTGACGTCGGATTAAATCCATTTGAAAAAATCTATCTTGAGCATGAAGATACCCTTGCACAAAAAACATGTCAATATCTTTTTTCGCATAAACATGAGGAATTCCCCACTCGTCTCTAATAACAGTGACTTCATCTGTCATTCCATCAATAAATAGTCTTTCAGATTGTCTCTCTCCGGGTACATTCCACAGCCCATCTCCAGGAAATAATAATTCTCCCAGAGAAGGTAAACCTAATAGCGGTAAGGAAAAAATAGTTAGAATTAGTGCTGTAACAATTATTGCGGTAGATAGTTCGATTGTTGTTTTAATTATTAGTTTTCTTTCAGGATTTCTCATTTTCGTTCTTTTTTATTTAAATATAAAATATTTATGTTTTATATTATGATTTCTTTTTATATATAGTTAAAATCTCTAAATAATTCAAAAGTAAAACAAATATTATTATCAGAGAGTACATATCAAAGAAGTTAAAAGATTTAAAACAAGTAGTTAGATTTAAAAACTAAAAAGTAAGCTAAAGATTATATATCTTCTTGAACAATATAAAAATTACAGATATTATTTTTTCAATATCAAACTAAGAAATAAAAAACTATAAAGGTGCCATAAGATTTGAGTTTAGAAATTGCTCTGTTGGATGGTTTAACCGCTACTCTGATAATATTATCTTCTGTAATTTTTGGATCCTTATCCTTCATTAATGCAAAAAAAATGGGTGCGAAATTACTTTATTATGCGGGTGCTATGATGATTTTCATCGGACTCTTCTGGTTAGGTCCTTTTACGGAGTTTTTATCTGTTCTGCTTTTTAATACGAATCTGAATCCTAAGAGTTTATATGGAATACTTAGTTACGTCTGGGTTGCTCCAGCAATCATCGTAGCAATGTATCTCGGTTCAGAACTATTAGTACCGGAAAAAAAGAAAATCATAGTAGGAATTTATGCTATATTAGGAGTCATATTTGATATTTTAATAATATTCTTCAATGATCAATCTTTTAATTATCCCATCGGACCAGAAGGTACGGGTACACCAGGAGTTGACTTGATTAACGGAGAGTTTGTGAGAACTTTTCCTACTTTTTGGTTAGTTGCCGTATTTCTTGTATCTGTGTTAATATTCGAGAGTTTTGGATTTGGATTGAAAGCAAAACAAGCAACAGGTGAATTAAGGAAGAAATTTGTATTTCTTTCAGTAGGATTTACGGTGTTTGTTGTTTGCGGTGCACTTGATTCTATTCTAAGCCTACCTCTTGCGATCGGGTTTGTAAGGATTGTAATGGCTACGTTCGCATTATGGATGTATTTAGGTCTTAAAACATAGATCAACTTCAGAATTAAATAATTTATT
>WJIN01000114.1 GCA_014730295.1 Promethearchaeota archaeon | reverse complement strand
ATTCTCTCACAATAAGTTTTTGTGTCCTGACACTGGCTTTCCAATCTATTAATCGAAATTGGTCTCCGAACACATATTTCCTCATTCCATAAAATTCTGAACCCAATCCTTTTTGCTTTGAGCGTTGAACTCCATAATTTAGTTGAAGGGAACGCTTTGATCCAAGAATTTCAATTCGTTTGATATCTTCGTAGGGAGGATATATTAAAATCTCTGTGACACTATTGGGAACAATCCGCTCTTCAGAATTAAATCCAAGTCTATCTTTAACGGTAACTGTTAAAGGTCCTAGAGGATATGTTCCTCTGACTTTTGGTTCTAAGATATATGAGAACTTTATTGTTTCTTTGGGACCAATCCGAGTGCTGATGAAATTTTCACCTAATATTAATCGAAATAATTCAGGATTATAGCTATCACGAATTTCAAGAAAGTCGAAACTGTTTTTACCACGATTTTCGACTACTACTTTAATATGCACAAAATCATCCTTAAATACCTTTTCTTTTTCTAATTCCCGATAGACCTTCAATTCCTCAATATTCATCTGATAATAGAAAAGTGGAAGGCTCACAACCGTGCTAAATAATAAAATTATCCCAAAAAATACAAGGAAATAATTAACAAATGCAAATCCAGCTGTTAAGAAGAACACGCTGAAAATCACTAAGCTTCTTCCTTTTCCACCTAACATTATTTAATTATTACCTCCATCTTTCCTATTTATCTCTTATTATATTATTTTAGACGAAAAATACTCTCATTATATCGGAATCGGGATTTCTTCAAGGATATTTTTTACTACTGCTTTCACATCCAACCCTTCTAATTCCGCTTCTGGCTTGAGCAAAAGCCTATGATTAAGAGCGGGAACTGTTAATGCTCGCACATCATCAGGAGTCACATAAGATCTTCCGAGAATTGCAGCTCGCGCTTTTGAGCACTTCATCAATACCAATGAGGCTCTTGGTCCGCATCCCATTTGTACTTGTGGATGACTTCTCGTTTTCAAAATAAGGTCTCTAATGTATTTAAGAATCCGTTCATCGATATATACTTGATTTACAAGATTTTGAGCAGCCAAAATTTCTGGACCGCTCGTAATCTGCTGTACTGAAGGAAGATCACCAGATAGCTGTCGTCTCATAATCTCTACTTCCTCATCTTGTTCGGGATAATCAAGCCATAATTTAAAGAGAAATCTATCCACTTGAGCTTCGGGAAGCGGGTATGTGCCTTCCATCTCAACCGGATTCTCTGTGGCGATTACCATAAAAGGTTTCTCAAGCGCTAGCGTTTGTCCTTCAATAGTTATTTGCCGTTCAGCCATGGCTTCTAAAAGAGCGGCTTGTGTCTTCGGAGCACTCCTATTTATTTCGTCAGCGAGTACTATATTTGCAAATAAAGGTCCTCTTTGAAGAACAAATTCTCCCTTTTCTTGAGAGAAGATTTTAGTGCCCGTAATATCGGCGGGTAAGAGATCAGGAGTAAATTGAACTCTTCGAAAGGAAATTCCAAGAGTTTCTGCGAAAGTTTTTGCCATAACCGTCTTTCCTAAGCCAGGCACGCCTTCTAGTAACACATGTCCATTTACCAAAAGAGAAATGAATAATTGCTGTAAAATTTCTCCATAACCAACGATAACTCGGGAAACTTCACTGAGGACTTCTTGCGCAATCTCTCGAATAGGGGTTACGTCCAGCTCTTCATGTTCATATTTTTCGGCTTTACTTGGTACAGTCATATTTTTCTACCCTTTTTCTAATGTTTATTTTTTCTTTTTTATTATAATAGTTTATTGATATAAATTTTTCTAAATAATGTATTGTAAATGAAAAAAATTACAGGTTAGAGACCACCCATTCCATTTCAAAGAATAACCGTTCGAAGTCAGATTCTTCTTTAATTTTCTCTTTACCTGCTTTCAAATCCATAATTACATCGATGAATCGGGCAATTCTTTTTAGTTTGCTTTTGTTTATATTCGGATCTTTAGACTGCACGAGATCCACCACATTTTTAGTAGTAATTTTTTGATCTCCTAATTGAGCATGTAATTTACGTTCTAAACGCCGATTCAATAATAGCAACGCTTTCCTATACTGATTTTTTTGATGATACCAGTCGATTTTTTTTGCGAAAAATGAAGATGTTCGGAAACGTATTTTTTCTTCCTTTTTTTCTTGTTCTTCAATTTTTTTCTTTTGTTTTTTCTCACTTCGACCGGGTAAATATCTACTGAGAGTATAAATAGCTAATAGCGGATATATCCACGCAGTGATGGGATTAGTACTTAGATGGATTATATATTGCATAATAAATCCATAAATCCCTGCCGAGCTTAAGTCTCGTGAATATTCAGGACGGATATGAGCTTCATCAAACGCGATTACCCAATCTTCTTTGGGGTCTCCCTCATCTTGGTGAGTTAACCAACTTATTACGTTTTTCGCGAATTGCTCATTATCATATCCGGGAAGATCTATTAATTCATTATTCCACATACTCGCATCGGATGATACAAACACACGGACATTTCCCGTATCCTTGGTCATAAAAGTAATAGGGGTAAATTCATCCCCTCCAAGAGGTAATTTTAAGTTATCTTCGGATATAGGCAACACTCCTGCTATAAAGGAGAGATCTAAGTAATCAAATGTCGCATTAAAATCTCCACTCCCATCCTTGTCTACAAAACTATATGGAGAGCCCCGAGCTAGCACATTCCATCCAAATATTTCGACAAGAGGACCCCCAGCGGCACTTGTCGCGCTGGATAATATAACATCGCTTATTCCATTTGTAGTTGGATGAGGTTCAAATTGAGTAATGACTGGAAATGTGGGATTTGTTACATAAGACGCATTATCTCTTAAAATCCCATCGGCAAATAATGTAACGGGCACCATTTCAGTAGCATTTTGACTAAAGAGACTGGATATCAATATCTCCCATAATAATTCCTTAGTAGAACCGTGATCATGACAAATTAAAAGAGCATTATCTCCGTTAAAAAAATCGACAAAGAAGGGGATTTCAAACATGGGATTATAGAATTGATTTGGTCCTAATAATACAAGGCATATGGACTTATCAAGTCGGTCCGTTGCACTCAGACTGGATTGGATAGACATCACATCATAGCCCTCATCAATCATCGTTTGTCTAAAATCAGAACAACCGTTCCAACCAGAGTTGTATACGGAAAAATTATGATTATTAACTCCTTGGTCAATTATTGGGGAGAATAAAGGTATAAAGGCGAATACAAAGATTACAGCAAATAAAGCTTGCTTATAAATTGATGCTTTGGACTTGCCTTTAGATTTTAATTCACGTGTTTTTTGCGCTGTAATATTTCGTAGAAAGACAATAAAGCTTATTCCAATTACAACCGCGCCCAAATAACAGGCGAGAGGAATATAATTGGCAAAGACTGGCAGATTTCCCGGATTTTCGTTTTGATAATTCTCAATAAATCCTGATAAATAGATTCCAATAATAATTAAATACACTGTAAAGAATACATATAAAATTCCTTTGGAAATCTTGACGCTCTTTTTTTGAGAACTCTCGCTACTTGCCATTATATTTATAATTTCTAATTGGTTAGTTAATCATTTTAAGTTTATGTCGAAAAATTGAAGTTCTTTCCCGTAATCTCGTTATACAGATTCGAAAACATATTCATAGTAAAATCAAACTCTTTCTTGGTCGGCTCCAGCCCTCCATAGATAATGTCCTCAATCTTTTTGATGAAAGGATAAATGGTTTCTGGTTTCTGGTCTAACTCATTGACACACGTAATCGCATATTCCCTGATGGTCTGGAATGCCAATCGGGGTTTATCGTATTTATTTTTAATGAGATCGTTGTAAATTAAGTAGATGTAAGCGATTGCTTCTTTGGATCTGCCTGTTTTCATCAAAATTTTGAGATTTTCTTTCTTACGCTCGACATCAATAAATTGCGGTTTCTTATCTTTACTGAAAAGACCCATTTTTATATCTCACAGTTTTTTTTAATTTTTTTATTTAATAATTTGTTATAGATTTAAATTTCTTTGTACAGTATTCTTTATTTTTCTTGATATATACTTTCTTAATTATTATTTTTGATTTATTTCTTTGATAATAATAATAATGTTATTTTAAAAATTTAATACAAAATTATATCCTGTCAATTGATAATATACGGGAGAAAACAA
This sequence comes from Promethearchaeota archaeon, assembly GCA_014730295.1. The sequence continues at coordinate 50,116 of WJIN01000114.1, read as the reverse complement.
TTCAATAGTTTTATAAAACTCCTCCTCTGTTATCTTAAAGGGTTGGGCATATATGATTTGTTCAATTTTTTGAATAAAAGGATAAATCTTTGCGGGATCTAATCGAAAATCTTGAACTGAAATAATGGCAAAATCCCGGATTGTTTCGTTAATCTTTCGTTTTCGCCCGTATTTCGCGGCTACCAGCTCTACATATATAGCATTGAATAGATAGGATAGGGCCTCCTCAATTCTTCCGGAATCTTTCAGAATTTTAAGATTTCTTATTTTCCCTTCAAGGGGGATATTCACTAATCGAGAGGCAGAAATTTCTTTTTTATAATGCAAATATCCATAGATGCCTAGTGCGGCGATAATCCCAATTATGATGGGGATGCCAATAATGAAAAACCATTGGAAAGGGGTGATGACTAAAGGATTGGGGAGCACAGGATTACTCACCGTGATAAATATGAGCGTTTGATTGGACAAAAATACTCCACCAGTATTGACTAATTGGACGGAAATGGTTCTATTTCCTGTACCAGAAGGAATTGAATATGAAAAGGAGAAATTACCATTTGAATCGGTGCTTGTCCCGCCTATTAATCCCTCACCTTCATAATAGATATTTACGCGACGATTATATATTTTCAAACTCGGATTGTTCTTAGCCCAAATCTGTCCTTGTATAGTATAATCTTGTCCCTCAGAGGTCTCATTAATAAGATTCCATGTACAAGAGATATTTCTAAAAATTTGTATATTAGTTATATTAAACTCCGAACTAATTACTTGACCCGGAATTTCAATGGAATTTAGCGAAAGATTTATAGTATTTGAATATATATTTGAAGGAATGGGAATATTACCTATAGATCCATCTCCTCCTGAAAATAGACTGCCACTAGAGAGATTATCAGTGGTATTATACCAATTATAATTAATTTGCGAATTTGCTATCGGCTCACCACCCTGATAATCATATTTAACATATCCATTCACAATATATTCTTCGCTGGGTATGTAGGGACGATCTGGACTTGGGATATCAAAATATGAAGTTGCATTAACATCAATCATATAATAGTTTTGAAGAATAATTGATCCCCCAATATCTTCGGTTACATTTGCCTCTATTTTATGTTGAGTAGTCACATCTAGATCCAAACCCACAGTATATTCAATGAAAAATTTAGGTGTTGGATCACTAGTTGATATATTATTGAATGGAGTTAACGCACCATTAACAAACAAGGAAACCTCTACACCTTTTAAATCATTTTGTTTAATGGGATCTGGATGAGTTAATTCACCCTTAATAATTAGTGTGGTATTATGCTGAAACATTTTGTTATTAATTTCATCTGCGTTCGTTAGATTCAGATAACCTTGTATTGCAGATATTTTTGGATTAGTACTTTCATATGAATTATGATTGTAGCGAAAATTAAATTGTAAGGATGAAAAAAAGACTAAAACCGTAAGTATTAAAATAAAGGCAAAAATATAATGGGAAGGTTTGAGTTTTTTGTTATTTTTTTTCATCTTCATTACCTCAAATTACTAATAATTTTCACTCGTAGCTTGAACATATTGATAAGTATTAGGTAAACTTGTTGGATCAAAAATTGCTCTAATCGTGGTTTCACTCCAATAATCTGGCCAAGTATCATCCACATTAAGACTGGCATTAAAGAATCCGTTAGAATCGGTTTGGACACTATAATTAGACGCAACTAAAGTCCCAGATAAATCTCGAATCTCAATATCAACATAAGCATCTTCAATTCCAGTAGTATTATCCCAATATAAATTACCTGAAACATAAACTGTATCTCCATCTACCCAAATATTACTAACATCAAAATCAGTAGAGATCGGATTTTCAACAATATCTGTTCCAGCATATATATCTATCGGAATCAATGAGCTATTTGAATTTTTCATAAAACTTGAGACATCCACACCTGGTATTTCAGAGAGTAGTATTGAACCATTAAAATCAATTCTTAAAAAGTAATTTCCCCGCGGACAATTTTGAGTAATTTGGATATCTGTGAAATCAAAAAATCCATTTTGATTACTAATTTCATATAATGGATTTCCAACCAAAAATTCGGATACATCTTGATAGTTCTGATTTAAAAGAGTCAAGCTTATATTTAAAGCTCTTAAATCGAACCCATTCTCTTCTAAGGTTCCAGACAAATCAAATTGTGTCGAATCTCTAACAATTTGACTATGGGATAATGAAAGTTGCGTGAATTCAATTGGATTATCATCAAATATAATAAAGGTATAATTTACACTAGAAAATGGACCATCATCATATTGGGCTCTAATTTTATGTAATCCAGAATATAAAAAGCTACTTGTTGATATATTTAATTGGATAAAACCATTCTCAGATCCATCATAATTATAGCTGGTAAGAGTGTATCCTCCATATAAATCGTATAATGTAATTGTTCCCGTTGGAGTGGGCACACCTCCTTGGGTTACATTGATTTGAAAATGAGCCGTATCTGTAGTGTTCGTATAGATTTCTGGAAGATATGAATCAGTGTAAAATTCTGTTGTCGGGTTATTCTCAACAGACAAATAAACTCTAATATCACCTGGATTTGTAATTTTAAGGTCATTAGAGAGAGGTAATAGATCACTTAAAGCAGATAGATAAAATTGATTTGGGTCTGGATTATTGGAATCTTCATAAAGGTTCATATATCCATTAAATTCTAATTCTAAAGTATAATTTCCCGGAGGTATGTCTGATTCTACACCAAAAGTCAGATCAAAATAACCATCCTCATTAGTGTATTGAGTTGGTTGTTGTGGAATCAAATATGAACTGTAATCATAAATTCCATTGAAAATTCTTATATTAATTTCAGAATATGGAATTGGGTTCCCAGCGCTATCATTTAAATATCCATTCACATTAAATTGTGTATCTCCCGATCCAGTTGTATTTATTTCAAGGGGATTGGGACCCAAAACATTATTGAGTGATGTCGTGTCGCTTAAAATATAATAAGAGTAATTTTGTTGACCACTAAAAGATGCATATAGTAGATTCGGACCTGCAGGATTGCTACTTCCTAAGGGATAAGATAATCTAGTAATTCCATTAGAATTTGTTATATTAGAACCGATTAGAGTATTAGTTGTATAATCAAAAAATTGGATGGAATATCCAATAGCAGGCTCCATCGTTTCATTTAGCAAAATTGCCTTTAACTGTAATGTTGATGAACGCCCAATATTAGGGGAATAATCATTATCTGCGGGTACATCGTTTATATAAAACCATAATGAATAAGTCAATTCTTTGGTAATGTTCAAATCTAACCGATTGCTCGAATTTGTGATGGATGGATTAAACCCAATCGTCCAGCTGCCGTTAAAATCTGTTCTGACTTCATATTGGCCGTAAGGGACAGAGGAATCTATTTGAACCGTTTCACTGAAAATTCCATTCTCATTTGTCGTTGCTGTCAAGGGTGTAAATGAGGGTAGAACAGTATTGGTCGTGTCTTTTTGGAATAATACAAAATTAACATTCGCATAATTTACGGGATTCCCATTAAGCGGATCTCTTACATAACCCGTTATAGTGGTATATGGATTTTGACTTATATTTACTTGAGGAGGAGAAACAGAAGTTAATCCGACTTCAATATCTCCATCAATTAAAAATACAGTACCATTGATAGCACCAGCATAAGTTGCATATATTATATGGGGACCAACAGTCATGGAGTTATCAATCGGGATTGTGATGGAAGCTAATCCATTTTGATCTGTGGTATCATTTCCAAGAAGTAAATCACTCATTGTCTGATCATAGAATTGGACATTTCTATTCGCTACTGAAATATTTTGATTAGTCGTCAATGTAGCATTTATCTGAGCTAAATCCCCTCGAGAATAACTGGTTGAGTTACTATTTACGGTTATATTAAACTCACTCAGTATTGGGCCAACACCTCCACCTCCAAATGACTCGTACATTATATCCATTTGGACCCATCTTCCATCTCCAGACACATCAGTCGGCACATAGATTTCTGCCCAATTATATATATTCTTATATTTAATCGCAATACCATCTCCACCAAATTGAGGATCATTGACTTGATCCGCAAATCGAGAGTTATAACCGTTCACATACCGACAAGATACTCCAAAAGCCCGGCAAAACACGCAAAAAGCTGCGGCAAAATGGGTCCAGATTCCCTCTTCATGATAGCAGAACCATTCCACGATATCCTCACCATCGGCAGGAGGTGTGTTCTGCATTGCTTGATAACCGAAACTGAAATTAGCCTGAAGATAATTTCGTATCTTATTTGCCACAACAAAAGCCGTGTCTGCCTCATTGATAATTCCTCTAAGATTATTATAATGCCTATTTACATTAGGGTTAGTATTCTCATCCAAATAAGTAGGAATGTCGGGGGGTAATTGAAGATATCTATTACTAATGAGACTTGGGGTGTAATCTTCGTCAACCGCAGAGTTATTAATCTCGGTAGCTGACGGTAAATCTAATCCAAATAATTCATACGTCATATTAACCGGATCTTCAGAAGTAAAGTCTAATGCTAAAGTTGTGGAATTAAACGCATTTTTCTTCAACACTTCAGAACCCGGATTTATATTATCAACATCAAGACTATTTTCCATGATATAGGGGTTTGGAAATAAGTTAGGAATCATAAATGAGTTAACACCTACATCTGGAGTTAAGGGCATTGAAATATTATATAAATTTAATCCTGAATATAATGAATAATAATCGCTATAGGGGTAAAAATTATAATTTTGTAAAGGAACATTACATTCCCATGTATCACCCAAAAATTCATCGAAACATTCAAACTTCCATAAATTATCGCTCACATCTTCATAGGATTCGATGCTATAAACTCTAAAGACCTCGATATCTGAGCCTGCTAATGCTGCTGCTAAAGCCGCATATTGTAATAAGTCCATTGAATCTATATTTCCATCATGTAAATCTCTGAGTTGATCGAGAAGATCGGGATCGTCTAAGTCTAGATCTTCCGCAAGATCACTCCAATTATAGCCTGATTGAGGCAAGGTTAATAGAGCATCTTCTTCTGGAGCACCTTCCAATCGTTCATTTGGAGGTATTCGTGGAGCTCCAAAAAAATACCCATAAATCATTACAGAATATGCAAAAAGAGCGACTAGTAAAACTGCCACGAGAATAACAGCAATTGCTCGCTTTTTTGTGATAGTTGGGCCTAAAAGATCTTCTTGAATAGCTGACATGAGCAAAAATGAAAATATTAAGCTTAATAATTTAGAATTAAAATAAAAATCAACCTATAAAAAAGTTTCTACCTTATTAGTGTTTCTGTTAATTTCTACCACACTAGAACTTTTAAAAAAGAGATGAGAAAAGGTTCGAACCCTTCTGAAATCGATATTATATCATTCAAAGTTAGAGATAATAGGGAGAAACCAGCTTTTTTCCTTTCTTATGACAGATATTTGTCGCATATTTGTATTGAGGAAAAATGAGATCCGATTTCTACAAATTCTTAATAATTTAAGTTTTTTAGTTATAAAATAAATTATCGGTGTATTATGGGATTTAAATTTCTTAGATAAAAAATTAAAATAAATAAGAAAGGTTAGAATTCAAAACCGCATTTCGTGCATACATTTTTCTTCGCATAGGTGGGTTTTGGAATATAGCTTATGATCTTGGTTTTATCCTCTTCCTCCTTGATAGCAGCACCAGTAGCCCCGCAATTTGGGCAAACTTTACGTTTAGTGTCCGTAAAGGATGTTCCCGATAACCCAGCACCCGAGGAAGATGTTCCAGAACTTGAAGACGTTTGGGATGTTTGTCCTTGTGCTAAGCTTGATGGCATCACGGCTTTTGGTTCCTTTAACTCTTCAATTCGTTTATTCTTATAGTTAATTTCCTGGGTTAATTCTTCAATTTTGGACTGTAAAGGTGAGATTTGTTGAGTCAGAGACGCATTTTCTTGTTCTAATTGTTGGATTCTACCCTCAAGTTGGGGAATTTTGGACTCTAATGAAGCATTTTTCTCTTTAAGTTGATTTATGCGATTCTCAGAATCTTGTGTTTGAGATTGAAGTTGATTTACCTTATTTTTAAGCTGTTCGATTTGACTATCTCTCTCAATAAGTAAATTATTTAGATTATTATTTTGTTCTTGTAATTCTTGGATTTTTGCTACTTTTTGTTGTAATTGTGATTTTAGATTGTCCAATTCAGATTGGGATGGTCCAGCAGGTTGAGAGGGCTGGGGAGATTGAGATGGTGCGGATGGTCGTGGTTGAGGGGGAGGGGTGGATTGTGATTGGCTTGAAGGGGATTCCATCCGGGGTGGAGGAGATATTTCTTCCGTTTTAGGCGTCGAGGGAGCCGACATTGAGGATGGGGGTTTTGGAGGTGTAGCCGATGGAGTTTGAGTTGAGGGTGTGTTTGCCTCGGGTTCTCTTCGTGGTGGTGGACTTGGAGGTGGTTTTATCTTAGGTGGTTCAATTTTTGGAGGTGGAATGGAAGGTCGTCGTATCTCTTCCTCCTCTTCTTCTTCATTATTTCCTTCATTTTCGTATGACATGAGATATCCTCTTGGTGATAGTTAATAAATCACTCTTTTAGATTTACAATATTATTAATATACTCAAACACATTTATAAAATTAATTTATAAATGGACAAAAATATAGGGATTATAAAAAAATAGGATGAGGTTAAAAGCACTGCCACTTGGTCGATAGATTATCCTTGATATTAGGAATCAATTTCTCGTTAATATAATTCAATAGCTCCTTATCCGATTTTCTCGATTTTTCCTCTATTATCTTATCATATTCATCATTCAGCACTCTTAGACAGTTATGGACAGCTTTAGCTTGTTTATCAACCTCATATCCTCCCTCTAATGTTATTGATATCCTTCCATTAGCCATTTTTTCCGCTAAATTCTTTATTTTGTTCAAATAATTCGCCGGTCCTTGAATTGTCCAGCCCATATTAGTCAGTCTATCTGTAAAATGCGTATCAAACCCTGCGGAGATCAGAATAACCTCGGGCTTAAATTCATTTAGGATTGGTTCGATAATTTCATCAAAAAAAATCATAATCACATCCTCAGCTGCTCGAGGTGGCATAGGGTAATTTATAATCTTTCCTTTCCCCTTATCTGATCCTATTTCTCCAGAAAAACCGCTTCCAGGGTAAAGTGTCCTTCCATCTTGGTGAGAACTGAAAAAGACCACATCACCGTTTTCGGATCCATTATAGAAAATGTCCTGTGTGCCATTTCCGTGATGGCAATCCCAATCTATTATCGCCACCCTATCAATATTCTTTTCCCTAAAGAGATATTCAGCAGCAATGGCAACATTGTTAAAAATACAGAATCCGGCACACTTATAGGAGTTTGAATGGTGACCGGGAGGTCTGACAGCAGCAAAACAATTTTTTATTTCTCCTGAGAGTATTTTATCCATCGCGTCTAAATTCCCGCCAACGGAATATAGCGCCGCCTCGTATGTTTTCGCCGAGACTAATGTATCCATATCTAAGCTCTGCACATTGCCAGTAGACTCTGCCCTTTCACTCATCCGTTTCACCTCATTGATCAGATTCTCTGTATGGACATACTTAATTTGATCTAATGTCGCTTTTCGAGGGGTAATTTGTGAGAAATTCTCATTCTCTAAAATTCCTTGATCTTTGAGAAAATCCATAATTGCGATTAATCTGGTATGTGACTCGACATGGGTCCCAATACGGTGTTGAAGATAAATATCATCATATACGATTCCAGTAGTCATCTCTTAAATCCCTCTATTCGAATAAATCTACTAATTTTCCATTATTTAGATTTAGTTATTTTTATATAAATATATAATTATTTGTTTAATAGAATAAACACTATATATTTTCCTATGAAAAAATATGAGTCATAAGCGAGATTATTATCTGAAGGTGATTATTCTGGGGGAATCTGCAGTTGGAAAAACAAGTTTGGTTCTCAGATTTGTTTCTAATAGATTTATGGAGGATTATCGTTCCACAATAGGGACCAATATCTATATGAAAGAGATTAGATTATCAAATGGGCATATTTATAATCTAAACCTATGGGATATAGCGGGGCAAGAACGTTGGGCACGGATGAGACATAAATATTATAAAGGAGGGCAAGGGGCAATTATTGTTGGAGATCTGACGCGACCACCTACATTTGCCCAGATTAGAGATTTTTGGATCCCCGATCTGAGAAAGTTCCTTTCAGATATACCCATATTACTTGTCGGAAACAAAAGTGATTTAGATCAAACGATTAATGATAAAGAGATAGAAGATCTAAAAGAGGAGATTGGTGCGATGCATAAAATAATAACTTCGGCAAAAACAGGAGAAAATGTTGAAACTGCTTTTAAAATGCTAACCCGAGAAATTACCAAAGAAAATGAGAAAGAAAATTAGATTTCCACCACTCTTTTAATGTAGTTCCGCTCTCCCGGTTCTAAATGTTCCTCAAAAGCGGTTTGTAGATCGTTAAGCTTTACTATTTCACTCACAAACCATCCTGGATGGACTCTTTCGTCTTTGATCAAATCTATTGATGCCATAATATCATCCCTATCATGTGAAAGGCACCCCTTAATACCAACTTCCTTATTATTAATGAGAAAGGTGGGTAATTCCACTGTGCCTTTATGAATTCCTTCCAGGAGAATGGTTCCTCCGCGTTCAATCATATTGATTCCAAGCATTAAAGTCTCTTCATTTCCTACGCAATCAAATATGAAGGTCGGATTGCCGTGTTTTTTTATAAATCGCTTTATTTTACTCTTAGTGGGTGGAAAGGAATCGGTTGCTCCAAACTCAATCGCCTTTTTTCTTAAAAACTCTTGAGGCTCTATCACAATTATATAATCGGGATCCTTCACGTTTAGTAAAGTATCTAAAAAACTTAACCCAATATTTCCCCCCCCAATAATCATTATTTTTTCATTACTGCCTATTCGAGAAAGTTTCATCGCACGAGTAACATTGGCAAACGATTCAATCATCACGGCTTCTTTTAAGGAGATATTTTCGGGTACTTGAAAAAGATATCTTTGCGGTACCAGAACATATTCAGCAAAACCACCATTTTGAAATATGCCGAGACCACCCAACTCTCCTTGACTAATATCGAGCTTAACATTAATACCGACCACCCTATCTCCTATGCTAAATCCCTTTATATCAGCACCCAACTCTTCTATTACTCCAGAAAACTCGTGTCCCATAATAAGAGGTGTTTGATACATTTTATTACAGAAATTATGGATATCCGAACCACAAATTCCGCAATAATGAACTTTAACAAGCGCATCCTCTTCCCCAATATCTGGTTTTGGATAATCTTCACGATATTCAATCTTCTTTACATCTTGAAATATTGCTGCTTTCATTATCATCAATTTAAGATATTTTTAGTTGAATTCTAATATAGAACGTTTATTCTTCGTTTTTAATTAGTCAAATATTATAATTAAGATTATGTTTTTTGTTCTGGTTTTAATCTAACTGACGTGCGAATTATGGTTTGTAAACAAAACTTTTATGTAAGGAAAACACTATTTTGTATTACTATAATTATTTTTTAGAGGTTGATTAAACTATGGAAGTTGCGCAGGAAGAACATATTCAAGGAGGAGGGAAAATTCGGAGTTTCATTCTGGGCTTTAACGACGGGCTTATTAGTGTATTCACTTTATTGGTCGGTGTTGCAGCTGCGACTTTAAGACAAGGTAATGAAATCGTCATTTTAACTGGGATGGCAGCCCTCGTCTCTGGTTCTATCAGTATGGGGCTCGGAGAATATATCTCATCAAAAAGTGAGTCCCAATATATTAAGAACGAGATGAAGCGGGAAAGGGCAGAAATCAAACTGTTCCCAGAAGAAGAGGAAGAAGAGGTTAGACAAATTTTAATGAAATGGGGGCTTAAAGGAGAGACATTGGAGGCTGCCGTTAACACGATCACCTCAGATACACAATCGTGGATTGATTTTTTAATTAAGAGCGAACTTGGACTCGAGGAACCCGAAAATCCCTTGATAGGAGGGGGGATAACCTTCGTTGCATTTGTTCTTGGCTCTTTAATCACGTTATTTCCGTATTTTTTTCCACTTGGAATAACAGCTCTTGTTATCTCCTCAATAATCTCCTTTTCGATGTTATTTATCGTTGGGGGATTGAAAACGCGGATAACGGGAGAGAGCTTTGTTAAATCAGGTCTCGAGATGGTATTGGTTGGAACTCTGGCGTTTATTGTATCATATTTCGTCGGTACATGGCTCGAACCGTAAAAAATAAAAATTTCTTCCTTTCTTTTTCATTTTAATATGGCTTTCTATGGACTTAGACCACAATTAAATCGGAATAATATCGATATTCCCTTTATTGTTGATAGACCCAACCACAGTTGATATGCGTTTAGAATAGGAGCGTGAGCTAAATATGCTAAATAATTTTTCATCAAAATAAGTCTTACAACCGTTTTTAACTCTTTCATGTGATCTTATAACATACTTTATCTTATTTTGGGTGATAAAATAGTGAAAAGCCTCTTCTCCGAAATGTTTTATCCCGGGACCCCGACTATTTCGCTTGAATTCTTTTGAACTCCATCGAAATTCTTTAGGATCATTCCATAACATTTGTTTAATTACGGGATTTTTAACGTGCGTTTGATTATTTGGTAGCTCGTTGATTTCGTCAATATTGTCCAAGCCTTCGGGAATCCCTCCGTGTAAACAGAGAATACCATTCCAAGTTATCGCAGCTAGAGGTAATTTAGAAAAGATTTGATTATATGCCCTAAAAAAAGTTTTATTATCTTTAAATTTCAATCTCACTTGATCATAGAATCCATATTGTCGATTTATAATAGGGTCTTCGTGATTTCCCCGAAGGAGAATGATTCTTTCAGGCAATATTTTTTTGTAATAAAATAACACATTAATGACTTCAACTTGTTTGGCACCTCGATCAACATAATCACCTAAAAATAGAAGGATATCATAATCATCCCGGAAAAACTGTTGGATTATTTTGTGTAGAGTCTCAAGATCTCCATGGAGATCGCCAACTACCATTATTTTAGCTTGAGGGATGAACACAAGGTTTTTCTCTTCATCTAGAATCGTTCCCATATCCTTTATTAAGGATAAAATCTGGTCATTTGAATAGGTCTCAATTACTTTAAAGAATCTTTGGGGCATGCATTAATTTTTTGCTTACAACCTCTATAATTAAATAGAGATAGAGGAAAAAAATAATTAAATTTTATTGATATAATAAATTTCGATCAACCTTGAATCAAAAAAATATTGAAATAATTAGCCGAATTTTTGATTGGTATAACTTAGGGGATCTTTCCGAGGAGGAATTTTATAGAATGGCAAATAAAATCAATTTTGATTTAGAGAAAGATATTATTTTCAAATGCAGTTTTAGTTATTATAAAAAATGTACGGTTTTTTCACTGAATAAAACCCCTTTGCTTTTTTTAAAATATGTTCGAGAGAATTATTTTTCTGAGATATTAGGACTTCACCTCACGCGATATTTCTTCGATCCAGATCTGTGTTGTGATGGGTATTTAACTGGAATCTATCAAAAAGGGCGTTTAATCAAACAAGAAATACCCTATATCTTAACAACATATATAGAAGGTGAGGATATTTCAAATTACAGCTTAGCTAATTTTAAACATGATTTAGGTCGTCATTATTATCTCCATAAGATATTGTCTTTGTATGATGTATATGATCGGCATTTTATAGTGCGAGATGATAATAATTTATGCAGAATAGATTTTGGGCGCTCTTTTGAAAATATGCAGAAAAACTATTTGGGATTTGCAGATTATTTTAAAGAGAAAGGAATTGATCCCTTGGATGAGCAGATTCAAATGGGATATGAAAAAGAAAAGGAAATTGTACGAAAAAACCTCGAAAATAAGAAAAATGAACTGGCAAAAATCATTCGGATGATAAAAGAGCTTAAGGATGATAGAGAATTGATTTTTTTTGAGTCCCCTAAATTTGTGAATCGTCTAATTGATCATTGGAGTCAGATTGGCTTTCTTGATGATATGAATTTGACAAAGATAGAATGGATATAATATTATAATCTCTAATTTGGAGTGTCTATTTCTTCAAAAAAAGTCTTGGAATGATCACAAACGGGACAGTTCTCCGGTGGTTCTTCAAATTCGACGTTTCCACATATCTTGCAAACATATATTTTCCTTTTTGCAATAGATTTTCCTTTTGTAAGATGTTTTGAATATGTGGAGAAAAGATCCGCATGTACTTCTTCTGCGTCGCGTGCTAGCGAAAATGACAATTCTGCCACCTCATTTCCTAATGATTTGGCATTTTTTTCAAATTGTTTATACATTTGTTTGGTTTCATATGTTTCCCCTTCTATAGCATCCTCTAAATTCGAAACGGTATCTCCAATTTTCTCTCTAAGTGCTACCTCATCAACATGAACAAACTCGTCAAGATTTGCTTCGGAATCAATCAAGAGTGAAAGAGCGCGAGTATGATTTTTAATATGGATACTCTCTGCAAACGAAACGGCTTTGAAAAGATGGGCGATTTCGGGATGATTTTCCTCCATTGCCTTTTCTGCATAAAGCTCATACTTTCTTTTCGCATTACTTTCCCCGTTTAGAGCTTCCTTTAAATTCTCAATTACAACGGACATAGGTTTTATCGAATTATGCTTTATTATGCTGTAAAAGAATTATTTATTTTTAATAATTAGTAATATGTCTAATAATAATTAGAAAAACAAAGAAGAGAAGAATTACGAATCCTTTGAGGTAAACTTAATATGCCCAACACGCGGTTCATAGAGCGTTCCCTCCGAAACAAGCTCTGAGAGGGCATTTTTAATAAAGTCTTCATCCAATCCCTCCTCTAAATCAAGGATTTGAATTATATTTTTCTTTTCCAGCATTTTCCAATTATTCTCTTCAAAAATTTCTTTTAATCTCGAGAGCAATTTGTCGAGTTTATTTAATTTACTTCTTGATTCTCCAACAAAAATTCTATCCATATCAATTTTTCCTGTAGTCTTATCATAGCCTGTGTCTTTAAGATATCGATCAAATAATTGAATGATTGCATCCACATCTTCTTTTAATACATCTTCTCTAAGGGCCATCTTCGCATGGGCTTCACTTAATCTTACAAGAGCATCAAGATTTCGAGCTAATATAGATACTATCGCATCTTCACTATCATATTCTCCTCTTAATTTCAAGTAAAACTCTTTTATCTGTTCTTTCGCTTCGTTTGTAAGAAATGGTCGACAATTTCTCTTCGCAAATTTGATATATTTTTTAAGCAAATCGCCCGGAATAGGAGCAATAGTTTTTTCTTCCTCAGAGGAGCTATCTGACGCTCTCATCGCATTTTCTAGAATAAATTCGGCCATCTGTGCATCGTCAGCCCTATTCGGGCGATCTATCACTACAAAAATCAGATCAAAACGCGAAAGAAGGGAGGGTGGCAATCTTATGTTTTGGGTAGGCGTTTTATAGATATCATATCGTCCAGAATGTGGATTTGCTGCCGCAATAATTGCGGTTTCAGCTTTTAGTGTAGCAACTATCCCCGCCTTTGCTATACTAATCGTTTGTTGTTCCATCCCCTCGTGTAGAGCCGATCTATCAGCCGAATCCATCTTATCGAACTCGTCTATCGCCGCAACACCGCCATTTGCCAATACCATCGCTCCAGCTTCTAAATTCATCTGACCGGTATCAGCGTCCTTAATAACCGCAGCAGTTAATCCTACTGCCGTAGAACCTTTCCCAGAAGTATAAAGCCCCCGAGGAGATATATCCACTGATGATTTCAATATCTCACTATTGTGAGCAATAATATTTCCTTTAGCCAATATAAAATGATTATCTTCAGTTCCAATATCATATACGAAAATATTTTTATTTATAATTTCAATCTCTTTTATTTGGTCCCATAAAACATCTGATGTAATCAATTTCCTCAACCATTTTATATCTTTTCCATATTCTTTATTCTGTTTCTCATATAATTCTTCAAAGAATTTTACCTTTTTGGATAAGTATGCTCTAGCGGCGCGTTGTCTTTGGGTTTTCCCTCTAAGTTCGGCGAGAAAGGATCGTTGCCATGTATTTCTTCTACTTTTGAGCCCTAAATCAGTTGTAATTCGTTGCAAAATATCCCCAAAATTGGGGATTATATCTTTTGTTTGATATCTCGACTTTGAGAAATTCTTTTGAATTAAGCAATTAAGTTTATTTTGTTTTTCAGAACAGATGAACCCGATTTTATTATGAAACTTTATAACTTCTTCACCTGTTAAAATAATTTTGTAAAAAATGTAACCTTTATATTCTCTTGATTTAATAATTTTTTTTCTAATAGTGGCAAATATTCCTAACGTAGCTAATAAATCTAATATTGAATAGGCTAACATTTTACTTTTTGTTAATCCGCTTATATATAATCCATCTTTTTCAATATAGCCATCACCCGTAAAATAAGCAGATAATAGATTTATTCGAAAAGGCTCGGGTGTAAAGATAAAATCATCGGGTAATTGCTTGTTTTCGGCTCCAGGATTGAAAAGTGTTTTAAAAATCCTAGCTAGGCTCGCATTATGAAATTGTAGGGTACTATCTTTATCATAACGTGAAATCCGTTCGAAAATCTTTATAAAATCCTTCTCAATTAATCCAATAATTTCCGGATTACAATTAGTAATCCGAATACTATTTTTAATAATATCTCCTTCTGCTAAAAAGATACCTACGATCCGACCAAAAGATTCATTTAATTCAATCTTTTTTGGAATCCAAGTTGTATCATATTTACCTCTTATCCAATTAGAATTAAAATCTAATGGTGGTTTCTGCATATAAGATACCATGGTTCCTATTGTTATATTAGATTCAGTTGCGGCTTCGGTTAATAGCATATCGTTTGATATAAACGAAGATGTATTGTTTTTAATAGTTCTGGTAGATACTAAATCTTGTCTTTCAAAAAATTGAGATAAATCAAGCTTTTCAAAAGTTTCAGGAGGATTGAATTTTCTAGCTATTGGTAAATAAGTGTCTGCATTCAGTTGTGAAGCGTCTAATATTTGTAACTTTCCATTTTTTATAGTTGTGAATGAATGATTTGGTGTTGCAAGAACCACCCTTCCAGATTTCGTTATAATTTTGACTAAACACTCATTTTGATGTCTACTAATTTCTTGAATTTTGGTTTTTTGAGTTTTCAAATTATTAGTATTTATTGAAAAAGTAAAATACTGTCCTAAATTTCCCATTTTAAGAATTTCTGTACCCTTTTTTTTTATTACTTGATTTCTGTTTTCTTCAATCAATTGATCGATAAAATCTCCGATTTTGGTAATTTTCCAATTAAAAGAATTTTTATCTTTCAAACCTAGATAAATTTTTTCATTTCCATGGACACTTTTTCCAGTCCCAGGATCTCCTACAAAGAGCACGTGAATATCTCCTCGCTTATATCCGCCCCCGGGCTTTCTTTTTCGTGTTCCGCTAAATAGACTTAACGCACATGCCATTTTTAGATCATCTCTTCCATAAATTGTGGGGGCAAGTGAGCGTGCGATCTTTTTTTGGATCATCGGTTCTTTGGCAAGGTTCTGAATCTCTTCTTTCTCCTCTTTAGTGATATCAATTTGTTCTTCACTTTTGTCCTCTGGGTCTATATAATTCACTTCCAAGAATGTTTTGAAGAGAGTGGAATTATTACTTCTCATGGAGGTAGCTAAAACGGAACGAAAAATTCCCATAAGTTTAACTCGATCACCCGGCTTTACATAGTCGACTAACTCTTGAGTAAGGATTGCTTGAACCGATCGGGGAATTCTTCCTGCCGGCAGATCTTCGGGTACTTCTTGTATTGTAATACTCTGCCAATCAATGAATTCAGATTTTTTGGTGATTAGTCGAAAATCCGATTTTGCTTTTGCCTTGCATCGTTTATTCACACAGAAACCCGGCCATTTAATCTTTGAGGTGAGTTGAATAACTTCAAAGGTAGCACCACAGACAAGACATTCAAAGGTGGCTTTTGTGAGTTTTGGTCTAATTGTGGAACTTCGAATTGTAATTCCTTTTAACCAGACTAATTGGTCTATATGTTTAGAGCGAAGTCCTCGTATGGTTACACCCAAAGTGCTTTTTTCATCCTGTGATGAGATGCGTACAAAATAATCTTCGTAGCTGAGTTTTCCTCCAGAAAGATATTTTAAGCTGTTCTTGAAAGCTTCGACAGCATCATCTAAAAGAGCCTCGGGATCTTTTTTAAGCATTTCTGCGAGTTTTGGGTCAAAAGATAAGAGATCTTCATAGGAGAATACTAATGAATTTCCTCCTTTTGAATCAACTTCTTTGATCTGTTCATAATACTTATATTCTCCTGGAGATTCCTCAAAATGGCGATAAAAATCCTCAAATTTCTGAACTGGGTTAATGGGTGTAGACGGACTGGATATAGGTTGCGTAATGATTATCACTCTTCCTTTTTTATATTTACTAAAATATACCTACTAAATTTTTAATCCTTTTATTAATAAAATAATAATGTCGGTAGCTTAAAGCCGAGAGTAGCAAATTCCTATAAATGTATCAATTAATCATAGATTTCCTAAATAATCGTAGAGTAATTAAAAGATTATTATATTAATTAGGCAATAAGAAAGGTAATAAAGAGCGGGGGTCTGGAAAATTAGTGATAGGAATGAATGGTATCTTGAATTCAACTAAATGAGAACATAAAAAAAGATGAAAATTTTGGAATTCCATTACCAGACAATATAAACATAATAAATTTTATCCTTCAGTTAACCTGTGAAGCACTCCGCAAATAGTCTCGTCTTGAGACATCTCACATCTGATTTTTAACAACGATATTACACGTTTTTTTATGTCTTCTTCTTCGTATCGAACTGTTCTTCCTAAGAGAATCGCAATTGAACGTTGGAGCTCAATAGAAAACTCATCACTAAGATGTTTTAGCAATTTTGGTAAAAACGGGGTAATCCCCTTTTGTCGAATTATTTCATCCATTGTATTGATCATTCGATTTCGCACATTTTCAGAGGGGTCTTCCAGTAAATCTAAGATCTCATCAAAAACATTATCAATATCACCTTCTAGATACCGTTTCAGTAATTTTGCTGTTGCTTCCCTCACATTTTCGTTTTCATGTCGGGTATTGTTCTTGATTGTTTTAAATGGAATTTCCGATGGTTTTAGTTCTTTAATTTCAGAGAGTAGGTTGATAGCCGATCGCCTTACCCAGGTTTCCTCATCATCAAGCAATAAAATCAATTCATTAATCACAAAATCTTTATTTTCTATCTGAGTAATTAATTTTCCAAGAGCATTAATCGCTGCTTCTCTTACAATCCAATCCTCATCTGAAAGAGCTTTATTTAGTAAAGCATCAATTGCTGCTTTATAATTCCCAGAGAGGGCACCGATTTTCCCAATAATTTTGGCGGCCGATTCACGTATAAAAGAATCCTCCTCCGAAAATAATTGTATGGCAGAATCAATAGATATGAGAGAGGGCTCTTTTTCGGCTATTTCCGAGAATGACTTGACTAATGTTATTTTTACAGAAGTTTCTTGTTCATTAAACACTGCCAAAAATTCAGGAATAACTGGTTTTATAATTTGAGGATCTTGTTTTGCAATTTTGGTCAATATCTTTGATGCTTCTTTTTTAATTCCCTCCTCTGAAGTAGTTTTCAAAATTGATAAAATTTGTTTGATATTCATTTGGTCCGAATATTCGTCAACTAAACCTTCTAAGGCAGAAAAAACATTTAATTGCGTATTTTTATCCTCCGATTCAGACAATTTTATTAATTCTGGAATAATTCTATTAGGGTAGGATTGCGCCATTTTTATAAGTGTACGAGATACGATTCCTTTTGACACGAATCTTGAGACGTCTGGGATTTTTACTAATTCAGATAAAATTAATTTAGGATCTGACTTGGTTTTTTCCACTAGTACTTGGGAAACTTTTGTTTTTATATCTACATTATCAAATTTGATAAAATCTAAAAGGATATTTAGAATTTCCTCTTCATTTTTTCGCCACATATTGCCTAAAACTGATATAATACTTAATAGTGAATCTGTATCCTGTTTGTCTATTTTATTAATGATATTTTTGATATCGATTGCTTTCGGTTTCTCTTTGAAATATTTACTAATCGCTAATACAGAAGCTTCTCTTAATTTTGGATTTTGGCTGGAAAGACCATCTAAGATGGGTGGGAGTGGGATTGAATGTTTTTTAAAATTTCCAAGGTTACCTAGAACCTCAAATATTGCTGCTCTGACTAAACTTGAAGGATCTCGCATCAATGGGATTAGATTTGGGATCAATTCATAATCAAATTCATCAGCCTTAATATTTTTTAAATTTTTAATCGCAGAAGCTCTAATTTTTTTATTTGGATGATTTATTTTATTAATTATAAGATCGATGGGAACATTATAGGAGGATTTTGATAAAATATTTAGGGTCTCAACCTGGATTTTGCTTTCAGAATCATCTAATAAACCTGAGATATTGATGTTATCCATCACCACTTCTACTTCATTAATTAAACGGGAAATTGCTTTCAGAGAGATTAATTTTAATCTCCATTCGGGATCTTCAGTTAATTCGCTTAGTAGTTGGATAGGTATCAATTTTAAAAATGAAAATTTCGTCTCAATTAAAGATTGTGCAATTGGAATACTTTTATCATAATTCGCTGATCTCAGTTCTTCAATAACCCAGTCTTTAATCTTTTCTGGTGCTTCATTTTGAAGCATCAAAAAAATTTTATAGCTCACTTCTCTCACTTTAGGATCTTCATCACATAATCCATCTAATAGTTGGTATTTGATTTTAATTTGGTTTATATCAATATCAACTTTATGAGGGATCCTCTCGTACATTTTAATTAAGGCTTGTTCAGCATTTTTACTAACCTCGGGATCATTATTTTTGAGATAATTAAATAATGGAACTGGATCGAAAGTTTGGGCACACTGGTTTATTTTTGAAAATTTTAGATTTATATTAAATTCGCTTTTCCTTGAAAGAAAATAATAAGAAGTAAAAGTGATAAGGACAATTTCTTCAATAACTGCTGGAATTGCAAATAATAAAAAATTAGGGGGGATAGTTGCAGTAAATACCCATGAATTAAATGTCTCTGTCAATTTGTCGATATTCACAATAAGAAAATTCACCAGAACATTAATTCCCACAGCAGCCATTAAATACGCGGCAAAGAATACATCGATTCCTCTATATTGGATTTTTCTACCCCAAAATCGTGTAAAATATCCAACCACTCCAAACAGAAGAGTGACAAACACCATTCCGGAGTAAGAATAGGTTGAGATCGCAAGAGATCCCGTTGCCAAGAAACCCAAAGTCTGGAACATTGATATCCATTGCCATACAAATACAAACAACATCAAACCTAAAGTAATATATGGAAAAGGATCATCGATAAATTCATCCATACTTCTTTTAGAATCTTCATAACCTAGAAAAATTGATCTTTTCATGTCTGGAATATGGATAAAAGCATTCGTGATTCCCGCAATGTATCCTTTTGCGCCGAAATATGTGAGAATCATCAATGGATAAACTAAAAACCATGTTGACCAGATCATAATAAAAGGAACTCCCGCAAGCATAATCAATAGCGGAGGGACAACGAAAATCAGAGAATAAAATCCCAGAGCAATAAAGAGTGAGATAATTTTTGAATTAACTCTATTTATTACTTTTTCTCCAAGAATTCTATGAAATATTGTTAATCCTTCTTTTGATTCAGATGAAATCGCAATATAAATAAAATCTATTAAAGGATAGAGAGATATATAAATAAGGCAAACAGAAAGGGGAATTAGAAGTACTAATTCATTAATTTTTTCCGGTGGACTGATCCCCATCGTCCATAAATCTGGAGATTTTATTGCAAATATGAATGCCATTGCAACTATTATCGTTACAGCCATACTAAAGATGAATCCATAGAAGATACATAGTAAAATTTCTTTATATGACAATTCACCCTTTTTAACTAGGGCAACCTGTTTATATATAATATAAAATCCGATTAGTACAAACACAGCAAAAATTATAGCTAATATTATCTCAGCAATCACGGGGATTTCACAAAAATAGTAATTTATTAATAATTAAATATAATTTCTAATTTCTATTTTGTTATAATGCATTATGTTTGCAAAATAAAAAATATAATTGAATTATAAAAAGCTATTGAGCTAAAAATTTGTTAGAAATTAAAGAAGATCTAGAGGAGTTATTAACAAGATCCAATTTTATTTTCAGTCATTCAGAAATATTAACAGAGTGTGTAAAAGATTATAATGGTTTTTCTCTCTTAAATATGAAAATTGGTCCTTTTAAAAAAGGAAAGAACTACAAATTAAAATTCTTTATAGCCGTACCACTAATAAGAAAAGATATATTGATATTATCACCTCAAGAAAAATGTGATAACATTGTTGTTCAAAGATACGCAATCAGTGAAAGAGATGATCGTAGACTAAGAGAGATTGATGAAAAGAACTTTCTGAATAAGATTAGGGAATTTAAACTTTTTATGGAAAAAATGGTTGAAGATGGAACTAAACCAAAATCAGATTTAGATAAATTCAATTCATATATGGCTAATATTATCGATAGTCGTTTATTAAAATTATTGAGATTAGCTCGCAGTGAGTTATCGGTAGCAGATGAAAGAAGATTAACAAATTCCGAGCGGATATTAATTAGCAAGATTTCAGAATTAATACATAAATGGAGAGGGTTTTATATTCAATAAAAAGAGAGAACTATTATTCTAATAGCTTTAATTTCCTTACACCATATTCTAAAAAGTATTCCTCAACTTTTCGAGCAATCTTTTGGTCGGTTTTATTTTTTTGATATATTTTTGGTAGAAGTTCTAACGCATTACTCATTGCATAATACTGGATGTCCTTTTTATTGAGTATCTCCTCTACAGTCTTACCATCGGGTCTTATTTCATCCCGATTAGTTAAGCTTATCGCAGCAGTAATCTTTATTTCTAATTCTATAAATTTCTCTACGACTTCAATTAAAGATTGTCCGGTAGTGGTCACATCTTCTAAAATAATTACATTCCCACGCGGTACTCCTAAATAATATCTGTCTTTAAGTTGACCGTGTTCCTTGGGGGCTCCGCGACCCATTGATAAGACAAATTCACCTTCTCTATAATTATTTTGTGATTTAGCCCATTTATATTGCGTAATCAATCCAATTTTAGTGGCCCCTTCAGGCACTCCAAAAAAGCACTTTGCTTCTAAATCTAATTTTTTTATATATTTTATAATATAATCTGACAATTCGTCCGTTAAATATACATCTGCAACAATATCTCTCCAATTGACGTACCAATAGGAAACCCTTCCAGATTTTAGGGTGATTGGTTCTTTAAAAAAACCAATAACATTATTTTCTATAACAAAATTAGCGAATTTTTCCCTTATATCAGAAATCATTTACTATCACGGAATTTAATATATTCTTTTCGTGCTTTGGCATATTCTTCCGCACTTATCTTACCATCCATAAATAAATCTTCCTTTTCTCGCATAATCTTACGTTTTTCATTCAATTTTTTCCGTCTTTCTTCTCTTCTAAATAATTCTAAGATTCCATCTGCTAATTTTTTAATCTCTTTATTTTCTTTTTTCAGCAAATTTTCTAAATATGGTTTAATAGGTCTCGCCATGTCTAAATTTTCATTCGCTATTTTATCTATTCGTTCTAAAGCACTAATAATCTCTTCATTATCCTCTCCTCCCAACACCTCAATTAATCTTGGAATAGCAACATCCTCCATAATTTCATCTAAATATTCCTCTACAGCTTTTCTTACCTTCTCGTCGTCATAAGTATCCAATTTGTTATTTCTAATATATTCAATAAAGATTAAGGGAAGCTCGATAGACCATTCTTGCATTTTCCTTTTATCTATTAATTGGACGATACCTCCATCTTTTTTGCGAAACACTCTAATAGTAAATCACCTCTATTATAACCAATCACCAGTTGTAAGTTTTTCTGGAAGATATTTTTCTGTAAGAAATTCAAACCCGTGTGATGAAAGTGCTTGAATCTCTGCTTTTTTCTTAATTTTTAGGGCTAATTCAAGATCTTTCTTCCATTCTTTATTTTTTTTAACAAAATCTTCCTTTAGTAGATCTTTCGTTCGTTTAATATCTGTTTTATTCATATCCAACCGACAATCATCAGGGACATGATATTTATCCAAATCTCTTGTTAATACTCCCAAAAGCTTTATATCGGGGGTTGCTAAGAAAGGAGATTCATAACTCAATCTCTTAGAACCTCGCATATATACACTATGGATATAATGTCCATAAGGATCGCTGTCTACCAAGCTAAACACGGGAAGCTGTAATTCTTTACTTAGTCGTTTCAGAAACATCCGTACAGCTACATTCCCAACTCCTTGAGCAGTGAGAATTATACAAGGATAATCTTTCCAGAAGCGTGCCTCCGCCAATCTCATCATTGCAGCATCCTTTTCTACAACGAGAATGAATTCAGCATCAGACTCCAAGATTTCAATATTGTCTAACATTGGACTAATTCCCCAACCTCCACTTCCTAATCCTTCTAAATCAATTATATCATTTTTATCTCTTATTCTTAGTCTACCAACACAAGACCCTCTTGCAGATGCGACGACATGAGTCGAATTTCTTGTCGTGTAAAGCATGGTTGCCACATCCTCGATACTTTTATCACTATTTTTTTGATCTTGAAACAGTTTTACGTCAGTATAAAAGATTTCACGTTTAGTCGCATGCATATCTTTCTTTAATAATTCGTTTATAATTTCTAAAACTCTCATTAATCTGGTAATATCCGCCACACTTGTTAATGAATGAAATTGCTTTTTTTGAATTTGTCTTCCAAGCAATAATAGATCAGATTCCTCATCCCAAATGATATTTGAATTGGAACGAGATGGTAATTCAATAACTGGTTTTCCGGTAATGTATATTTCTTCGATGAGACTATCAACCAATGAATATAATCTATCTAAAGCCTCTCTTCTCCGTAAATCGTCTATTTTTATGGTATCCTCGGGTAATTCGATATCCGCCTCATCCAAGTCTTGATCTTGAAGATTATTCATCAATTCTTTGGTAGCTTTCAAATCCCATTCTAATTTCTTATCATTTTTCGGCATTTACTCATCACCTCAATTTAATTTCCAAAATTTCTTTCCTTTATTAGACTTTACACGAACTTTTTCTTTTCTTTCAAGTTCCTTTAATTTTACTTGTAAAAGTCGTGCGTCTAACATATCTTTTATTCTCATCTTAAAGATTAAATCTTGAATATTTTGCCATTTATTTTCTTCCAACGATTCTAAGATCGCCTCGTTGGTGATAACAGGTAACTTTTGCTGTCTTGTTTTTGAGGGCATTGGTGGGGCTTTTACTTTCTTCTTCCTCTTTTCTTTTATTATTTTTTGGGGCTTTTCTTCTACTTTCTCTTTTTTCTTTTCTTTTTCTTTAATACCCACTGCGATTTGAATAGTCTCTATTATTTCTGCTTTTCTGGCCCGCGAAGGTAAATCGATATCCTGTTTATCGGCAATATTCCTTAATTCCTTTATGGTGTAATCTTCGAGATTTTCGAAATCGATTTCTTCCCTTTTCTCTTCTTCTTTTTCTTTCTCCTTTTCTTTCTTCTTTTCCTCCTCTTTTTTCTCCTCCTTGGGTTCAATAGAATCTTCAATGGTATCAATTATTTCCGCTTTTCTGGCCCGTGAAGGTAAATCAACATCCTGTTTATCGGCAATACTCTTTAATTCCTTTACGGTATAATCTTCAAGATTTTCAACGTCAATTGTTTCCTTTTCTCTCTCTTTCTTAATCTTTCTCTTTTTAGAAATTTTTTCTCTAAGATCTTCACTAATTTGGGGTCTTTCCTTTCTAATTGGTGTTTTCATTAATTTTTCGAGTTCTTCTTTAGAGATCTCATCTTTATAATTACTACCCTCTTGAGCAATGTTATATAGGCTACTGACAAATTTAGGGATATATTTTTCAATCAAATTTGCGCGTTTTTCTTTTTTCCGTATTTTCGCCCGCCTATTGAGATAAACTCTTAATCTTCTCCCGATAGCTTCTAAACAATACTTAATTTCATTTATCAGATCTTCATCATCAGCAAGCGCGTTTTTTGATTGGGATTTAAACATTAAATGTACATAGGGTCCAGAAACATTAACCAATAATTTAATTGGGCCTTTTGGTAAGCCATTATCGAAACTTTCTAAATTATAATTTTTCCAATTAACGGCTTGAACAGCCTTCGTTATTGCACAATCCGCAGTGTCTCTCAATTTCGGCGTTCTATTAACAAATCGCGATAAGACATCCCGAGAACGTTTGGGTACCTCTATTTTATTGGCATAGGCAAGGACTCCCTCAACAATATATGCCAATCCTTTACCACTCGTCGGATCACGCGTTTCCGCGGCTACAAAATCATCCTCTCTAGTGAAATTTTCTACAAAATATTCAAAAACTTGTTTATAATCTATTTCTTCTGAGGTTTCTGAAAGTTCTAATAAAGATTGCAATTCTTGTGAATATCCTTCTGGCTCAAAATTATCGTTTTCTAAGAGAAATTGTGATAGGATCTTAGAATTGAATTCCATCAAATCTTCATCAGTCAATTCAATTTTCTTTAAATCATCTTCACTTAGTTCTGGGTTATCATCCAATAATCGTTGTTTTTTGCGCTTTAAGGCGTTCCTTGCTGAATTTTTGAGCCCTTCCACGGGTGTTCCAAAATCATCCAAATTTTCTGAGACTTTTAATCCCAACTCCTTTATCAGAGTATTTTCTAACACTACATCCCCAACAGGTACCACCGTATCTGTTGGAGGTGACATATATTTTACTGATTTAAATGCAAAAAAGAGAGAATTGAATTGATCATTTGTAAGATCTTGTGGTCTTGCATCTGAAATTTTTACTTCTTCTACCAAATCTTCGAAATCTTGAACTTTTTTCTTGGTTTTTATCTCCTCTAAACCTTCTTTTTGATCTTTAAAAATTTTATTTAGATTCGTTCTAAGTTTGTCTTTATCGTCTCTTATTGTGTCTATCTTCCTTCTGAGTTTTCTCACATCCCTCTTGATTTTTCTTTGTTCCTTCTTAGTGTCCGCCTTTTGTATTTTTGTCTTAAATTGTTTAATCTTATCGGTAATATCATCAATTTCATCGTTTAAATCTTGATATTTTTCAATCTCATTCCAATAATGCTCTATCAACTCATCTGATTTCACTTCATATATAATTAATTTATCTCGCGGTTTTGATGACCTTCCATATACGCGCTTTTCATAGCGAAGGTAATGTATTACATCGCTCTTTTTTTTCACTTTCTTAAGAAATCCATTATCTAAAATTAATAAATTTAGTTTATCTTGAAGGTCCCGTTCGGCCAGATCAACGACTTCCTTTGCTGTGTTATAGCTCATCCGGACAAAATTATCTTGTAAAAATGAGGTCAATGAGAGATGTTCTGATTTTCCTAAAAGATCTTGAAGATCTCCTATATTAGTTGAGGAAGGATGAGGTTTTGCATATTTTGGTTCTGCCGGAAATGAGGAAACCTTTCTTGGAAAGATATATTCCTCATCATAAGGGTCTATATAAATTATCGTTACATGAGGGTTCATTAGGGCAGTTTCTTTCACATATGTATCCACATAACCTCTGACATACTTAATGTTAAGATAGTTAAGCTTAATATAGGTGCCGTGAAGGAATGGGACATCTATTTCGGTGGGATGAACCACATATCTTTTTTCATTTTTCGATGTGGTGAAAAATTCAGATGCGGTAGCATAAAGGTTATCTGCCGTTTTAGAGACGGCAACTATCGGCTTTCCCGTGGTATTTTGAGAATCACTAAAAGCACTGGGCGCACCAAATCCTTGGCTCCCTCTTGTTTGCTTTAGCTCAATACTTTTAGAAGAGGCGAGGTATTTCCCATATTTTTCAACATCCACTTTTGCCATTCCCAATCCGTTATCGAATACTTCAAATTTATAACTCATTATATTTTTGGCATCTATTTCTCCAGTTAACAGTGAATGTGCTTCTGATTCGGTCAATCTCATAATGACAATGGGCTCTTTATCGATAATATTTATATTATTGACGGGTTGAATTAAACTTTCCATGTCTCTTATAAGGTTTTTTACTTCTATCTCTTCAATTTCTTCCTTTTTTTTAGGTTTCGGCTCTTCTTTCTTTGGTTTTTCTCCTTTTTTTTCTTCCGAAACGCTATCCGATAACGGTCTTATTTCCCCTAATAAGGTTCGTTTAGCTTCGTCATCAAGTTCATGTGAGTCCTCCTCCTCTACTTCTTTTTGGAGAACCGAAAAATTCTCTAAAAATATTTCCTGATCTAAAGTAAAAGCAATACTCGAATCTTCCTTCTTAAGTTCGTTCCATTGAAATGTTTCTATCGCGTCAAGAGCATTATCTAGGAATTCTGCGCCATATTGTGCGTGCTTCCAATATCCAAACTCAAAACCAACTAATTGGGTTCTTTTGCGCATGAACTGAGCGATAGTACCTTGTGTTATCCGTCCTTCCTCTTCTGTCGTCATTATTTAAAACCTCATTCCTCCAATATATCAAATGAGTCTATCATCTAGAACATAAAAGAAATCATATATCCATATATCAAATGCCCCATTAATATGGGATTTTATAATAGGGGTATTAATACACATTTATAAACTCAACTTTCTATAATAAATCTGGAACTAGCTTCAGTTATTAGAAAAACTGATTTATTATTTAAATCTTTTCTTTCATAAAGTTTATAAGAAGTGATGTTGAAATTCTCTAATTGGTCCAACAGAAAAACCTTATTATCGAAATTTCACATATCTTTGATTCTATAATTCTCTAACGCTATATCAATGATTTTGGAAGCAACATATCTCTTACTATGTTTAGATACGTGAGTTGTATGTTTTTCTTTATCGATGATATAGACTTCGTTCTCACTACTTTCAAAGCCAACATCTTCTCGTCCAACATCATTAGCTACGATTAAATCTGCGTCTGATTTCTGAAGCCGCGCATAGGCTCTGTCAATTAATTCAGTTCTGGAGACATTTGTCTCTGCTTTGAAAGCTACAACAAATACATTCTTATTGACTTCTCTGGCTTTATCAATGATTTTAGGAGTTAATCTCATATTTACCTGTAATTCTTTTACTTTATCAGAAGAAATTTTCCCTTCTATACAATCAATCGGGGAATAGTCGCTGATTGCAGCTGCGCAGATAAACATATCATAAGTATTATTTTTAAGTTCCTTATTTACTGTATTGATAAAATCATCTGTCGAAACAACATTTTTAACATTGAGATAATCTGGAACTTCAACGGAGCTTTTTCCGTTAACAAGTAAGACATCGGCACCTCTTGCTGATGCTTCTTTCGCCAATTCAATGCCCATTCTTCCTGAAGAGTCGTTGGATACAAACCGTATTTCGTCGATATATTCTCTCGTGGGTCCTGCAGTCACTAGAATCTTCTTTCCATCAAGGTCTTTTTTGGCGACGAGGATATCAATGGTTCTGTCTATGATATCGTCAATACGCGCGATTTTAGCTTTACCTTCTGCGATTCTTGGACCGAGTATCTCAACGCCATATTTTCTTAACTTGGTCATATTCTCTTTTAGGATAGGGTGACGAAACATAGATTCGTGCATTGCAGGGACTACAATTATAGGAATGGAAGATCCAAATGCTGTAGTTACGACAGTAGTTACCGGGGTATCGTCTATTCCATTAGCAATTTTTGATATGGTATTGGCAGTGGCGGGACAAACTAATATTAAGTCTGCCTGGCCAACGGCTCTTGGTCTTTCTCCCGCTAGATATACATGTTCAACGTTTCCAGTTAATTTTGTAATCGCAGGATTACCAGTTGCCCAATGTATCATCTGAGGAGTGATTAATTCTGTAGCCGCATGTGTCATAACCCCAATCACTTCCGCACCTCTCCTCATTAGCTCTCTCGCGATGATCGGTGCGCTAATTATCGCCACACTACCGGTCAAACACATGCAAACAGTCTTTCCCCTAAGGAGAGTTCCTTCAGATTCTTGAATATCCTTTGATGGATGCTTAAATTCCATAATCTTAAAGATGATAAGTAAATTTTATATCCAATTAGGTAATGTAATAAATTAAAAATATTATACTTTCCTTTTTATCGATTTAGATCAAAAAGCACATAATATCATTTATAAAAAAATTTTAATAACTTCTAAAAAGATGAAAATATATGAGGAAGGAAAAAAAAGGAGTAGAAGTTACAGGAATTTGGAAATTTTTACATCATTTGCTTTCTGGGGCCATAATTCTTATTAACGGAATTCTTCTCTTAGTTTTTAATGAAAACCTTATATTTGGTATTATCTTCATTTTTGTTGGTGCGTTTCTTTTTATTGATGATTTATTAGCAGAAACAATTGATTTATCAATTTTTACTAATATTCACTCTAATCCAAAAAAATTAAAAATCGCAGGGTTGCTTTTCTTTATATTTATGGAAATTTTATTTATTTTAATTCTGGTTTTCTAACTGGTTCGCAGAGCTTAGCTCATTATACCAGTTACTATAGAATTGTTTCCAAGTTGCCAAATCTCTAAAGTTGCTAAATTTGAACATTTTTAGAATTGATATATAGTTTTCTTTATAGTCATAAAGAAGATTTTTTAGAGAATAGTTATGAGAGCATTTTCTTAAAACAGATAATTTAAATTGGTTCTTTTGGGAGGTCCACCATCGTTTATTGAATTCTGTGCCATATAATTCCTCATATTTATTCATTCTCTGATACACGGAGGTATTAGGGTAACAAGCAAACAAGGACGGACTTATTTGAATATTTTCATGGGACGCATTTTCCTCAAGAAATTTTACTGTATTATTGAATGATTTTTCATTTTCGCCCGGAAATCCGCATAAAACATTCAATCTACAATAATTTAAACCATTTTCAGTGTATTTTTGTATTATTTTTTCTGCCATTTCTAAATAATAATTTGGATTTCGAGTTTTATTCATCTCAATTAACAGATTTTTGTCCGCAGATTCAAGCCCATAACCAATAATTAATTGACTGGTTTTGATTTTATTTAAAATGGATAAATCTGATGCAATTGTCTCTATACGTGATTGGCAAGAAAAAGTAATAAACTCTTGTAATCGTTGCTGTATGATGTAATCAAGTATTTTTTCCTTAATTGGGATACTAAAGAATGCCTGATCGGCAAAGCTAATTTTTGGATGCTTTTTATTCTGATTGAGCACAACTTGAACCAATTCATCAAACACATTTTTAAAATTTTCAAAAGAGTAGGCTCTAAATCGATAATTGACTGAGCAAAAGGTACATTGGTAAGGACATCCTCTCGAAGAATAAAGATCGAATTTATATTTATCATAATAAGGATATTTACTTAGATAGAGCTTATAATCTGGAGGGGGTAGTTCATTCACATTAATATGTCTCTTTTCCCTCAAAATCTGGGTTGGTTGGGACTTTTTAGATGTTTTATTCTTATTTCTTGAAAGATATTCTGATAATGTAAGTTCAGCTTCATTAATTATAATATAATCAAAAGGAGAGTTTTTGTATATGAAGTCGTGAGGATTTGCTGAAGGATGATATCCACCTACAAAAATAGTTTTGTCTCCGTAGGATTTTTTGATCATCTCCGCAATTATTTTTGTCTGCAAATATTGGAAAGATGTATAGCAGCTTATTCCAATATTTGTAAAGTTTTGAATTTGGTTTGATTCTAGTACCTTCGCACAGTGTTTTTCGAATTTGTAAAGATCTTTTGATTGGGAGTCCCATATCGAGTCTCTCTCTTCTTCAATACGCATATCAATAATATCTGTTTTCGTTTTATTTCGCTCTTTTAAATAGGATGAGATCTGAAGGGACCCTAATGGTAGATCATTGTAATAGAGGAGCTTCTGATAGGGTTCTATATTGAAGAATCCGGGAATAATGAACAAGAAATTCATAAACTATTCCAAATTAAATTAAATTAATATGTTCTACTAAGATAGCTATATTATAATCTAATCTATTAAAACCGCAATAATTAATTATTCAGAATATAACTAATGACCAATGAAGGTAGGAATATTCCATAATCGTGTTACTTGGGAAATAAAACGACTAATTGAGGAATTGGAAAAATCCAATATTGCCTTTGAAATAATTAACAATCAAAATGTTTATTTTAAGCTATCGAAAGAGAAGGATTTGGATTTCCAATTTGATTTGATTCTAGAGCGTTCTTTAAGTTATTTTCGGGGATTATATTCTTGCGCGATACTTGAAACTAAAGGATATAAGGTTATAAATAATTTTGAATGTTTAAACATAACCGGAAATAAATTATTAACTTCTTTAAAGCTTATAGAGAACAATATTCTTACGCCAAACACTTATTTCGCATTTAAGGAGGAACCTTCAATGGAAGCTATTGATGAGCAGCTTCATTATCCTGCAATAATAAAACCAATAATCGGTTCCTGGGGTCGGCTAATTGCAAAATTAGAAGATCAGAATAGTGCTCGGAGTAATTTAGAATGCAGAGAAAGCATGGGGAATATACTACAAAAGCAATATTATCTTCAAGAATACTTATCATCAACAGATCCAAAATCTCCCACGGATATAAGAGTCTTTGTTGTTGGTGATGAATGTGTAGCTGCTATGGGGCGTTATAACCCAGAAGAGGATTTTAGAAGCAATATCGCCTTAGGGGGAACTGCAAAGAAAGAAGAAATAACAGATGAGATTCGAAAGATTAGTTTAAATGCCAGTAAAGCGGTAAATGGAGAGATAGTGGGAGTTGATCTGATGGTTAAGGAGGGGAAGTTTTATGTGATAGAAGTTAATGGAACGCCCCAATTTAGAGCAGTAAGCAAAGCTAGTAAAATCAATGTAGCAAATAAAATTGTTGATTATGTAATTAGGAACTATAAATAATAGGGGTGCATAGTTATGATAGTGGTAGTGAAGATCGGAGGAGCTTTAATTGCGAAAAATTTTGATAATGTAGTAAATGATATTACTAATATTCATAAAAATCATGGCGATAAATATAAATTGGTCATCGTTCATGGGGGTGGACCGCAAATAAATGAGTTATTACGGCAAATGAATAAAGAACCCAAATATTTTAAGACACCTTCTGGATTTAGAACAAGATATACAGATCAAGAGGCAATAGATGTTGCCATTATGGTCTTAGGAGGCAGAAATAATAAACGTTTGGTTGAAGCTCTCCAAAAAAGGGATACTAATGCCTTTGGATTCACAGGAATTGATGGCGGAATCATTGAAGCAAAGAGAAAGGAAAAGATTCTCGTAATGATAAATGATAAACGTATTATGAAACGTGGCGAATATTCTGGCAAAATAAAAAGAGTGCAGACTGAACTATTGCAATATCTTCTTGAAATAAATTATCTTCCGATAATTGGGTCATTAGGAAAAAGTGAAAAGGGAGAGATTGTAAATATAGACGGGGATAGAGCAGCCAGCTATATTGCAAATGCATTAGGTGCAGAAATTTTAATAAGTTTGACTGATGTGGAGGGCATCTACAAGGATTTCGAAGATAAGAATTCCTTGATTCAAAAAATAAAAAAACATCAGTTAGAACGCCTTATGGAGCATTTAATCGGGGGAATGAAGAAAAAAGCATATGCGGCATTAGAAGCTTTAGATATGAATATAAAAACAGTTATTATTAGTTCTGGGTTAAGCGATAATCCAATATATAATGCCCTGGAAAAAGAAACTGGAACAGTGATTTCGAATGAATGATGAAGCGATCAAATTTCTTAAATCATGTATAGACATTTATAGTCCCTCTGGAAAAGAAGAAAAATATTCAAAATTCTTAGCTAAATTTTTAGAAGAGCACAATTTTAAGGTTAATTTCGATAATATTGGAAATCTCATAGCAGAAAAAGGAGAAGGAAAGCCAGTAATACTATTCAGCTCCCATATGGATACAATTCCTGGAGAATTACCTATTATCGAGAAAGATGGAAAAATTTATGGACGAGGAGCCGTCGATTGTAAATCTTCTTTAGCCGCGATGGTGTATGCATTGAGCCAATTTGATTTTAGTAAGGATATCTCAGGAAAAGTGATTTTTTCGGGTATCGTTAGAGAAGAGGATAGTCTCGTGGGAATCAAAGAGTTTGTTAAAGCAAAAATTCAGCCCGATTTCGCGATTTTTGGAGAACCTACTAAAATTAATCAAATCTGTATTGGATACAAGGGAAGATTGTGTATTGGATTTAGAGTATTATCTAAAATGGGTCATGTTGCTAGCTCTTGGGAATATGTAAATGCGATAGAAATATGTTTGGAAATTTGGAATATAATTAAACTAGCTTGCTGGGATTTAACGGAAAAACATAAATCCACCTATAACAAAAAAACAAAATATTTTGATAAAATTATTCCAAATTTAACAGTAATCAAAGGAGGTAATCTGACAAATTGCGTCCCGTCTGAGTGTATTATCCAAGTAGATATCAGGTTTCCTCCTTATATTGAGTCAAGTCAGATCCATAATGAATTAAGAACCAGAATTCTTGAATTTCAAAATTTATATGAAACACAAAACCAAGTTAAGATAAAAATTCAAGAAAGTCTTTCCAGTTTAGTGGAGGGTTTTGAAATAAAAAAGAATGAATCCATTATTGGGGCCTTGAGATGGGCAATCTATAACACGTTAAATGAAAAACCTATTCTGATCAAAAAGACCGGGACCACCTTTATAAATAATATCGGAATCACATTCGGTATCCCTTCCATAACATATGGGCCAGGAGATCCCAAATTAGAGCATACTGATTTAGAATTTATTGAAATTGAGGAATACCTTAATTGTATAGAAATATATAAAAAATTTCTTACAAAATTCTACCAGATATATGAAAGAAAACAAGAGAAATTGAAGAGTTGACTATAATTCTTATTAATCGACGTCAATTGGTCCCTCTTCAACGACATTTATCTTGAGTCCTATTTTTAGTGATAATTCTTTGAATTTACTCAGTTCTCTAGGCGATATAATCGTACTCCCTCCAAGATTTAATATTTTTGCAAACTTTGTTCCATAATAGGTTTCTTTAATTTGGGAAATATCAAATTTATTTCCAGACTTCACAATATTTTGATTTTCAAACTCTATTTTTCTAATTTGAATAATATCATCAAAATACTTTATAAATGGGGAGTTTTTCATCTTCTTCAACCGAAATGCCATTGTGCTTCCTATTTCTTTCTTTTTTAAAAGTTTTCGAATATAAAAATGGATATTCTTAATAAGAGCTCGTTTAAACTCATCAATATTCATATCTTTTTCTAAAACTTCTACAATTAACTCGGAGTACGGCAAATCCATTCCCGCTACATCGTTAGACAAATTGAGAAGAATAAGAATTTGATCTGATTTATCTTTTGGATTTCTCTTAATCTCA
Organism: Promethearchaeota archaeon; assembly: GCA_014730295.1. Next base: position 16,321 of record WJIN01000114.1, on the reverse strand, counting down.
TTAAATATGTAAGATCTTTCTTTATTGATAAATTTAAACAAAAATTTTCGGAATTCTTTGATAAATTTTTTATAATTAGGAATGAATTGTCTATTCTGGTTGGTGGATGCAACTCTATTTGCCTCGAAAGGATTTAATTCTTTTTTAATCACTGACCTCACTAAAGAGAGAGGGTAATATCCTTCAACAAATTCCATACCGTTTGCAATATTTTTAATTGCATCTTTGAAAGAACATTTTGTAATAACGCTAATATTTTTAATCATATCTCCTTCGATTTTTGTTGGGGTTTTCATGCAATAACAGAGATCAAAGGGCCTTAAATCATGAAAGAGAGGATTGTTTTGGTCAGGAATTAAAATCTGGGAGCTATATGCATTTACTAAGCTGCCTTTTATTGGTTTACTTGCTAAATCCCACTCTACAATCATAACTTTATCGTTAGAATAATCTTCCTCGACATTATAAACGTAATCTTTATCCTTGGTGAGTAAAGAACCCGCATCTCTGATGTTAATCTCGTGTTCTTCATCATCCCAAAATTGTTTTTTATAGTAGAAAATATCTTGAAATTTACTAAAATTATCAAGAAATAGATCTTTGATTATAAAATAATTGATACCTATATCTGATGATTTAATTGTTGAATCGTTAATACCATAAAATCCGATTTTAGTTATAATATATGAATAAACAGGATTTTTTAGATTCTCTTCGTCGTGACTTACCTCATAGATGTTCCTTTTCTTTCTAAAATCAACTCTCGTCCTCCTCACATTGTATTTTTCGATTAAGAATTTGAGAAAGACAAATTTTTTCAGGTAGACTTTCTTTTCCAATTCTTTTATTTCTTCTCTATAGTTTTGATAATCAGAAAGAAAATAATCTTCCTTAATATCGAAAATTATGAATTGTTCTTTCATTAACTCCAATTTTTCTAAAACACTGAAGTTCTCAATCTCTTGTAAAAAGTAGTCAATTAGTTGTTCTTTAAAAAAATTTAAATTATCCTCCGAGATTAAATTACTAAATCTAGGTTCTGCTTTAAGCAAAGAATCATAATGTCTTTTGATGATATAGGTCGCAAAATATTTTTCATTCCAATTTCGACTTAACAACATATTCTTAAAAATTGAAAAATGATTCGCTAAAAAATCAACTTGAGTATAACCAAATATATCTTCAATATAATTTATGATCCGTAAAAGATTATAGAAAGAATATTGTGAAATTGAATTTAGGAATTGTTTAAACCCAGATTTGATGGTTTTTTTGTTCTTTTCTAAAGTTGAGCCAAGTTCATTTCTATATCCTTTCCTGATAAACTCAAAAAATTCGATGAATAATCCTTTTTTTAAAGAAATATTAAGAAAGTTCTCTATTATTGATTCACATTGCGATTGGTTAATTATGGCTTTGTTTAAATAATTTAATCCATCTACATAATTATCCAATTCATTGAAACACCTATCTGCAAGAAGAGTAAAATTTTTACTCTTTTTTTCTGAGCCAAAATCCTCCGAAGTTAGTGTATATGATTCTAGATTTTTGAAAATGTCTACTGCTTTTTCTTCATCTAAGAGAAATAATGATTTAAGGAAATGTTTACAAACTTTCTTATCTCTATCAGAATAAATAAGAAATGACGGACAATCGTGAAATATTTCCTTGTTCTCCTCGTCAATTATTATATGAAATTCCCGCTCGTCATCGAAAACAATCATTCGTACGAATAATGGATCTTGATTTAGAGAAATAATATTTATCATATTCGTCGGAAATTCTTTCGCTTTCTTAAATAAATCTTTTCCGACCCAATTTTTAATTAATGTTTCAAGATTTGACTCCGCCATTGCTAAAATCGTGCCCTTATTATTTCGCTAATTAAGTTTGGAAATTCCTCCCAATCCTCAATAGTTAATAATTCTCCTCCTGCGATCTTTACCATTTTCTTCGCCTCATCCAGATTGAAGGCCGTTTCGGGGCATACTAAAATGAAATCTACTCCCATGGAACGAAATATTCGTAGTTCCTCTAATGCATTCTCAAGATCATAGATTTCAGCATCTGTAAATAAAATATTTAATTTCTCTCGAGAATCTGTCTTCTCTTTAAATTGCCTTCTCGCCCATTCAAGAGCTTTCTGAATCCTTGTCCCCCCCCGAGCCTCAATTGTTAATAATTCATCAGCCAATTCTTCTAAATTCGCTTTCTTATCCATTTCTTTCAGTATATGCGTATCCGATTCAAAAAAGCATAAACCTAACTCATCCTTGCGCATTCCATAACAGAGCATTGTTGCACATATACTCATGAATGAGAGCTTCTCGCCAGTCATACTTCCAGAAATGTCCAACTCGATACATGCGCTTCTTAATCCCTTCGCCGTTTCATACACATAAAAATCATCATATCCAATATGAGATAGTTTCTTTCCCTTCTCCAAAATATTGAAAATTGTTTCCTCTAAATCGATATTGTCAATATCATCTCCTACAGTATAAGGTCTAACGATATTAACTGGGATGGGACCTGTAGTCGCACTTCCGAGCCTTGCCCGCGAATAGTAAATCCCAAGTTCGATAAGCATCTTCTTTGCTAATTCTTTAACTTTTTCTTTTGCTTGCTCTGGTAATGATTTTCTATGTATGAACCACTGTTTTAATAAATTCTCTCCGCTTCCCGCAGATAAGCAAGCGACTAATTTATCAACACCCTCTTGTCCCTCCATTTGCTGAGCCCCCTTGATTGCATGACTCAGATCATGATGACCTAAGGCGCCCATCGCGTCCCGATTATCCGAGGCGAATGCACTATTAAGGAGTTCTTTCATTCTATCAAAATTTATTTCTTCCTTTAGACGCTCTATTAGATTTTGTAGCCGATCGAAATTACCCTTCTTTTTTTCTATTAATTTTTTGAGTAATTGATAATTCGGTTCAATCAACTCAAAGATGTCTTCTTCGGGCATATTGAGATTCTTTCCCATCTTTTCTATATCTTGAGATTCGGGTTCTAAGCCAATCTTTCTTAAAAACTCGACAGCGTCTCTCAATTGGGAGTGATTTTCACTAGCCTCAAGTGCCTTTTTAATCATTTCTGGTATTTTTTGTGCGATCTTCTGGCTACAGTGCATGTTCTGACATGAATTCATTAATTGTTGTAATTGATGAGAAAGGGATTTATAACCTTCCACTTTACGTTTTTGCTCTTCTATCTCTTTCATCGCATTTTGTAGTGCTTGATTAAAGAGTGAATTCCATGATTTATTAGCTAAAGCATTTTTTGTGAGATTCTCCAAAGACGGCTCCATTTTGGAATTCTTTCCCATCTGATTAATCTTATCTAGCAAATCCTCTCTTAGATTGGTCCCGTAATACTGGTCTAATGCATTTGCCAAGTTAAAATTATGTTCAAATGAGCTTTTTTTCAAAGAATTCCCCAAAACCTTATCCTTATTAAATTTGGGGCTTTCACCCAAATTTTTTGCTGCATTGAATAGTTGGTCAAGGTTATTTATTTGATTTTCAAGATTCTGCTTCATTTTTTGAAGTTGATCTTTTTGAAGAGCATTAGTATCTTTCAAAAATTTCATTGATTGGATCAAATCTTCAAAGTTACCTTTTTCCATTAACTTTTGTAAATCATCGGAAATATCTTGATTTTTCAAGGCTTTGCTTGCCAATTTTTCCCAATCTCGCTTTGAAAATTGCTCTATCATATCGTTCAACGCCATATTAGAGGCGGCTTTAAGATCTTCGGGATCCAAGGAGTTAATTCTTTCTTTAAGTCGATTTTTTGCCTCTTCCATCAGATCCTCAAAAGAGGAGATCTGTTCTTTAAATAATTCAGAATCGTCATTGAAAAAATGCATCGCAGAATTATACGGTTCCTCGTTTCTCTTTTTATTTAGTTCATCTAAAAATTGTTCCATCTCTTGAATTTTATCTGTATCGACTGACATTTCAATATCATCGATAAGATCTTGCATTTCATCTAATTGTTCTTTTTCGGATGAACTCAAAAAGTCGTCATCTGCCTCGGACTCCCCTATTCCATTTTCAAAGAAATCAGATACAATATCTTTCTTATAATTTGGAAATAAAATTTCAAATGCCAAATCATTTGCTAACTCTTGGTTATCGGGAAATGAAGTCACTTTACTGATTTCAATATAATCATTAGGTGTTACTGAACCTTTCCGATAATATCGTGAGAGAATGAGTCTTGGAATTGAAAGAACTTGTCGTGAGGAGGGTATCTGAACGATATCAGGATGATTTCTCATTCTTCTAATGAATTCAACGGCAAATTCACATGGATCTTCGGGAAATAGGGGCATTTTTTCAGGTTTTATCCTCCCAATGTCTTATTAATGATTCCATCGATAATATTTTCAACTTTAACGCCGGGTTTTGGCTTAATACTTCCAAGCAACACATGCTTAGATATATCTGCCAGATGAACATAAACAGATTCTTTATCTTCTACTATTCCCTTGCTTTCAAGATATCTTCTTCTGCCTAATAGCTTGGCAATCGCAATACCCGCTCTTATAGAGGCGGGAACCTCGATATCAATTTTGTTTTTACGTGTCTCTTCGATAATTGAATAGATTAATTCTAATTCAGATTCTTCAACCATAAATTGTTCTGGCAAATTAATACGAATTATATCCAGTTCTGTGGCTTTTTCCGGATAAGTTAATTTTATCCATACTTTAATTCTATCTTTCAATGCTTCAGATAATCTATGCGTACCTGAAAGTTCCTCGGGGTTCATCGCACATATAAAGAAAAAGTCTTCATCTGCTTGTATTCGGCCCAGATGTGGAATGCCTATAGATGCTTCCTCTAATGGCTCTAGTAGCGTATTTTGTGAGTATTCTGTTGCGCGATTGATCTCATTTGCTAAAAAGGTTCCTCCTTCCAGCATCGCACTTAATAGGGGACCGGGGTTGAATGCCTCTATGGTAAAGCCATGTTTAAGTGTAATGGCGGGATCGAAACTTCCTATGAAATGTGAGGGCTTGATTGATTCATCCATCGTTAACCAATGGAAATTTCTTCCTTGTTTTTCTTTTGCTCGCAAACTTGCAAAATATCGGCATAAAATGGTCTTTCCTACTCCTGGAGGGCCAACTAATGCGGGAAACAATCCTGTCGCTTCAGCATCCCTTAATAATTCTAAAGCTTTTCCATATTGCCCAGATAAGACGATATCTATTTTTTGCTGTGCAACATCTTGTATTAAGCGGTCTTGAAATAAAGTTCTGAATCTCTCTTTATCCATGATAACTCAAATAGTAAATAATTGAATTGATTTACTTATAAATAATATATTTCTATTTACATAATTTATGTTTATATTACATAATCTAATGAATTAAGTTAAGTTGAGAAAGAAGATTTAAACTCTCATCTGTAATTATTTTCGACAAATAAATATCATTAAAAAGAGTAATAATTGCTTTCATAATGAATATTTAAGAAGAAATATGAAGCTTAATAAATATAACAAAATATTCTATAACAAGAGCACCTCGGTAAAATAAATATATAAAATGAAAGATTGTTGAGAAAGATGAGATCTCCTTATTTTAAAAGTCAAAATTTTACTCTATATCATGGAGATTCTATAGAAATTCTTAAAGACCTCTCTGAAAATGAATTTGATATGATATTTGCGGATCCTCCCTACTTTCTCTCGAATGATGGGATAACTTGTAAGTCAGGTCAGATGAAATCAGTCAATAAGGGAAATTGGGATAAATCAAAAGGATTTGAGGAAGATGTGAATTTTACCTATGAGTGGATAAAAAAAATTCGCCCTCTTTTAAAAAAGGATGGATCTATTTGGATTTCTGGTACTCTTCATATAATTTATAAGGTAGGCTATTTACTGGAAAAAAATGGATATGACATAATCAATGATATTATATGGTTTAAGCCAAATGCTCCACCAAATCTCTCATGCAGATATTTTACTCATAGTCATGAAATTATTTTATGGGCACGAAAATCGGAGAAATCTAATCATTCATTTAATTATAAACTAATGAAACATTGGAATAACCCTAAAGATAAATTAAAAAATAAGGATAAGCAGATGAGAAGCGTATGGTCAATCCCATTACTTCCCCCGTCAGAGAAAACCCATGGAAGACATCCTACACAAAAACCCATCGAATTACTAACAAGGATTATCTTAGCGTCAACTAATAAGGGTGATACTGTATTAGATCCATTTGTAGGTTCGGGAACTACTGGACTTGTATGTAGTGTTTTAAATCGTAATTTTGTAGGAATTGATACAAATAAAGCATATCTCGATTTATCTATAAAAAGATATAAAGATAAAAACAAAGAGAGTTTATTTTATTTTCCAACGAGTGATAATAAAATAACCGATTTTCTTTAAGCTGGAATGATTTTCTAATTTTGTTTTTATCACTTCCATACAAGTTGATTAACAATTAACGCCAGCTAATAATAAATTATTTTTACTTTTGATGATTTAATTATATAGTTTATAATTTCAATTATTGGGCCTGTAGATCAGCGGAAGATCGCTTGATTCGCAAGACACCATTCAATTCGCAGTGTCCTTGACTTCAAGAGGCCACGGGTTCAATTCCCGTCAGGTCCACCATTATCTGTTTCTTTTCGGACAGATTTTTACTAATTTTTTCTATATAATTTTTTAAGTTTATCAAACATATTGTTATATTGTCCTAAAAAAATTAAAGTTTCAAATATTTAAGGAGAAGTAATATAAATGGAAAATAGTAGAGATCCAACGAATCAAAATCTTGATGAATTAAGCGCCTATATATTGCTTTCAGAATTTAGGAAACCATTAATGAATTCAATCATAAAAAGCTTAGATCTACCTGATGGAAGTAAGGGATTGGATGCGGGATGTGGAATAGGTGTTTATACTTCTCTTTTGGCGAAGGTGGTTGGCTTGAAGGGATTTGTTATCGGATTAGATATATCAGAAGAGTTTATCTCGTATGCTAATAAAAAAAACAGAGAAAATACGGAATTTATAATAGGAGATATTAATTCATTGGATCACTTACAAGCGGAATCGTTTGATTGGATTTGGAGTACTGATACTGTATGGGTTGGACCGAAAGAGTTGGGTTGTCCAAGTGAGAAACCAAAAGGGATATTAGATGGTTTTTATCGTCTATTAAAACCAAGAGGAGTTATATTTCTATTATTCTGGACATCACATAAATTTTTACCGGGGTATCCATTATTAGAAGCCAAATTAAACACAAGTTCTGGAGCAACTGCTCCATTTGTAAATGGAATGCCTCCTATGAATCATATAATGAATGCTAAAAATTGGTTAATTAACTCTGGATTTAAGGATGCCTCCGCAAAAACATACGTAGCAGATATAAAAGGTCCCTTAGATCAGAATACTCGTAGGGTTCTACAAATCCTTTTCCAAATGTTTTGGGGGGAAGCAGAAAAGACAGTATCTCAAGAAGATTGGAATAAATACGAAAACATCACGAATCCCCATTCCAGAGAGAATATTTTAGACAGAAATCATTATTATGGATTTTATACATATACTCTTTTCAAAGGTGTAAAATAAAAATGACGTTAAGATTTCTAAATTTCCCTTCATCATTTTTCGTATATCATCAAAATAAAATATGAAAAATGATTTTCTCATGTGAAATATTGAGAAATTTAGTATATAATAGCAAATCTCTAATTTGTTAATTCATTAAAAATATTAATTCTTTAAAACTACGATTCGGATTATGGCTAAAAAAACAACTTTTCCAAAACGATTTAATTTTACCGAAGTTCAAAAGAAATGGATAAATTTCTGGAAAGAAATGGGGATATATGATTTTAACGAGGAAAAAGAGGCTAAGCTCTTCTCAATTGATACCCCCCCACCCTTTGTCAGCGGAACATTACATCTTGGACATGTATTAAATCACTCATGGATAGATTTTGTGGCACGATATCAGCGTATGAAAGGAGAGTATAATGTGTTTTTTCCACAAGGATTTGACTGTCATGGACTTCCAGTTGAGCTTGCGGTTGAGAAAAACTACGGAATCTCAAAAGATGAGAGAGAGCGTTTTCTTGAAAAGTGTGTTGAATGGGTGGAAGACAATATCTCTAATATGACTAAGCAATTCGATGACCTTGCTTATTCCACTGATTGGGATTATACTTATCGCACGATGGAAGACGATTATAAATATAAAGTTCAGCACTCTCTATTATATTTTTATAAAAAAGGATGGTTATATCGAGATAAATTTCCTACTCATTTCTGCGTGAATTGTGAGACATCAGTGGCGAAAGCAGAAGTAGGTTATACCGAGGAAGAGGGTAAACTCTGGTATATAAAATTACCATTAGTGGGTCGGGAAGATGAATACGTAACCATCGCTACTACGCGACCTGAAATGATGGAAAGTTGCGTGGGAGTCTTTGTCCACCCAAATGATGATAGATATTATCACCTTTCTGCTGCGGAGGTAAAATTACCAATTGCTAACCGCACTGTGAGAATAAGAGTAGATAAAGACGTTGATATGCATTTTGGTACGGGAGTAGTATATTGTTGTACCTATGGTGATGAAACCGATATTAAATGGAAATTAGAATATGACCTCGATGAAATTCAGATCTTTACAAAAGATGGGAGAATGAATGAAAATTCAAAATATCAAGGTTTAACAATCGAGGAGACCCGCGAACAAATCGTAAAGGATTTAGATGAGATGGGACTTTTGGAAAAAATAGAAACACATGAACATAATATAATAATTCATTCAGAGCGGTCCTCATGTCGAAAACCCATTGAATACCTGCCCGTTTACCAGTGGTTTATTAAAGTAAAGGATTTTACCGATGAGATAATTGAATCGGGGGAGTTAATGAAGTGGTTTCCAGAAAAACATAAAGTTAGATTAATAGATTGGGCAGAAGGATTAGATTGGAATTGGGTTATTTCTCGACAACGCGTTTTTGGAACCCCAATCCCATTTTGGTATTGTGAAAATTGTGGGGAAATCATCCCAGCCAGAGATGGTGATTTGCCAATCGATCCCGTAGAAGCCGCTCCACCAGTTCATAAGTGTCCCGAATGTGGGGGAGAGCAGATAATTGGAGAAAAGGATGTGTGTGATTGTTGGATAGATTCAAGTATAACCCCTTTAGCTATTGCGAAATGGTTAGAAGACGAAGATTTCTTTAAGAAGGCATATATGGATGCGAATGTTCATCGCCCTCAAGGATATGAAATTATTCGAACGTGGTTGTTTTATACATTATTTAGATGTAAGCGACTAACGGGAAAAGCTCCTTTCGATGAGATTATGATAAATGGGATGGTTGCCGGCCCAGATGGCAGAAAAATGAGCAAAAGTTATGGAAACGTGGTTTCGCCTGATGAAGTTTTACCTGATTTTGGAGCTGATGCGATAAGGCAATGGGCTGCCATGGGATCTCTGGGAGATGATTACCCTTTCGAATATACATGGATAAACATTCATAATAAACAACCGATTTCTGATGAGAAAATTGCAAAAGAACGTAATAGTTTACCAGAAGAAAAATTTCAAAAAAAATATCGAAGAAGATATGACCAACTAATAGGTGCTTCAAGATTTATAACTAAAATTTGGAATGCTTTTAGATTTTTAAAATTAAATATGGACAAGCTCGAGATCTCAGACATCCAGATAGATCAAGAATCACTTTCTCCGATAGATCATTTTTTCTTTGCTGAATTCAATAACAATCTCCTGAGGATAGAAGAATATTTTGACGGATATAATTGGCACGAAGCATTTATGATCTTAAGACCATTTTTCTGGAATGAGATATGCGATAACTATATTGAAGCGATTAAATATAAGTTTTATTCAGACGATCTTAACATTAAGAAAAATTCGTTAAAAAATGCATTAAATCTATTCTACAAAATTCTAAAGATATTCGCTATTATTATGCCTTTTATTTCCGAAGAAATATATTCGATAATATATAGAAAATTTAAAGGAATTGATTCTATTCATGTTGAACAATGGCCAACGATTTATGAAGAGATTTCTGAACAACAAGTAGAATCGGGAAGAATCGCAATAAAATTAATTCAAAATCTTAGAAAAATGAAATCACAGCTGCAAATTCCATTAAATCAGGAATTATCAGAAGTAAAAATAATCTCAGATTCAGATCAAATTGAAAAGATCAAAACTATTAGTAAGGACATCTCTGAAACCATCAGAATCAATAATTTGGAAATATTGGAGAACCAAGATAAAGAATCCATCAAAAAAAACCCTGATTTAAAAGAGGATTTTGAAGATTTGGATTTGAGTGTGTTTCTATTTAAATAACTTAATCTTTCTTCATGTCCGTAAAAAAATTAGTAATTCTAATTTTTGCGTTTAATGAAGAATCTACTATTTGTAAAGTAATTCACCATATCCCATCTATTAAAAATATTAAAAATGAGATAATCGTTGTTAATGATGGGAGTATAGATAAAACGGAAAAGAATGCCAAGAAAGCTGGGGCAAGGGTAATTAATAATCCTAGGAATCTTGGACTTGGTTATTCGTTTAAGAGAGGATTATTAGAAGGCCTAAAAAAAAAAGGAGAAATATTTGCTATTTTAGATGCAGATGGGCAATATAAATCGAGAGATTTAAAGAAAGTAGTTCAGAAGCTTTTGAAAGGAAATTTAAACTTAGTAGTAGGAAATAGAATTTTTGGAACTTATGAATATGAAGAAAAATTATTTAAGAAATGTGGAAACTACCTCCTTTCATTTTTCATTTCAAAAATCCTACTACACCAAAAAGAGTTATTCGATTCACAATCTTCTTTTCGAGTTTTTGATAGAGATCTTGCTAAGTTTTTAATAAAGAATCTAAGAGCGGGTTATAATTATGCTCAAGAGATGTTAATATTAGCTATATTGAACAATTTTCGAGTAGATCAGATTCCAATTAAATGTTATGAAAGAAAAATCGGTGAGTCTAAACTTATAAATAATGTGTTCTTTCATCTTGGGAAAATCATTTGGAGTAGTATTAAATCTATCCTAAAAAACTGTTGAATTACTATTTATCATCGATCCCCAACTTAGAGATCATTTCTTTTTTCATATCATCAACATTTTTAGGTAAGCTAAAAGTTTCAGCATATTTTTCTGTCGTAGTCAATTCAGAGGTTCGCCCTTTTTTCACAGAATCAATAAAACCATTATCTTCTAAGTATTGCACATGTTCATAGGCACCACTTCCGCGTATTTTAACGAGAGTAGACTTTAAAATAGGTTGTTTTAGCGCAATAATGGTTAGCGTGCGTAAATATTTTTCAGCCATCCCCCCACCCTCGGCGAATTGGGAGATAGGATCCGTATATTCACTTTTTATTTGCATTTGGTATTTTTCTCCGATATGGACTATTGTAAGCGCTGTGGTTCTTTTATTATATTCTTCTACTAATTGATCCAAATATTTTTGCACATCCGGTTTAGAAATGTCCAGTCTTGTATATAATTCTTCCACGGTTAACGGTTCTCCGGAAGCATATAGCGCGCCTTCTATAAGATTTCTCTGATATGAGTCAATATCAATATCTATATGTACCTCTTCTTCAGTATCCTCACCAGATTCGAAGATCTCTTGAGTCGCTATTAATTTATCATTTTGGGTATTGTCAAGATTTTGATCGAGTTCCTCTTTTAGCTGTTCGGAGTTCGCCTTCTCTATTTGCTCTTCCTTTTCATTATTTGACATCTTTTATGAGACCCGTTTTATAATTATATATCCACTAAGATTATTCTATAAATATTTCTATATCTTTAAATTCATCATCTTGATTTAGTTTAATTCTGTTGTTCGTACTCAAAAACATCAGAGCTAAAAACATTCTAATAAACTCGTACTTTCTTCCTAAAACACTCTCCTCATCTTCATTAATTATACCAATCAAGTTATAAAATGAAGTTTTATCCTTATTTTCAAGTTTAATTTTTGTCTTGATTTTATTAAACCATGAATCGTGCAATTCCTCGACCGATTGCTCTCTCCCGCTAATATGTTTAAGGAGCTCTTTTGGAAGGCTTGCATTAGATTTCTCTTCCTTACGTTGTTCTTTCTCTTTGTTTCTTTTTAATCGTCTTCGTTTTAATTTTTCCTTCTTTTGCATTGTTTCGATGATGGCAGCACGCATTGCGTCGTAGAGTTCATCTTTAGAAGTCATTTTCATTTTTGATTTAACTGGTTGGGAGAGTGTTTTTGGGATCTTTCTACGGGTCCGTTGCCTCATTTCTTCTATTTTTTCTTGTTTCTGTATCTCCTCTTCTTGTTTTATAACGCTTGTGATTTTGTGGTGATGTAAGGAAGCGGATGTTTTTAAAGCAATGCCAGAAATTTTATAATCAATAAAATCCTCTCTAAGCATTTTATCGAAAAATTTGTCAACTAATTGAGATAAATCATAAAATGCAACATCAGAGTCTTTAGCTAAATCAATATTCAATAGCGTAGAATAGGGTGGCTGGTGCCAAAATTTTTTTGTTTTATCTTTCCTAAAAAGAGGGCCTTTTTCACCCTCATCCTCGTCCTTCTCTCCACTCTTTAATTCTTCATCCAAATCGTTTTCTTTTGTTCTGTCAACAAACTCAGGATGTGAAACTACCCCTTCTAATATTTCGATAATATCATTTTTTTTGCTCCCACTGGGTATAGAGATATTATTAGCTGAAGCAAAATCACGTAATTCATTAACTGTCCACTCCCTAAACTCATATTCTATTTCTTTATCCTCTTCAGACATTATTCACTCTCAAAATTTATGCTTCACTGAGTCTCACTATAAAAAGTAATAATAATAGTTTATATTTTTGCTCCTTTTTATTATTAAAGATCTTTAAATATTTCTATTTGAAATAAAGGGGTGTATGATAGGTAATAAAAAAACAGAGATAAATAAACTTAAATCATTTAAGATTTTGTATATTTACCCTTTTGAATCTTTTGGTAAGCCGAGCTTCTTGGTTAATTTTTTAAGAATATCTAATTATTTGAATTCGAAAAAATCTAGTTTTAATGATGTTTCTATTAGAGAAGAATATTTAGATTTACGATTTGAAAACTTACCAAAGTTTATTCCTGAAAATCAAAATCTATACAGAAAAAAACTCAATACACTATTATGCCAAACTAAAAAAGAGTTTGACTTTGATCTGGTTGCAATTTCTTGCTATAGTTCGTTTAACTATATAAATACGTTGGAAGTGGCAAGTATGATAAAATATGAAATTGCTCCCGAAAGTATAATTGTTGTAGGAGGAGTACATGCCAGTATGAGGCCACAAGATTTTCAACCCCGCGGATTATCTGGGTTTATAAAAAAAGAATATCCTAAAAATGCCACACCTTTCGATTTTTTAATTCAAGAAGAGGGTGAAATTGCATTTTTTAAGTTAGTGAGAGATCTTATCAATAATAAAATATCACCTCGAAATAATATCTATGAAGAATGTATTATCAGAGAAAGGGAATTAGTAAATGATTTGGATGATTTACCGATAATCAATCCTAATCTTTTTAAAAAATATCAAGAAGCGTTAAAAATTCATGATAATTTTTACTTGGATTTTTCACGCGGATGTCTTTTTCGATGTAATTTATGTCCGACCTCCGAAGATCAGATGAAATCATATAAACACGTCCGCTATAAATCTATTGAACGATGCATTAAAGAGTTAAAGGTGATTAGAGACACTAAATGGCTTAAAATTAAATCTGTATACATCGTGGATTTAACCTTTTTACCTAAAAAAAGTAAAAGAATGCAATTTTACGAAAAGCTGAATGATCTAATAAGTTCAGAAGGGCCATTACCTTTTAATCTCTATATAAATGAAAGAATTGATTTATGCCGAGATGATGACCTGGTGTGGTATAAACAATTGAATATTATCCCGCTAATCGGCTTAGAGACCGGTTCAAAAACAATGTTGTGGAAGATGAATAAGTTGATGGGAGAAAATGATAACCAGAAAAGATTAAGAATTGAGGGGTATTTAAAAAGGGCGGAACAGATTATAGTAAAATGTAATGAATTGGATTTAGAAGCTATTTTCTACTATATGATGGGTGTTCCAGGAACAAATAACGAGATTTTTGAGGAAAACAAAAAATTCTTCTTGGAACCGAGATTTCAAGGTAAATCCCTAATCGAGAAATATGATATTAATTTAAGCATCTCAAAATACATAGCCTTGTGTGGTTCAGAAATATATACAAATGCACATAAAAAATATAATGCGAAAATTCATTATATGGAATGGTGGAAGCATTTCCATAAATACACCCATTTTTTAGGCGCTTTAGTGGATCCAGAAGTGGATTATTCTCTTATTGATTGCTTAAATCACCAATATGGTTTCATTAAAAAACTATTTAAGGCTCAATTAAGAAGAAAAAATATGTTTTATTCGATCCCGAAATTACTAATCCAAAAAAGAAATTTTGATCTCCTAAAACAACTTTATAAGGAAATTGGTGCTGAAGAGCAAGAAAAGAAAAGAATGAATCCCAAAAAAAAATCTATTAAAATACTATATATATATCCTTATGAATCCGTTGGGAAAAAGTTCTGTCTTCCCGGAATTGCAAGAATCTCAACTTTTATTAATTCGAGCAGGGATATAATAAACGCCAATATCGAGTCAGAAATTCTTGATCTGAAATATGAGCAATTGCCTGAATATATTCCCGAAAATCTAAGTGAATATAGAAAGATCTTAAGGAAAATTTTAAAAAATCTCAATGAGAACTTCAAATTCGATATTGTGCTTATTATGAACTTCGATGCTTTTAACTATACAAATACTCTAGAAATATCGAACTTAATTAAACATCAAGTTAATCCTAATGCGATAATCGTTGTAAATGGTCTACATCCGACCACCTGTCCAGAAGATTTTAAAATTAGCAATATCCCAAATTATTTTAGTAGCAAATATCCCAGAAAAACTACGCCTATTGATTTTCTAATTTTAGAAGAGGCAGAATTACCCTTTTTAAACTTAATTAGAAAATATGCAAATAATAGTCTTTTAATAAGACAATCTATTGAAGAATCATCAATAATGTTAGATCCAATGAATATCGATGATTTAGACCACCTCCCAACTTTAAATTTAGAGATCTTTAAAAAATATGCCCATAAAATTCAAAATTTTTACTTAGAATTTAATCGCGGATGTATCTATAATTGTAAATATTGTTCACTTTCGGGTTATAATATTCCCTGCTTAGGAAAATTGCGTTTCAAATCAATTAAGAAATCTATAGAAGAACTTCGTATATTGAATAAAAAGGATTGGTTGGATTTACAGCATGTTTTTATTATTGATTTAGTTTTCTATCCAAATAGAAAAATGAGAGCGCAATTTTTTGAAGCATTAGAGCGAATGATTGAGGAAGAAGGCCCTCTTTCTTTTCAAATCTATGTAATGGATAGAGTAGATATATGTACTCCGAAAGATCTTGAAAAATATAAACAATTAAACATAATTCCTCATATTGGCCTTGAATCGGGTTCAAAATCAATGTTGTGGAAGATGAATAAAATTCTGGGAAAAAAAAATGAGAACTATAAAACCCGATTGGACCTATTTTTGGAAAAAACGATTATACTTGTTGAAAAGATAAATCAATTGGATCTGGACGCAGTATTTTTCTATTTATTAGGTGTCCCAGGAGAAAATGAAGAAATAATAGAAGAAAATTTTCGATTCTTTTTTAGTCCCAAATATCATGGAAAATCTCTAATGGAAAAATATAAAATCAATCTCAGTATTTCAAAATATGCTGCGCTTCCCGGATCTTATTTCTATGATCATTCTGAGGAGGAATTTGGAACTAAAATTCATTTTCCTCAGTGGTGGAAATACCTTCATAAATATAAAAAATATTTTCCTACTATCGTGGATCCAAGTTCTGATCTAAATTTAGTTGATTCCTTAAGAAAAAATCATCAGTTTGTTAAGAAAATATTCCACTCTCAAAAGAAATTAAAGAATAATTATTATTCTCCAATCAAGGCTTTCATTCAGAAACAAGGAGAGGAAAAGATAATCGAAGTTTACGAGAAAAGAGATTTAATTAAAAATGAATTATTGAAATGAGCATTCAAAATATTAGCCCGTTTTTCAATTCGGTCCATTACAAATCATCTTTTTTTAGGTTTTGGATACAGCCTCTTCAGTTTCTAATAAGCGTTTTGCTTCCTCTTCCAAATCT
>WJIN01000113.1 GCA_014730295.1 Promethearchaeota archaeon | reverse complement strand
GGTTTAAATTTTGATTTTTCATGCCATTCTGGAAACTTTTTTGGCAAAATGATTGCAGCAATCGAGAGAGGGATTTGCAATATCAGCACTACAACTCCCACTATCGCACTTAATAGAACTGCAGAGGTGTATACTCCATAACTAGGAGCTAAGATTGGTATGAAAGTGAAAAGAAATATAATTCCTACGACAAGCAATAAAGTTAAAGCTGGAATTGGTGTTTTTTGTTTCGCATTCACATCTCCAAGTTTTTTCGGAAATAAATCCTCTCTTGCTATCATCATGATGTCCCGTGAAAAAGCCATATAAGAAGGATGTATTGTTGAGGCAATTGCCACAGCAATTAAAATTGAAATAAAAATAACAACTCCTTGAGGAAGTAAACCTCCACTAAGAATTAACTCCACAACAGTACCCACTGGATTATTATATGGTTGCACTCCTGCAACCATTAAGGATTGTATTGTATAGATAACAACTAAGAATATTATGCTTATAAATAAAGCTCTTGGAATATTTTTTTGTGGATTTTTGACTTCCCCTGCAACATCTAGAATTAGGGTAAACCCTACATACGAGAAATAAAAGGTTAAAGCTGTGAAAAGTACAGGAGAAAAACCCTCTGGAAATAAAGGAACAAAATTCCCTGGGTCAAAAGCGGGAATTGCTGCGATGATAAAAATGACCATCACTAAAATATCACCAAAAATAGTTATGATAAGCTCTATTAGGCCCGATAATTCAATTCTTATCCAGTTTAGAAAGTAAAACACAATCAATACTATGAGACCAATTAAAACTGAGAACCAAACCATTCCATCTGCGGGTATACCAATTGCCTGACCAATAAAAAATCCAAATGATGCTCCTAAATAGGACAAAGTACATCCAACAGCTAGAATAATAAGCCATACAGTCATAAATCCTCCAAATGCTCCAGTTAATCTACTTGTAATAACATAGCTTCCACCAGCTATAGGAAATGCAGAACCTAAATATGCTGAATTATAAGCTACAAAAATCGCAGGAATCACCGCTATGATATAGCACAAAAAAATAGCTGGTCCCGTTTCCGATAACTTTTCTGCTGGATTTATCCATATCGAAGCTCCTATTACCATCCCTACTATAATAAAAATTGCCATGGGTAAATTTAACCCACGTTTTAATTCTTTTTCTTCAGTCAATTTTACAAACACCTATATTTTCCTAATGATAAAAAAAGTTCCTAAAATCATATAGAACTTTAATATTAGTTTGTTTGAACCATATTTATAATTATAAGTTTTTTTGTTGAAAAGCAAGATTGAGAAAAGACTAATTATGGTCAAATTTCTAAAATATCAATTTGGAAAAAAAAAAGGAAATATATGTAAAAAAACCATTAATATCTCTTGTTTAACTTATTTAATTGTCGCTTTTTACGTTTTTGCTTCTTTTTTAATTCTTTTAAGGCAGTTTGAACAGCATAATCGTACGGAGTCATCTGATCTTCAGCAGCTCCTTCAATAACTTCAAAAGTTTTCTCAGTTATTTTACCTTTAATAAAATCAAAGATCTCTGCTGGATTTTTCGCGACTTTATTAACCCAAATAGCTAGTATCTCTCCTGCATTTGCTACAAAGTCGGGGAATGCGATGATGTTTTTTTCTTTTAGTTTATCAAAAATACCTTCTTCATATGGAATATTAGCAGCAGGGACAATAGCAATGGAATCAATTATATCAATATTACTATTATTGATAACGTCAGGTCGAGCTCCTGGAATGATAAAATCTGTTCTATATTCTGATGATAATTCGAAAAGTTTCTCTTTCTCAATTTTAACCAAATCCTTACTCTCATATCTATTCACCAAATCATCTCCAAATTCTTCTTTAAGACTCAATAATTTTGTAATATCAAGCCCATTTTCATCAAAAATTGCTCCTTTGATAGTAGAGACTCCAGTTAATTTAAATCCAAGTTCATCAAGACTCATACCTATTGCTGTTCCAACTTTCCCAAAGCCTTCCAAGATTACTGTGGGTTTTTTACTTGTATCTCTTTGTTTAGCGGATAATTTACTCAGATTATTATATATCACTTCTAAACAATATACTACTCCATAACCGGTAAATAATTCTTCAACAGGGACATTATGTTTAAACATATTTAACTTCTTAGGAGCTAAATTAGGTGCCCCTATCACATTAAATATCTTTAGTAAATCATCATCATCAGTTCCCATATCTGGTCCGGGATAATAAACATCATTCTTAATAAAAGGTTCTATTTGTTTAGCAAATCCTGTTAATAAGACATTCTTCTGTTCCTCATTAGTAGGATCTCCCCAAATTCCCGCTTTAGATCCTCCCACTTTCATCTTGTAAGAACAAAATTTTAGCGACATAGCTCGAGATAGTCGAATCATCTCGTCTAATTCTATATCCGGTAATAGTCTAATCCCTCCAGCAGGTATTCCATAGACAGAATTATCAATAACTAAAACCGCATTTAATCCAATAGAGGGATCATTTATGTTTATGATTTTTTCTGGTCCATAATCATCCAGTAATGAGTTATCCTTAATATTAAATTTCATTTTTTTTATCCAAACTTGAAATTTTTATTTTATTAATTAGTTTAAAGTTATATAGTATTATATAAGAAAACTTACTAAAAAAGAATTTAAAAAAGAAGTTTGAAATAATACATGAAATTAACAAAACCCTATTTATTTGAATATTATCCCGAGTTAGAAGGGAAGATCCCATGGACGCCCTTACTAACTGGAATCCCTACAGATGTAGATAGACTCCAAAAACTAGAGAAGCATTCTGAATTAGATGAGGGTAAAATCTACATAAAACGTGATGATAAGGATCATCATATATATGGGGGCAACAAATTAAGAAAATTTGAATTTATATTTGGAGATGCTCTTGAAAAGGAGAAAATTGGGATCGCAACGATGGGTGGTGTTGGGACAAATCATGGATTAGCCGCGGCTATCGTTGCAAAAGACTTAGAGCTGAAATGCGATTTATTTTTATTTTCCCAACCTATTACCTGGCATGTTCAACGTTCATTACTCCTTTATGATTATTTTGGAGCTAATCTACATCTCTGCGGTGGTGATGTGAGTACATTATTTAAATTGATTTGGTTCCAAATTACTCACCCTAAATATTATATGATGATGCCTGGAGGAACACCTCTTTTTGGAATTGGAACCCCATTGGGTACAATTGGATTTATTAACGCTATTTGTGAGTTAAGCAATCAAATTAATAATGGAACAATTTCAAAACCGGATGACATTTTTATTGCTGGTGGTTCTACGGGAACAGCTGCTGGACTTGTCGCTGGTGTAAAATTATTGGATTTAGATATCCTTGTAAATGTTGTTCCTGTCTATGGAAGTCTTGTAGCAAATCCTAAAGCTGTTATCAGAAACGCACAAAAAGCTATTAAATATTTGAGGAATCGGGATAAATCAATCCCAAAATTAAAAATAACAAAAGATGATTTCAATTTCCACGAAGGTTATTTAGGAACCACATATGGTAAAAAAACAAAACGTGGTCAAAATGCCGTTGACATCGTGGAAAAGTTAGAAGGAAAAGATAGAGGATTTAAACTCGAAACAACATATACTGGTAAAGCTATGGCTGCGATGTTAGATTATATAGAAGAACCAAAGAATAAGGATAGAACCGTGCTATTTTGGAATACCTATAATTCTAATGATTTGGATGAATATCTTAGAAAGACTGGATTTGATTTTGAACGCTTACCTGAGGAATTTCATCAGTTTTATAAAGAAGATCTTTTTCAATGTTGGCAATTGCATGATTGCAAAGCAACTTTAGACAAATGTCCTAGTTATCTAAATCATGAATATCGATGCTGGAATCTCAAAAATTGTACAGAAGAAGCTCGTGAAAAATGTAAAGCCTATAAGAAGTTAAAAGATAAAATAATCTTGGAAGAGGCTTAGTATTTTCTTAAAAATAATTTCTCTAATTTTTTATTTTATTTATATTCATAACTATATTTTTCAAGACTTGATATAATATACCAACATCCTCTATTTTTAATCTTTCATTCGGTGAATGATTATCTTCAACGGTAGGACCTAATGATACCATTGAAACCCGTGGTAATTTATTGCTGATCATCCCAGTTTCTAACCCTCCATGAACCAAATGTAATTTAATTTCTTGATTAACAACTTGTTCATATTGCTTTTTGACAAATTGAATGAATTGAGAGTTAGGTTTTGGGCTCCATTCGGGTAATATTGGGCGTAATTCAATCTCCCATCTGTTAAATTTAGCTAATTGGTCAAATCTATTTACTAGAACATTCAATTCAGTTCTCCATATACTTCTTGGATATGACTGGAATTCAATTTCATTTTCATTAGTTTTTATTACTCCAAAATTGCAGGATGTATGTATAAAATCCTCATATAAAGGAGAAACATTAATTACACCGTTAGGAATTAAATTTGCGGTAGCGATAATATTAGTCGATTCTTTTTTGCCAAAGACTTTTCTATTTTCAACATCTTCAATAAAAATGGACATATTAGGTTCTAATATCTTCATTTCATTTAAATAATACCGATATATTGCTTCTTTTTCATTTCTAAACATTTGTTTTAGTTTTGACTCATCAATTGGATTAATCCCGAATATCATCTGTGAACTTCTGGGAATTACGTTTGCATTTGATCCGCTATTCCATTCAGAGATGAAAATATCGATATTCTTATTTAATACTGTCATCAATCTAGCAATCATCTTGTTAGCATTAGCTCTTGGAAGATGGATATCTCCTCCTGAATGCCCCCCTAGAAGCCCCTCCACTTTTATTTTGTAAAATCTTAATTTTTCCGGAGTAGGAGCTAAAAATTC
>WJIN01000112.1 GCA_014730295.1 Promethearchaeota archaeon | reverse complement strand
TTTTATAGGTTAATGGAAATAATATTTCTTCCCAAACCCCAGTTGTTTAATATATGGTTTTATAGAGGTCTTTTAGAAGATAAAGGCTATTAGCTTTTCTAAAGAAGATTATTTGAGTAGTATCAGATATAACAATCATTTAAAGTAGGCATTAATGATGAATTGGAATCCGAGCTTTTGCTCGAATACGATCGAATTCTCTATAAGGTAATCTCGCTATTGCTGCCGCTCTTCCAATAGATATATCACCTCTCATATAAAGTTCTAAAGCATCTTGAACTCTAGAAAGTGTATTAATATATGCCCAATCTATGGGTTTAAGTAGGTTCTTTTCATCAAACCAATATTTTTTTTTATTTAGCTCTTGGACCATAATACTGATCACCCTTTTCCTTCTAAATACTGAAAAGAAGTACTTATATAAATTTTTATTTAAAAAGAATGACAAATTCAAATAGATTTTACCAGTTTTTGTAAAAATTGATTACTTTTATTGTTATCATAATAATAGTAATAATATTTATTTTCCTTCAAACTTTTTAAATTTCAACTTCGGGGGTCTCAAGAAAAAACTATTAAATTTTTAAAATTTGATACATTTAAGGTTTATGCAGAGTTTAAAAATGATTTAGTTTAAGACTCATCTTTCTTAACATCGCCGGCGTAGCTTAGCTGGTTATAAAGCCAGTATCGGCTTGACTACAGCGCCAGACTCATAATCCTTCTGAAAAAATGGGTCAGACTGGATGTATTCTGGAGGTCGTGGGTTCATATCCCACCGCCGGCACTCTTTTTTATCTATGAATAATAAAATTCTTATGGTGGATAAAATTATATCATATAAGATTACCTAGTCACAGGGGTTATTCTGAATCGTCCGTAATACAATGAAAAATCATAAAATTGAATGGGTTATCCTTGATGCGTGGGGGGTTATCTACACGAAAAGGAACTTTATTCACAGTTTTTTGTATCCATTCTTAAAACAGCGAGATCCCCATATTCAAGAAGAGGAGCTTTACAAAGAATATTATAAAGCAAGTAGAGGGAGTTTTACTTCCAAAGATTTTTGGGAGAGCATCGGGTTTAAAGAAGAGTATCCTGTCATCGAACAGCAATATTTAAATTCAGTTTCATGCTTGGATGATCACTTTTTAGAATGGATTCCCAAATTTAAAGAACACTATCGGGTTGCACTCTTAAGTAATGATGTAGAGGAATGGTCAAAATTTCTTTTACAAAAATATAATATCACTCAGCATTTTGAAACAATTATTATTAGCGGAGAAGTCGGGTTCCGAAAACCAAGCGTAGAAATATTTGAATATTTTTTAGAAATTACGAATGCATCTCCCTCGAGATGTGTTTTTGTTGATGATAGATTAGCGAATCTAAAAGCCTCAGCAGAGGTCGGAATGAATACGATTCGATTCATCAGAAAGGACTCAAAAACACCATTTTGTTCGGAATTTGAAGTTGGGAGCTTCCAAGAGTTATGGCACGTTTTACTTAATGATTCAAGTTAGATTTGGGGTCCAATCCAAGAATATTTTATAATACCACTTGTCCAGATGTAGAGATAAAAGTTTAAAATCCCAAATTAGGTAAATTCATTGATTCTTGCTCAAATTTAATAGAAGTTATGTATTGTTTAATTGATCTTTTAGCCGTTCAATTTCTTTTTCCTTCGTATGCCGGAGCTTTCTTTCTTCTTTTAATTCCTTTTCTCTCTCTTTTAGTTCCTTTTTTCTCTCTTTTAGTTCCTTTTCTCTCTCTTTTAATACTTGTTCATAACTTTTCTTTTGATCTTCCAGTTTTTGCTCCAGATCTACGACTTTGATTATATTCTCTACACCCAGTAATTCCTCTTCCTCTTCATCAATATCACTTTTCCTTGCCACTTTTTTAGTGATATCTTCTGTTCCCATCTTTATTTCCTCTATTAATTCATTGATCGGTATTTCGCATATATTTTTAGATAATATAATTACGACCAAATAATAAATACACACACTCTCATTTATAATTTTGTCTTCCTTTTTAGAAACTCTTCGGAGTAAATAACTAAAATAGAGATAATCATTATGCGTAAAGATTTCATTACGCCTTTTTAGTTCATATCTCAAATATTTTAATTGACTTGAGTGATATTTAAATTCTATAATTTCAAAGTCCCCATACCTATTCTTATTTGGTACTTTCAGATCGAAATAACGCTTCCCTTTACGTCTGAATTCCTTATTAAACTCCCCCTCACCATGAAATAATCTATTGTTAAGAAATTCTAATAATAGATCATGACTACCGGTAAAATCTTTCCCTGATTTTTTCTTAATTTTATTTATTAGATCAGTTATGGGTTCTGACCAAAAGGTATGGATGAGGAAATGATCATACTCCCTTGAAAAATGCATTATCATAAATTGGAGTTTAGAACTTAAAAACTAATTTCTAATGCATATACCCAGATTAGACATAATTCAATTATTTTTTCAATGAGATCTTTTCCCGTGAATATTATCTCTACAAATATCTCTTCTTCAGTCTTTTTAACCCGCTTTTGTTCCGAGTTCGAGGAAGGAAGTTATAGGGAGTAATAGCACGTATTAGACAATTTTTTTTAGTAAAAAAAAGTAAAATAACTATATAAAACATCTAATCGGACAATCGTGATAGGTCCTGTTGATGGTAATTTTTTACAATCTCCAAGAGAAAGTCCAAATACTCTGATTGTATCTCTATCCCATATTTCTCACTTAGCGACTCACTTAAGTCCTTCTTTGTTAATTCTTGCACCTCAGTATGATTCTGAAGTATTTTTATAATACTATTAGAGAGTTCGAAAGCCTTGATAATCTCACTTCTTAGAATTATTAATCCTGATTTTGAATACTCTTCGGAAAGAAATTTTTTTATCATAGCGCTTTCAATTTTCATATTTTTTAGATACTTCTTTTTTTTATCCCCGTCAAAAATCTCGTCGTAATCTACTATTTCATAATTATCATAATTCCATTTATAACGTATATACTCTAAATGATTCAAAATTGAAATATTAGATATAAATGTGTCTTTGAAAATGAAATCGAATATTTTGTGTAAATTTTCAGAAATAAGCTCGCTATCATTTAATAAAAGCACGTTTTGCTTCGAAAATACGCCGTTCAAGATGGACGCAAGCTCAACCGCACTTATTTCTGATAATAGTGAGTCAAGATTCATTTTATCCAGATGCTTGAATTCATTCAAGCGACGCTCTTTTTGTATTTTAATG
>WJIN01000111.1 GCA_014730295.1 Promethearchaeota archaeon | reverse complement strand
AGTGCCCCGTGGATAAAATAATCGTGCGAAATAGTGCTCTGAAGATGAGTCAACAAGTTGCCGAGGCGATTATAGCCGAAATCGGTCTCATAAGCACCCGTCCGCATAATACATTCCGCTTCTTTCAGTTTCACACGGTCTCTGGGGCCATTTTCGAACTCGCAGAAATGGAGTACATAGAGCAGTGAATCCATCTTGAGAAAGTCGATCTCACCCCGCAACAGATCCTTCACGACATCGCGCAATAATTCAAACACGGTCAGATCGGACATTTTTCTACACAAGTTCCACACCCTTTACATTTATCTTTATCCAAATGTGTGATATAGGATGTAAGAGTGTGAAATGGAAATATTCCACGATAATAGCTCTGGAATAGAATACAACAATCTTTGCAGCAATTACAAATGGCATTTTCTTTCTCATTTAGATCGAAATCGTCATGAAATGTTTTATGAACAAGCCCCTCTTCTTCAGCTTCCTTTAAAACTTGTTTCGCTTTTTCTCGAGTGATTTGCTTTCCAAGATTATGTTCAATAAAATATCTGCCAATATTCCCAAAATGGATGCAGCGATTGATATCACTTGCGATTTGGCATGGTTCGCCCACAAGATCTCTCTGAAGTTTACAAGGGCATTCAGAAAGAGAAATTATCTCTTGCTGATCTATTATTTTTGATGCTTCGTGTAAGGGTAAAACCTTTTCCTGAGGGAAAGGAATTTCTTTTTCTATTGGAATAATTCGTGCAAAAATCGGCATTTGATCTTTGAAAATCGGCATCAGTCCATCATAATTTGTTTGGGTCATTTTATTTGCTTCACCAAACATTTTATTGTAAATTTCTGCTAATTTCTTTTTCTGCTCATAAGGTCGGTCAAATTTAACAAGTGAATACTCAAAAGTGTCTGCGACAGGCGGCAATAATCTATATTCCATCTCTTCTGAATCTTTGATGGGCCAATCCATTATAAATCCATTATCCATTAATGAATGGAGCATTTCCTTTAATTTGGTATCTTCCATTCCTGTCTTTTCTTTTAGTTGTTGATAAGTTAAACGGGGTTTCCGAAAATTGAGAATAAACTCCGCTTCCTCTCTATTTAATAATGTTTGTAATAACTCTACGAGAGTTTCGTTCGCTTGAAATAAGGGATTTCCGCTCCCTCTTACGATTATTTTCGCTGCTTTATACCATATTTTTTCTGACATTTAAAACTAGCTCCTTTTAATATGATATATAGGTTCTCTTTTTTAGTATTTAAATGTTAGATTTGGAGTCAAGTTTAGGTTTTAGACTTCTTTAGATTAAAAATATATTGTAATATTGTACGAATCTTTTTTTGCAAGGAGTACAAATTATTTAACATATGAAGCAAACAACTTACGATGATTATTGGTTTCATTATATATTTTCTGAAGATCCACAAGAAATCAAGAATTCAATAAAAGAGACCTATATTAATTCAGAAAATATAGATATTCATATAGATATCTACGGGAAGGAGCTACACACAGATAAGAATATCATATTTGTTCATGGTACTTCCGTTTATAGTAGATTCTACGCAGAATTTTTATATAGGCTATATAAGAAAGAATATCGGGTTTTTGCCCCAGATTTAATTGGACACGGGTTAAGTGGGGGATCTCGTGGGCATTTTACCATGAAAATATTTACCCGAATCATTTATGACCTTACATCTTATATCAGAGAGAGATTTGGAAATAAAATTGTGGTGATGGGGTCCAGTTTAGGAGGAATAACCGCGTTTTATTGTGCTGCAAACGATCCAAGACTTAATGGCGCGGTATGTCATAATGCGGCTATATTTGACGAGAAAGCCTATAAACGAATTATTGATATTAAAGGCATCTTAAAAGTGTTACTCCCAACTGTACCCCTCTTAGCAAGAGTCCTTCCAAAACTACATTTAAGTGTATTTCTCTACTTAGATTTCAAAGAATTAGCAAAAGATGAGGATGTACTCGAAAGTATCGAATATTTATTAGATGACGAATTTTTTACGGAGAAATACAGTCTTATAGCGCTCACAACACAATTAAAAGCGCCGTTGGCGAGACCAGTTGAAGATATAGAGACTCCTATAATGATCATCAACGGAGATAATGATTATCTGTTTTCTGTCGATTATATGAGAGAAATATACGACCGATTGACTTGTAAGCCAAAAAAATTGGAGATAATTGAAAATGGGTCGCATTTAATTTTTCAAGAACATATTGATGAGGCTCTGGATTCAATAATTTCTTGGTTGGAGATTTTGTTCTCTTAATTATTACTACTTAATACTAAGATCATTCACATACGATTTTGTATAAAGCTTTTTATATGATTGAGTTTAATAGTTATTAACTAATGAGAATTAGTTAAAACACCATTCATGGGGTAAAAATGAATTTAGAGAAATTCAAGAAATATTACTGGATTATAAGTTTTTTAAGTGTCGCGTTTTTAATTTTAGGGTTGGCATTGCCTGCGTTTTTTGGTACAAGACAATTTGATGGAGATCCATTTCTTATATGGATTCACAACCTAATTCTTGATATAGAAGATGATATTTTGTTTAGTGTAGGTGGTGAAGGTCTCGAAGGTACCTATAATACTATGTATTTTATGGGCTTTTTCCTTACCATCCTTATTTCAATATTTAGCACACTCTATATTATTATAGGTTGGATTGCGAAAAAAAAAGATTTGGGTAGAACCAATTATGCGTGGGTCATCGGAGGCTTGCTAATTACCTTATTATCGATCGCATATTGGATAACGGGTAGCATTGCCTTAACCGAGGAATTTATTACCTCAGCCATTCCTATCGGGATAATTTTCGTTTTAATGGGAGGGATTATTCCTTTAATGATTGGAATTATTTCAATTCTAAACGAGAGATAAAAAAAATTATATTTACTTCTTTTTTTTTATTCTTTTATCTGAAAAGACTTTTTTTTCCTTGTAGATTTAGGAATACTATTAGATAGCTTGGAATGATATTTATTAAGTTGAATAAAAATAGTTCTTTGATGTGAAAATCAGATAAACTCATGTTTTAAGTTAAAAAAGGATATATTAGATGACGCATACATATAATTCAGATCATGTTATATTGTGAAAATTGTGGAAAAGAAGTTATCATCGTCGGAGAAGGTAGCCTAGCAGGTATGGACGAGGAGATTGAGGAATGGGAAGAGAAGATAAAGAAAAAAGGTAAATTAATATTATATGATCCCCCTACTTCAAGCGCTTATCTCTGTCCTAAATGTGGACAAGAATTAATTGAAAAAGAGTAGCCCACTTTCTGCCCTTTCTTATTAAAAAGTCAAAGTTATAAAATAATTGATAATCTCCAATATTTTAGAAATTTTTATACTAATTATCAATACACAATCTTATTTGTAAATAATACAATATTTGTTCCCAATGAACTTAGAAGTATTTGTGAGGTATGGATTATCTTTCACATAAAGATATTTTAGTTTAGTGAGATTTTGGAAAGAATCTGGAAGATTTTTTAGGAAGTTTGAATTAAGTTTAAAAGCTTTTAAGTTTGTTAGATCTCCAACTGAGTCTGGTAAAATTGTAAGATAATTATGGTTAAGTGTAAGGTATTTAAGGGAGCGGAGGTTCCCCATTGACTCGGGAAGAGTTTTGAGCTTGTTATGGTCCAGCTCTAATTTTTCCAAGTCATGGAGGTTTCCTATGGAGTCGGGAAGGATTTCAAGTAGGTTCTTGTGGAGAAATAATTTCTTAAGATTAATGAGGTTGCCGATGTTTTTGGGGAGAGATGTTAACTTATTTTCGCTCACCGAGAGCCATTCCAGATCGTGAAGATTACAAATACTCCCGGGAAGCGAAGTAAGATTGTTGGAATCCAAAGCCAAACTTTTTAGCGTTTTGAGATTGCCGATCTCTTCGGGAAGCGTCTCAAGCGAACAATCACTTGCTAACAGACTCTCTAAAACGGGGAAATTCCCGATCGAGGGCGGAAGCGTCT
>WJIN01000110.1 GCA_014730295.1 Promethearchaeota archaeon | reverse complement strand
GACGACCTTTGGGATTTTTCAAGATGGAGGATTTGCAAAATATTGCGTTGTCCCCCGGAATAGCATTTATCAAATTCCCGATGATATGGATTTAGACTCGGCCGCATTAATTGAGCCGCTCTCCTGTGCAATTCACTGTCATAATATCGCTGATGTAAGGGAATCTGATAATGTTGTAATAATTGGTGCGGGATCCATGGGATTAATCATTGAAACGATTATCAGACCCCATCCATTGAAAAACTTAATTTGCATAGAAGTGGATCAATGGAGAGCTCAAAAAGCCTTGGAACTTGGCGCAGACTATATTATTAATCCAACAAAAGATAATCTGAAGGAGGAAATAAATTTAATTACGAAGGGCAGAGGAGCGGACGTTATAATAGATGCTGTGGGTATCAGTGATACGTTTGAAATGGCCCAAAAAATGTGGGCACCTGGGGCAAGGCTGGTATGTTTTGGACAAGATGATCGGGCAATTGCCAGTATAAAACCGAACGAGATCGTCAGATATCAGAGAAAAATATTCGGTTCTTATATAAGCACAGCATGCGATTTTTTAGACGCGATTGAATTAATTGATAATAAAATTATAGAGATCGATAAGCTTATAACGCATAGAATTGACCTTTCTGAGCTGTTGACAAAAGGATTTTCGCTAATGAAGGAGCGAAAATGTATTAAAATCATCACAAACCCATAAAAATACAGAGATACATTATCATAAAAAAGTTTAAGATTCAGCAAGATTTAAAAACAGTATGGAATTCGATTTATCTTCCTTTAAGGTCCTCATTAAGAAAATATTTCCTCCACATAAGTGTGTTTATACTATAGATACCAGCGGAGATGGAACTGCTGATTCTATCTTAATACGAGCGGTAAATGTGGTAATTCCCATTGAAATTCCCGAAGAATTGGATATCGGAGATATGATCGGTGGACAAATGGACTCAGAAAATCTAGATTTTTCAAGTTTCCTTACTTTATATCTTGATGAGGAACAGATTAAGTTGCCAAAAAATCTAAAAAGCGAAAAATCACTCACAGAAAACTTCTCTCTATATCATAAAGATCAGAAACTCTCGTTTAATGACTTGGTTGAAGGTAAATTTGGGGGAAGAACTATTGGATTAGGAGATAAGATTGATATCGTATTAAAAGTGGGTGAAAAAACACTCAATAAACTCACGGAAGGTAAACATACTCTCACTCTTGAATCCTCCTCCTTTCCTTCTCTGGATGTTCATTTCAACTTGTCAGAGGATAATTTTAATCGCATATATTCAGATGGAGAATTACAATAATTTACTTTTTTTCTTAACTCTTCGTACAATATTTTTATTATTATGAAAGAAGCTTGGGGTTTTTATTCTCAGATCTATACACTTTGATTAGAAGGAAAATGACCGTAAGCAATATTGATAAGTGTGTAAATGTCAATGATCTGATAGATTCTATTCTCATCACCTTTATTTGTCCGATCTGTAAAACACAGAAAGAATTACGATTTCCAAAATCCGTGGTGGACGAAAATAAGAATCTTACCACTATCTCCATTCCAAAAGGGCTCATCTGCGCGCATCATTTTCAGGCATTTATTGATAAAAACTATAATATTAGGGGGTATCAAAAAGTCGATTTTGAGTTCACACCCCGCTCTGAAAATATCCCGAAACGACACCGTAAAAGTAGAAATATCAAATCGGATACGGAATTATTTGAACACCTTTTTTGTGAGGGAAATTATGTGAAATATTATCCGGAACGCTTGAAAAGAAAGCCACAATCCGAATTGAGAGATCAAGATGTTATGCAGAAAAATCAGCCACAAAAGGTAGAAATTGGATCACAGAAACCTGATCCTGTCCCTCAACCAGTACCTAAAGAGCCCGTATCACCTTTTGCTAAATATAAAGAACGAAGTATGGAAGAAATCTATGAGGATTTTTGGGAATTTATCGATGATGAGA
Organism: Promethearchaeota archaeon; assembly: GCA_014730295.1. The sequence continues at coordinate 24,106 of WJIN01000110.1, read as the reverse complement.
ATGAAGCATTCCAAAAATTCATCATCCACGACCCTAGACGAAATTTCGATATGTAATATTTATTAGATGGGGTGTGAATAGTATGCGGGGGTATTTTAATTATAATCAAAACTAGGATAATTAAATGAAAATATAAAGTGCCAAGAGAGGGATTTGAACCCTCGATACCCAGATCTTCAGTCTGGTGCGTTCCCGGGTTTCGTTCTTCCCAGAAAGTGGGGAAAATCTACGCCACCTTGGCACCATTGTGTTTTCTTACTTAGAATCCACAAGGATCGTGCTTTTTCCTTAATAAGATAACTATTAGAATCAAGAATCTATTATAAATTTTTTTAGTCTATAAAGAAGAACCAATTCTATGGCTCTACAATTTTATTCTGTGACAAAATATATGAGCTTCTCCAAAAAAAAGTCTAAAAGTTTTGATGGTTCATAGCTTTAGGATTTTATTTTTCATTTCTACAGGAAATTTTTCGCTGGCGGTACGTAAAGTGGATCGGGGAAAATGTTCTCTATTCTCCATTAGATATTCATAAACGATATCGGGTTTGTATTTTGAACATGTTTTTAACATCCAACCGATTGCCTTTTGGATATACTCTTCTGGATCATCTATCATATCTTCAACCAGTTCAAATAGAGAAGTCTCATTAAAATTCTTATATACCATCGCTTTTTTGAGAAAAATTACCAATGATGCCCTCCTAATCCATAGATAATCAGATGATGCCCAAGCTTTAATAATTTTTTTCGCAAGCGCAGAATTTCCCTTTTTTGCTAAATACGGACCCAAAATTTTAATCATACTGCTATCGCAAAAAGCCCAAGTATCACAGTGGTTTTTTAAAGCATAATAATATGCATCAATAAGCCCTTCATCAAAAGCTTTTTTGAATCGGCTTATAAAGCTAATAGCAACCATTCTTTCGTCGTGAATATGGGTATTGATAAGAATTTTGAAAATCTCCAGAGCCTCTTCATATGAGATCTCATAATGGTTTGTGATATAACGCGCAATCGTATCAAGCTGTGGAACTCTCAAACCATAGCTGCGAAATATAGGATCGGATGAGTTTAATATCTTCTTTTCCCACTCTGCCTTTGCATTACTTCTTATCGGGGCCTTCTGCTTGAGAAGATTTGTAGTTTCATGAACGATCTTGTGTATTTTATTCATAAAAATTTGTCCAATGTTTTTTTATCTCGGTCTTTTTCTCCCCTTTTCAAATAAGGTTTTAAAAACTCAATAATCTCATCATTAAAATTTCTGAGCATTTTAAGCTCTCCTCGTTTATAATAGTTAATGATTGATTGATCTAAATTATTAAGATAAAGTCCCGCCCATTTCATCTTATTATTTGGAGTGCCCCGGATGGCATTTTTATATTCTTCATTTAAAAGCACTTCGGCGATGATATAATTCCATTTGCGATAGTCAGACGGGATCCAGCGTTTTACTCGGGTTTCTAATCCATATTTTTGACATAAATTATATAATTTTAAGTTCATTTGATTCAAATATTTATAGAGCTCATCATTATCAGAATTTTTCTCATAAAGCTTCAATAATGGCTTGACAATATCACGATATTTACTTTTACGCAGTTTAGCAATAAAAAATTCTTGTTGTTTATCTCGCATGGTCAATCCAGGCGCAAATAAGATAAATTGGGCTCCAGCGTTCCTTGATTCTTTAATCACTCTTTCGATCTGCTCAAAATCATCCTCCAAATAAGGAATAATGGGCATAAAATACGTCCCAACTTGAATTTCCGGGGCTTTTTGTTTTATATCTTTTAAAGCACTCATACGTGCTTGAGGAGGGGAGGATCTGGGCTCCAATAAGCGAGAAACCTCCTCATCCATCGTAGAGACAGAGAATCCAATAGTACACCATGTATCCTTCGAAATCTGCTTGAATAAATCTATATCTCTTGTGACGAGATCGGATTTTGTGGCCAAGTTTACCGGAAATCCATATTTCATGAGGACTTTCAACAATTTTCGAGTATTTTTCACTTTCTTTTCGATGGGCTGATATGCATCACAAACACCACCAGGACCAATAACATCGGTCAATAGTGAGCTTGAATTTTTAATTGTCAACTCTAGTTTTTTTGCAAATTTGTCTTTTATAATGATTTCATCTTCAAAATCTTGAGTAAGATAATATCGCTGACTTCTCGCATCACAATATATACATACATGCTCACATCCAGAATAAGGATTCGCGGTATATCTAGCCCAAAACCATGAATCGGGGTACTTTAATTTGTTTATCGCTGTTTTGTATTCTTTATAAATATAAGTAACCATCCTTACAGAGTATAATTCAAAAGACGTTTAAATGGTTTTGGAGATGGAAAATAGTTAAGAATCATATCACAAATGAGTCTATGATTAAAAGAAGGTGAAAAAACGCCCCGAGATTGTAGCATGAAAAAAGGGTGAATATTGGTTGATGAAATTTAATGAAATGGGCGTTTTTTCATTCTCCTTATGATAATTCAATATTATAATTTTATTGTTTATAATTAACAAGTCGAAAAAGATTTCGCTAAAAGAAACTATACGATGATTCTGAGCAAAAGATAAAAGAATAAAGTGCGCCGTCCGGGATTCGAACCCGGGTCATTGGCTTGGAAGGCCAACATCCTACCGCTAGACTAACGGCGCATATGAGGAAAGAGATCTCAGATGTATTAATCAAAAAGATATGATCCTTAAATAATCATTTCTTTTATTTTTGTTGCTTTTCTCTAAAGAAAATCTTATATATTCGTAAAATAACTTAAATTAATAGTACATAAAAGAGTTCAAATAGATGAATGATAAAATTTGGTTGGGCATTCCTAGTCTTCTTATGATGGTTTCGGGAATTCTTCATTTAATCTCCGGAATTCTTGCGATTGGATTAATCGAATTATCGGTCACGCTCTTTATATTCACGGGCTTTTTTCTTCCGTTATCAATATTTCTATATATACATCTGAATCAGGATAATTATACAAATAAGGAGAATGTGATTATTATGTCGACGACCGTATCATTTCTTAATTTGTTGATGGTCATAACCCAGTTGTTGATTAATTCTCCACAGGATCGGTATTATATCCATCCCATCTTGATACTTCTGGGGGTTATAAATAGTATGAATTTTTCAATCTTGTTTTTCTTTAAAACTAGGAATGACAAAATGGAATTTGGAGATAGAGTATGTTATTTTTGTGTGGTATTGATCCGTGGATTGGGTATCAGTTTACTTTTTAATATTTTAACGTGGATTGGCTGGCCACCCGATCCTAATATACCAATGATTCTGTATGTATGTATTTTTGGAATTTTGTACGTTTTCAACGGGTATTATTTGTTCACAAAAGTTAAAAATAAATGGGTAAATTTGGAACTTGTTTTTATCCTCTTTTCATCACTAATCTTAGGAATAGTTTCATATCTATCGTTTTCTCATCCAAACCTTCTGATTAGCGCAGTCCTATTCATCCTTTTAATACCGATGATATTATATGATGCTAAAACCGAAATAAATGATAATAAGTAGAGAAGAAGGGTTAAAAAAATCTTATGAAACCTATTGGAATAATGCACTTAGAAACTCTAAAAACAGGATAATAAAAAAAAAAGGAGTTTAGGTTGCTTAGTTTTATTTTAAGGTATTTAATTCCATGACATGTTCATTCTCATCGGCAATGATCTCCCGTAGTTTATGAACTACTTGGAACCATGAATATTTAATCTCATTCCTCATCTGCATTACTTCATCATAAATTTCCATATAATAATCTATAGCCGTCTTCTCATCGTGTAAATTAGTATCTAATATATCATCCAAGCCTTCAGCGGAATGTGGGTCAGACATTTCCATGGTTGGAATACCGCCGAGGTAGCCCGCAATAATTTCTCGAAATTTTTCCTCATGGTCTTTTTCATCTGCTGCCAATTCTTCCAATCTTTCAATGATCGGTTCTGCGTTTGGCCCACTGATTTGTTGAGCGTGGGTCATATACTGGATTCGAGCTTGGTGTTCTAATGTGAGTGCTTTATTGAACATATCAATTAATTCTTCTTTGGATGTCATAATTTTCTCTTTGAATTAATTTCTTTGATCATAATATTTCCATATGTTTTTATACCTTTTAGTTATAGTTTATTTAATCTTTTTGAGAAAGAATCCATTCTAAAAGTAAATGTTATTTCGTATTCAATCCGACAAAAAGACAATATAGTTTAAATAATAGCACCATTGCTCCAATTTTGGAGAATAACTAATTAAAAGAGCCCAGCCAGTATTTCATAGAATGCTATTACCCTGCTTACTATAATCCAGGCAAAGAGGGATTTTTTAAAGAGAGATATTTTATTAACGGTAAGAGTAGTAATTTTATCTGAAAAATGGGCTTTTTGAAATCCCCCGATGATAAGGACATAGTTTTTTGAAGTACCTTCTTTATACAAATCGCTATAAGATGAGATTAGTTGTCCATCTTCAGAGAGTATGATCGTGTGGGCATCCTCAAATTCCTGAAGCTTGGCTTTTAATGATTTTTTGATAGGTGCGATAAGATATTCCCCTTTTACTTTGATTCCGTTGTCAATTAGCAGTTTTGCCATAAGCCCTTTAAATCTGTTGAAATTCTTTGTAATTCGAATGTTTGGATTGATTTCAAACAAGCGATCGTGGAGAGTATGGACAAAAATCTTCAACTGCCCTATTTTATTTAAAGGAGAGCCGAGAGCATTAAGCAAACACAGATGAATTATATCCGGTCTACCGCGTTTGCGTCGATTTTTAAGATTTTCCATCGCAGAATGATGGAGCGCATTGTCTAATAATTGCGTGTAATAGTTTTTCATAGATAAATTCCTTCGAACCGCGGGATGTGTTCTGATTTTTTTCGGGATTAATTCTAATCCACATTCAACTAAAAAAATAATAAGTGTCATAGGCAACACACTAAGTAGGGAACTTAGAGTTAAATATTTTTAGTTATTAAGAAGTATGAATATAATAACGAGTTTTATGCCCACAATCCAAACACGTAAGAGTAATATGGGAGCCTTTTCCCTTTCTGGATTGAAGCCGAATCCGACAGTTTTTACCGGGATACAAGAACATCTTACACTGATGGCAAATTCTGCGTTTCCACTTTATTGGTATCTTTATTTTTGCTCGCTGGGCATATCTTCTGGCCAAATCCGCATATCGGTTTGCGAGGGCTTTATCTTTTGGAAATGTGTTATCCGCCAGATTAAATAGAAATAGCATTCGACTTTTTGCGATTTTTCTCGCAACTTTTTTAAAATTAGTCATAATATTTGTCTATGAATATTTAAATCCTTCCTATTTCACGTCGATATGAGTCTTTGAGAGAATAATGGTTCGGCCTCGTAAATCTAGTAAATAAGAATCTGTCTTATGAGCAATAGTATCCGCAAGCTCGCTTATGTTCATAGAATGAAGAGCTGTTTTTAGGATCTTGATTTTGACAATCTTATGGGATTTTAATAGAGTTTTTACATGTTGGACAAAACCTTCGTTCTCTTCGATTCCTTTTTTACCTAAAATTATATGAGGCTTATTTAGGAGAACGTCTTTAAATTTCTCTTTAGCATCCATTGAAATCAGCCTTCATCGATTCTACAATAAAATTTTTAATTTATATACGATTTTTATAGATATAAAAGAACGATAAGTAAAAAAAATTTAACGATGTCAATTTATACGGTTAAACCTAATAAGTTCATTGGAGAAGTAGCGGAGAAATTAAAGGAATATCCGTCCATTCAACCTCCAGAAGGAAGCGAATACTGGAAAACGGCCTATTTTAAAGAAATTGCCCCAGTCGATCACGAAAACTTCTGGTATGTCAGAGCAGCATCCATATTGCGAAAAGTGCGAAAATTTGGACCGATCGGAGTCAATAAGCTACGAAAACATTATGGCGGACGGTACAGAGATAAACAAGGAAAGTCCAAAAGCGCGAGAGGTTCCGGAAAAATTATTCGCTTAATACTTCAGCAGTTAGAAGAAGCTGACCTCCTTATGCAAAAAGAAAAAGAAGGACGACTATGCACACCAGAAGGAGTGAGCTTTTTAGAACGTACTGCATATGAAATTTTAAGGAAAAAAAATAAATAATAAAGTAATTACATCTATTTGTGATTTACTATGAGTGATGAAGAACAATTAGAAGAACTTCGCCAGAAAAAGCTTGAGCAATTAAAACAACAGGCAATGCAAAACCAAATGGCTGAAGAGCAGCAGCAAGCATTCGAGGAACAAAAATATCAAATTATGAGAAAAATCCTGTCACAAAAGGGTCGTCAGCGATTAGAAAACATCAGAATGGTAAAACCTCAATTCGCTCAACAAATAGAATTGCAACTTATCCAATTGTATAGAGCAGGACGGATCCGAGGGGAAATGTCTGATAGGGAGTTTAAAAAGCTCTTACAAAAAATTACCGATTCAAATAAGAAAAAAGATTTTAGAATTAAAAAATTATAAATAGTGAGAAAAATGGCACGAAATAAAGATAATCCCTCTAAAATACGAAGAGGAAAGAAATTGCGCCAAAATCGATCCATCCCAAGTTGGGTGATTATGAAAACGGGGGGAAAAGTTCGCACAAGCCCTCACAGCAGACGGGAATGGAGAAACAATAAATTGAAAGTGGATTAATCAATTACAACGTATTATGTGATATTATGGCGAAAAAACGAAAAGAAATAAGTTTAGACGACTTGGAGGAGGAGCTCGCCGAAGAAGGTGAGGAACTCGAAGAGATTGAAGAAGAAGAGGCTGAGATCGAAGAGATCGAGGAATTTAGCTTGGAAGAGATTAGCGCAGAGGAAGAAGTAGAAGAACTCTTCGAAGAAGAAATAATTCCTGAAGAAGAAATCGTGGAAGAAGAACGAATTCCAGAGGAAGAAATCATCGATGAGAGAATCTATACTGTACCCCTTAAAAAAGCTCGAAAAGGACCAAGAACAAAATGGGCTAAGAAATCAATTCGATATCTTAGGGAATTTACGCAACGGCACATGAAACCAGAATATTTAGTGATAAGTCAAGAGGTAAACGAGAAGATCTGGAGCCGCGGAATCCAAAAACCGCCGAGGAAATTGAGAGTGCGTATTACTAAAGATATAAATGGCCTTGCTGTAGTCTATTTAGCTTAAATCTATTATTTTTACTTAGTTTAAAATTTAACTCTTTTTGAAAATTAAATTAATGGGTCCATCATAGACAGAAATGACAATACTGAGGACTGATCTTTTTGGCAGGAGTCTTGTAGGCGTTTATTTAGAGGTGACAAATTCCTATGTTCTATATCCACCCAGCATCAATAAGTCAGATCTGAAAAAATTACAAGATGTCTTTCAGGTCGACTTTTATCCGTTCACTGTGAATAATTCGAAATTGGTGGGGGTTTACTCCTCCAGCAATAAATATGGTATCATCTTGCCACATATCCTTAGAGACGATGAACTCTCAAACCTTAAAAAAAATCTCCTCAGCACCAAAAATTCCACAGAAATTAGTATTTTAAAATCGGTCGATAACGCATACGGCAATTTAATCTTATGTAATGATAATGGAGCAATTATTAGTTCTCTCCTACGTCCGTATCAAGAGGAAATAGAGCAAGTCTTAAATGTGGAAACCCACGTATTTGATTTTGCCGGTAGTTACTTGCCAGGGTCCATAGGCATTGCAAATAATAAAGGATGTTTAGTCCACCCCTTAGCGACGAATGACGAGATAGATTATATATCTTCCGTGCTCAAGGTGGAAACTGATGTGAGTACGATTAATCGAGGAGTCCCATATCTTAGTGGAGGGGCTGCGGTAAATGATAACGGGGGGGTTTTCGGCAAACTAAGCACTGGTCCTGAGCTGATGCGCCTGACTTCTGTGCTGCAAATTTAATTTGGGAAATTAATTGTATTTTAATTTTTTAATCTTCATACATCAAGAATATTAAGATTGGTATGCGAAAATTTAAAAATTTCTAATTGTGTTAATTTATCAATCATCTTCAATTATAAATAAGTCTATGAAAGACCCACAGATCATCTTAAAAGTCTCATTATTGGGAGATCCTGGCGTTGGAAAAACAAGTCTGGTTAATAGGTACATCGATGAGATATTCGAGAAGGATTATCGCCCCACATTAGGTGTAAATATTATGACAAAGGATATAGAAGCGAGAGAGATAGGGAAGAAAGTCCGCTTGGTCATTTGGGACATTGCCGGTCAGGAGAAATATGATTTTACGAGAAAAATGTTTTTCCAAGGCTGCAAGGGAGTCTTTCTCATCTATGATGTAACACGTCCGAATTCCCTTACCAATATTAAGAACAAGTGGCTAAAAGACCTAAGGCAATATTCCCAAGATGATATGAAATTTATCCTTATTGGCAATAAAAACGACCTGCAAGATCAAAAACAAATTGCCCGTGAAGAGGGAAAAAAATTTGCGGATCGCATTAATGCCATCGAGTTAATCGAGACAAGTGCGAAAGAAGGGGATAATGTAAACCGCGCCTTTGAGTCGCTTGTATCGATTATTTTAGGCAACTCAACCTAAATTCTCGGGTTTAGAGTACTGTTGGTTCCCACAGTCACTCTTGCAAGGTATATGGGTAATAAATTATAATTGATTCTATTTTACAAATCCTCTAATTAAGAGAGTTTCGCCATTTTGTAAATATCTCATAAAGCCAAAATTTATTATTTTTTAAATAATTAATAGAGATAAGTTTCGAATTTACTATAGATATAATTTAGACGAGTTGAAATGTCGGAAATAAAAATCTTTAGAATAACCGGTACATACTGGAAAGGGCACAAAAAATATCTCTTCCGTAAAGAACTTCGCGCGTTAAAACCGGAAGACGCACTTGAAAAAGCGTTATCACAGATCACCTCAATCGGGCTCTTTCGTCGTCAAGTGAATATTGAAGAGATAAAAGAAATTAGCGTTGATGAGTGCGAGAATTATCTAATAAAGGAGCTTTCACAGGAAAGTTTCGAATAAAATATAAGACGAGAAGATGTAAAATGGAAAATACTCAGAATTCCCAACAGCTTGCATATCAATTCCAGCATTTACGAGAACAAAAAAGTATGTATGAACAAAACCTTGATATTATTCAAGCCTCCTTAAACAATTTGATAAATACACGAAAGACAATTGAGAATTTGCATGACGTAGAGGATGGTGAGGAAGTCTTACTTCCCGTAGGTGGTATGATTAATTTGCGAGCCAATATTGTGAATCCGGATAAGGTGCTCTTATCTGTCAGTGATGACATTGTTATTGAAAAGAATTTAGATCGTTCAAAAGAATTCATCGAAAAGTTAATCGAACAGCATCGAGATCAGATAGAGTTCTTAAATGAGCAAATTGATAAAATCGAGGCAAATCTTCAAGGAATTTCGCAAGTGTTCAGACAAGGGTTGTCTCAATCCCAATTAAGACAGCAACCGCCGCAATCATAAATTTCTATTTCTAATTTTATGGACTTAAATTTTTTATTACCAAGGGTTTATAATGCTTGATAAACTAAAGAATGCTTTCTCTACTTTTGTGAATAAAACGTTAACTGAGGAGAAATTAGAGGACACCATAAAAGACCTAAACATTTTGTTGATAAGTAATGATGTTGCAATGGAAACCGCAGATGTGATATGCCAAAGCATTATTGACTCCTTCAGAGGAGAAGAAGTGGGTAGATTAACTTCTACAAGTAAGCTGTTAGAAGAAACTTTAGAAGAAGTGATTACCGAAATACTTACCCCCGATCAAGAAATAGATCTGCTAGAACAAATAGAGCAAAAACAATCATCCGAAGAGCCTTATGTAATTGTGTTTTTGGGGGTAAATGGAACGGGAAAGACCACAACAATGGCAAAAGTCGCACATTTTCTTAAAAAGGAAGGATATAGTGTTGTGGCTGCCGCCTCTGACACGTTTCGAGCGGGGGCAATCGAGCAACTAAGCTATCATATGAAAAATGTGGGAGTACGCGTGATTAAAAATGAATATAGATCAGACCCGGCATCCGTTGCCTATGATGCGGTAGATCACGCCACGGCAAAAAATATTGATGTCGTGTTGGTCGATACGGCCGGACGACAAGTGACGGACAAAAATTTGATGAGAGAAATAGAAAAGATTTGCCGTATTGCCCGTCCGGATTTAAAAATATTCGTAGGTGATTCGCTCGCGGGCAATGACGCGCTCTTTCAAGCACAAGAATTTAATAAATACGTTGGTATCGATGCGACCATATTGACGAAGTTAGATGCCGATGCGAAGGGAGGAGCGGCATTATCCGTTTCACACGAGACCAAAAAACCAATTATATTCGTCGGCACAGGGCAAAAATACGAGGACTTGGAGCCCTTTGATCCCGACTTGTTTATCACAAATATTTTAGAAGAATAATTTTGCTACATCCGGGTATACCTCATCCTACTAATAGATGGATGTGGCAATAGACAGATATTAATGAAGCGCCTTAAATTGGATCTAATAATTTCATTCTTGTAATTGTTTCGCAATTCCATAATATAAAATATAGATCGCTGAAAATGAGATTAACAGTATTGCTCCCCATATCGTGCGAATAATCTCATCTGCTACGAAATTTACGATAGAAACTCCTGCCCAGATAATATAATAGAACAACATCCCTGCAATAAAAAGCCTCCATCGCTTTTCTAGCTCGTCCACTCCAAGACTTTTGTAAACTTTTATGGAATAATAAATGGTTGGAATAACCATGCAGAATAAACCGGTTCCGAGGCCATAAAGCAAAAAAAGAAGATTCCATACTGGTCGCCAATTAGTAGTTCCATCAATACGCACTCCGTCTAAAAGCCCGATAGGAAATAATCCTACTAAAATGATGGTCCAAATGACAATTAAGGCAATTTGGATTTTGGAATTAATTAGTTTTGTTGATCTTAGGATGAGCAAATTCAGTAAGAGTAAATATACCATAGCCCAATTAAATAGAAAATACGCGAGAATATTCAGCAATTCCATTAAGACGGATATTCTCAAAGGAGCATATACCACGTTCACTATAGTGCTCAAAGCTATACTTATAAAAAACATGGCAACTATTTGATTTAATTTTTTTGTGGATCGTCTTAGAATGAGTATTGCCATGAGTATAAACAAGATCCCTCCCACACTCAGCTGCACGATATATATTTGAATGAATCGTAATATCTCATTAAATTGAAATATCATTTTATCAACATCCTTTCCAGTATAATTATAATATTTTTTTAATTCTATATCTAGTTTATTTTTATATAAAACAATATAATATAATTAGAAATGAATGATTAAGGGTTAAGAGATTCTTGATTGGTTATTTAATCCATGAAAGCTCCACCAAATTTTTTTAGAAACTATGTTAGAAAAGTTTTTTAAAAACTCAATTTTACATAGACTTAGAGAAAATGTCAAATAGATACCCTAAGTACGAAAAATACGGTACAAAAAAGAAAGAAGAAAAAGGTAGTGCTTATGAACGTTTTATTAATCTCATTCGAAGTATTCAGCGGGTCTTAAAAACGGCGAATAAACCGGGTCGTAGTGAGTATATGATGACATTCAAGATTGTAATCATCGGACTCTTAATATTAGGCGCCTTGAGTTATGTAATCCAGCTAATTCTTACTATCATTCCATTAGGCGCTTAATTTAATAAAGTGGTGAGCTTCCTCACTTTTTAGAGGCAATATTTATATTATATTAGCCATATAAAATTTTCGACCTACATTTTAACCTTCTTTTAAAAACTTAAGCTTAAATTCTTAAAAATTCTATATTATTAACACCTCTACCACTAAAAACTATAGAGAACAAGGAATATTTCATGAAAGTTTTTCTGAATCTTATGGATAATCTCCATTTTAAAGCGAAAGCGCGACATTTTACCGATATCGAGATTGATGAGCCAGAATCATTTCACGGAACCGATAAAGGCCCCAGCTCGGTCGAATATCTTTTAATTGGGGTTGGAGGATGTTTAGGATCTTCATTTCAATATTGTCTTCAAAAAAACCATATACCCGTACAGCAATTGAACGTAATGGTGGATGGAACACTCAAACATACGGGCTCAGGTATGCATTTGAGGTTAGTAAAAATTAATTGTGAAATAATGGTATCTGTTAAGGGGGAATATGACGATTTAGTAAATAAGTGTATTCAACAATTTAAGAAACACTGCGTAATCAATGAGAGTATAAATCAAGGCATTCCTTTGAACACAACTGTATTCAAAAAGGACAACGAGCATTCAAAATAAAAAAAGAAAAATGAAATGATATTTAAAAATTAGAAATAAAAGACGGTTATTTTATCGGGTATTTTGAGTTCTTCTTCTCTGTTTTTACATGCGACAAAATCTACATTAAATTTCAATAATCGTGATAATAATCTACTTGTCAGAATGCCGTCCATCACGAGGTATTTGGATTGGTGAAATTCATCCAATTTATCATATAACTTACCTACAGAAATCTTAAATAGTTGATTCATTTTTTTATCAAACGCTATAGCTTGACCCAGTCCAATAGTTCTCACTGCTTCAACGATTTGTTCTTTATTTTTTACTTTCAGTTTCTTTAAGAATCGAAGTAAGACTTTTTCCTTATCTGTGTATTCCTCTCCAGGTGCTTCTGGCGTCTCAACCTCGATCTCTTCGGGAATTTTTCCTTCTGAGATCTGTTTTTTGTTTTGTAATGCTTTAATCATCTGTTTGCGGGTGAGTTCCTCCACTTCATATCCTTCCGGGGCTCTCGCGACGTAATCGATCTCTGCAACTTGTATAAGTTCTTTCAAGATCAAAGTACCTCCCCTATCCCCGTCTCCAAAAAAAGTGACGGGGTTTTTCTCCTTGGTAAGGGCGATGATCGATTTGGGAACACTGGTTCCTTGGACTGCGATTGAATTTTTGATACCGATCCGAAGTAGATTTAATACATCTGCTCTACCTTCTACGATGATTAAATCGTCTCGTTCATCTATCTCTGGGCCCGCCGGTAAGTTATCAGAACCCCAAGATACGATTTCTCCTAATTTAATATCAGTTTCTATTTGTTCCTCAATTTCACTAGCGTCTAATGAGCTCTGATCCCATTCTTTTAGTAATTCCGCTGCGCGTTCGATTATTTTCTTTCGTTTTCTTTCTCGAACATCTGATATTTCAATGAGATTGATTTTAGCCTCGCATGGACCAACTCTTGTTACTGTTTCGACTGTTGCGGCGAGTAAAGCTGTTTCCTTTCGAGTCAGACTACTTGGGATTCGGATTGAACCTTTTGAAATTCCGTCTTTCGATTCATTCGTGACCTCAATCCTACCTATCCTCCCTGATTTTTGTAAGTCTCGTAGGTCTAAATCTAGCAGTAGACCTTCGGTTTAGACGAGAAAAAGGGAAATCTTTTTCATCCTTGTCCGAAGATAGCCCCCACTATATCTGACTTTTCTACAATACCCTTTACCTTAAATTTTGCTTCTATTATGTATTTAGTCGTGAAATCCGTACTACTATTATCTGAATTAATCTTAAATCACTTCCTTTCTAAAATTGATTAAAACTTTTTTCCTATTCTTAAATAAATTTAATTTGAAAGATGATTAAATAACGTCGAATTGAATATCTTTCTTATATTTGATATGGTTTAATTTTCAATAAATGATTAATTGACCATCATCTACTGATGGTTCTAAATGTAACAATCATACTAAACATAAATTTTTTTCTATTTATATAATTTGATTATAGTTTTTAGATTTAAATCCAATCAGTAATATCACCATATAATGTTCTTTTTAATTCCTTAGCAATGTATAAATCCCTATGAGTTATTGGAACAAACGATATTTGAATAAATTGGAATCCAATACAAGAAAGGGAGAATTATCTAGACTAAAAATATCAGATGAGTTTGGGAGGTTCTATTTTTATTTTAAAAGATCTCTTGAAAAGCATAAAAAAACCTTTAAAGTTGTATTTTTTTCTGATCAAAAATAGTGAAAACAAGGTTTAATTATATTAAAATGCGTGCTCCTTATACCTAAATTAATATTATGATTGATATAATATCGCTTTTAATAAACCGAATATATATGGTTATAAGAAATCGATTTTTAAAAAATAGGAAAGACAGATAGACATAAAGTGACTATGGAGCGAATTATTGTATTCGGAGGCAAAGGAGGTGTTGGCAAGAGCTCTATTAGTGCGGCAACAGCCGTGAAAATCTCCAAGCTATTGCCAGAGAAAAGGATCTTAATCATCTCCTTTGATATGGCACACAACTTATCAGATTTATTCGATACAGAAATAGGAAATGAACTGACCCAATTAACTCAGAATCTTTGGGGTATTGAGCCCGATGCAAATGTTTTTGCAGAAGAGTATACCAAGGAATTAATCGATAAATTAAAAACACTCATGAAGCAAATGCCGATTGTTGGTTTTATACCTCAAATTGAGGACTATATTGACACCACCTTCACCGCAGATTCGATTCCCTTGGCGCTTAAAAACGCAATGTTTTTCCAAAAGATTCTAGATGCGGAAGATCTCACTCAGCAAATCCAGTTCGATATCGTGGTCGCCGATTTTCCACCCACGGGGAATATGGTGGCGCTTTTTGAAATTCCTGAAGATCAGGTTAAGATTGTATTAAAATATTCTCTCAATTTCTATAACTCTATTAAAGGGGCAATGAGAAATGTAGGGAAGATGTTTAGAAAGTTCGTCGCTCCTTTCAGTGATGATAAGCAAAGGAGAGAATTGGGGATGGAAATTGTAAATATGGTGCAGGATTTAGAAGAGCGAGGTGAGAGGATAACTCAGCTCATCCACGATATTGGGTCGCTTAGATTGGTCACTATTGCTGAAAAACCGAGTTTTGAAGAGATCAAAAGAGCAAGAGATTTAACTCGTAAATATATTGATTTAGATGCAGTGCACATCAACATGTTGACGCCTAAGAGATATGCGGATAATTGTGATTTCTGTCATAAGCTCCGAGCAACGCAGCTAAGATACAATGAAGAAATTATGAATGAGTTTGCAAATTTACAGATTTGGAAATCTAAAAAATTAGTAGACAAAGAGCCAATTGGGTTGGATGGATTAATATATTTAGCAGAAGAAGTTTATGGAAAGGAAATATCTTCGGATGAGATTTTATATCCTATTTCTTATTGAAATTCGTTAGAGCTAGTGGAGAATTATACATAGACCATTTGACATACTTATAGGAAGATGTGATTTAGCTAAAGATCCATGGGGTAATCGATATATCATTTTGGATTCAAATTCCTTTTAGATCTGAGAAACTATAAATGATCTAGGAATAAAAAAAATTTTTAACAAGTAAATAAAAATTATTGGTTTTGAATTGATTCTATATCCCTTTCAATTTCCTCTTTGGCTTGAATATCACCTAAACTTTCAAAAATTTCTTGGGCATTTTTTAAGATATCCATAGTCATTTCCTTATCTCCTGTATAGCTGTAATATGCTATACCCATTCTTTTTAGATATATTGCTTTTCTTTCCATATCATTTTCCTCTTTCAGAAGATCAAGGATTTTTATATAATAATTATATGCACTCTCGTAATCTTCTAAAGAATGAGATACAACAGCTATACTATTATAGGATTCAATGATGAAATTCTTGTCATCAATTATATGAGCAAGTTCTAATACATTTCTGAATAATTCCATAGCATCATTAAAATTTCCGAGATTATAAGCAGAAGATCCCATAGAATTTAAAATGTTCACCTTTTCAAGGATCATATCATAATCATCGCAGATATTTAAAGCCTTTTTCCAATTTGTTTTAGCTTCTTCATATTGATTTAAGTGATCATGGAGGTTGCCAATCATATGAAGAAGACTAACTTTGCTTTGGTAATCATTTATCTCTATAGCAAGTTGTAAGCCTTTATTAAAGTATTCAAATGCTATATTATATTCCCCCAAGTCTTGATGAATTAAGCCAATGTAATTTAGTCTTACAGTTTGTTCTGGAATTGTTCCAAGCAATGTGTCGATTTGGAGAGCCTCTTCAAAATATTTTAGAGCTTTCTTATAGTCGCCAGAGAATCTATGAAAAATACCAATATTCATCAAAGCTTGCGCTTTATATTGGAGATCTCCCGTTTTTTTCACAAAATCTATTACATTTTGATAATATTGTAGAGCTCTATTATTATCTCCAATTTTTCCATAAGCTGCACCAAGGTTGAGAAGAGGAACTATGGACCCCTCCAGATTATTATTTACTTTATTAAGTTCTAAGGATTCCAGATAATAATTAATGGCTTTCTCAAATTCAGCCTTATTTGAACATATCAATCCAATATTATTCAGACAAGATGATTTTCCTTTATAATCATTAAGCTTAGTATATATTTTCTTTGCCGTTTCGAGCATTTCCAGAGATTTATCAGTATTCAAATCATTAGAATGGAGGGTAGCAACATTAGTCAAGAATTCTGCTTCTTCTTGTAGATTATTCTCAAATTTAGCTTTCTCTAATCCTTTTTGCCAAACACGTCTTGCATTTTTCCAATCACTAAAACTATAATATAAATAGCCTACGAATTTGTATCGTGTAATCATATCCTTATTTTTATATTCATTTACTTTGTCTATCCAATTGTTAAAATCTACAAATTCACTATTCTTATCATTTTCTATCTTAGGAATAGAAATTGTATTCAGTAATTTCTTCCATAGGATCTCTGAGATAAATTCCTTAGTATTAACATTAATAAAGTATGTCTCAATATTGTATTTCTTTTTTATTTCATACAAGAATTTCTCTTGTCTCGTAAACTCTGCATTAGGGTTTGAACTGAAATTGTTTATTTCAATATCATTCACTTCTAATTTGGGTATGTGATTAATCCAGATGATTTTTTTATATTGATTGAATTCTTTTAAGAATGGGGTAATATCAAAATCATCGCTCCCAGAATAACCCAATACAATCAACACACGATCTTTAATAATTTTAGCAACTATCGACTTCTTATAGGGTTCAATTGTAAATGTTTCTCCTTCTTTTCGATCTTTTCCTAACGAGGAAATTGTAGTAATTAAGGATTCAGAGGTATTTTTTCCCGTGATAACATTTTTTTTTGATCCATGAAGTTTAAAAAGTAAATAGTTCGTGGTGTTCCCCATTTGTTCTCCTTCATTAAAATCTAAAAATTGACTCTTTGTAATTATTGGATTCACCCTCTGCCTTTCTTCTACGGGTAGAAGGTTTATCAATGCATATTCAATTAAATAGTCAAAATTTGTGGTTATAACATAGTTCTTATCGAGAATAATATGAGCCAGAAAGTAATGAATAAGATTCGGTTTCTTTCTCGTTTCTAAAAAATCTAAAAATCTTAGAGATGGATCTATGTATTTTTGAATTACTTCGACAAATACTTCATATCTTAATGTTTCTTTTTGTAAGATTAGATGGAGTTCTTCATTTGGGACACATCTTCGTGCCAAACTCTCTACGAGGTGTTTAGCAGAAGGTACACTACTTGGATATTCCATAGATATACCCGCTCCAACTAGAAAGGTAAACTTATCAGAAGATTCAATAATTTCGTCAAAAATAGCGTTCATAATTTGATTTTTTTTGATTTGCAAATTTTTAATTAATAAATTATGGAGAAATAAATAAATATATTTCCAAAAAAAATGTAGAACTAAGTAAAATAAGAATAGAGTTTTAAGTACCTTCTTCAAAACCGTGGATGTAATTATATTGTTCTTCCGTTAATTCATCTATTTCAATCCCCATTGCCTTTAATTTCAGCTCACCAACCTTATTATCAATATCTTCGGGTACTTCAATTATTTCTGCCTTAAAACTGTCTTTATTCTTAACAATGAACTCGGACATCAAACTTTGAAGCCCAAATGACATGTCCATAACCTCTGATGGATGACCCTCGGATAACACAAGGTTTGCTAACCTTCCTTGCCCCAAGAGATATACTTTTTTACCCGTGGGAAAGGTTAATTCCTCAACATCTTTACGTATCGGTTTAATTTCTTGGGCGTATTCGTAGAGCTCTTTAGTTGGGATTTCTATATCAAAATGCCCCAAATTACCCAGAATACAACCATCCTTGATTTTATCAAATATTTCCGTTTTGGGAGGGATTACATGTTTGCATCCCGTTGCAGTTAGAATAAGATCGGCATCTGGTAAGGTTTCAATGATTGGTTTTACGTTATATCCTGCAAACTTAGCTTTTAATGCTTTTATGGGATCAACTTCTGTAACTGTTACATTTGCGCCTAATCCTCGGGCTCTTAATGCCATTCCTGAACTACAATGTCCGTACCCCGCAATAACCGTGTTTTTTCCCGCAAAAAGGATATGCATTCCATAGATAGCAGAGATCACTCCTTGTCCAGTTCCTAATTCATTATCAAACTGATTTTTACATCTCGCATCATTAACAGGAAAGAGAGGAACTTTTAGTTTTCCCTTTGCTTCCATTGCGCGAAATCGTTTCACTCCCGTTGTAGTTTCCTCTTGACAACCAATAATCGTTCCAGAAGTGATTAGATCAGAGTATTCTTGATGTGCTGTGACAATCATATCTGCTCCATCATCAATCAAGATATTGGGTTTAGCATCTAAGCATTGACGAATACACCAGTAAAATTCTTCGGTAGTATTTCCATGCCATGCAAACACATTTATCCCTTCTTCAACTAACGCAGCAGCGACTTCATCTTGCGTAGAAAGGGGATTGCTTCCACATAAATACACTTCGGCTCCCCCGGATTTTAATGTTCTAGCGAGGATTCCAGTTTCTTTCGTTACATGGAGACAACCGGCAATTTTAATTCCCTCAAGAGGTTTTTCTTTTTTAAACCGTTCTCTTATTATGTTGCTAGTAACAGGCATTTTATTTTCTGCGATATATAATGCCTCCTTCCCTTGTGGTGCTAAAGACTCATCAGCGACTTTATATTCAACCATTTTTTATATCACGATATTTTTTCTATATTTACTAATTTTGCAAAGTACATAAATATATATCTGAAAGAATGTTAAGTTATTTATGATTTTTTTTCAATTTAATTAAGAATTAAAGAAGAATTTAAAAAATGGATAAAAAAATTGCATATCAAATCGTTAAACAATTGATATCAAAAACGAAACCAAGTTTTACCGAGATCTCAGAAAGTTTAGAGATATCAAGACCTACTTTGCAAAATTATCTTGAAGATTTAAAAAGGGAGAAGGTAATTAACAATTTTTCAATTAACATTAATCCCAATATCCAACCAAATCTGAAACATGTGATCATGGAAATAAAAACAAATCCGAAAGAACCAGAACTTGTCCAAAAACTCTCGGAAATCCCTCAATTACAGATGCTTGATGGCATTTTTGGAGAATTCTCTTTGAATGCTATGTTCAAATTTAAGAATTCAGCGGAATTCAACGAACAACTGAATTTGGTTGATACCATAATGGCACAATCATTCTTTAAAAAATATCAAATTATTGATACGATAAAGGTTTACAAGACAAATGGAGTAAAACTTTCGGAAATAAATATGGTTAGTTATGAATTAGATGATTTAGATTATGAGATTCTGAAAATATTACAATATTCCCAAGAAGAGAAACTAATTTCAACCTATGATATTAAGAATATATTAAAAGAGAATGATAAAATATCCGTCTCTCAATCTACAATTTATAACCGGATTAAAAAAATGGAAGAATCTGGAATAATTCTTAATTATTCAATAAATTTCAATCCGAGAAAATTAGGATTTCTTGGCAAATTTATCATACGTATTAAACCCATAGATCCCTCCCAATACGACGAAATAGCCTTAGATTTAGAAAGAAAGAAGGAAATAACTCATTTGTATCGAATTGGGTCCCAGTTTGGATTATTTGGGATTGTCAGAGTCAAGCAAATTCAGGATTATGCGGGATTCTTACAAGAATTATATAACACAAACGAGGTAGAAGATACCTTCTCTAATTTTGTGTTAGATGAGAGAATTGCCTTTACAAATTTTTCCATCCCATAATTTTTGTAAGACCAATAGTTTTATTTAGACATCCACAATTATTTTCACATGTAGTTGTGGATTTTTAATTAAATGAAAATAATATTGTGAATTTTATTCCCTAAGTATGGACTTTTTCTACGAGATACTCAAAAATCGTATTGGATTTTCACGAATGGGGCGAATTAATGAGATAGGATCATCTGAACCTATAAAAACGCCTAATATTGTTATCCCAATTAATAAAACGCTGATGAATAATTTTGATTTTGTTGATACCTTCGGATGTCATGAAATCTTCATTATTTCTGATGAAATCTATTTAGATGAACAATTCTTAGACGGGATGTTTATAGATTCTGGATTTTTTTACTATTATAAAGGAACCGTTCAGCAGTTTATAGAAATATTAGAAAAAAAGAAGGAACTCATCGAACAGAATAAGGTGATACCAATCCTACCATTTTCAATCCCAACAACCACCGTAAATTTTGAATTTGCGGAAAAAGAGTTGGATTATTACCTAAAGAAATTGGAAATTATCCTTGATAAGCATCCAACCATTAATTTTGGGTTATCAGTTCGCTTTTTTGATTATTATGAAGTATTAGAACGGTATAAAGAATTAATAAAGAAACATGATAACATAAAATTGTTAAATTTCCTTGATATTTTTGATAATCTTAGGTTTTATCGCAATAAATTAGAAGCGATAATAAAATTAAAAGACGATTTAGATAATAATCTTGTTCTAATGGCATCGGGACGGATTTTGACTAAATATATCCCTATTATTGTATATCTGGGCTTTGATTTAATCAATACTTCATATCTTACTCATTTATCAGCAGAAAGCTTTTATGATACTATAGACAATCTTCTCCCTGCATATAAAGTAAGATATCTGCCATGTAATTGTCTATCTTGCCAAAATAGACTAAAAGGATTATTAGAAGAAAAATATTCTGCAGATAAAATAGATTTATTATGTTATCATAATTTCATTGTTGCTCGAAATTATATGTATAAAACAATTCAATATCTGCATACGGAAGATTTTCGAGCTCTAGTCGAAAAATCATCTTTAAACGAGCTGAATTTTAAGTCACTATTGAAAATATGCGACAAGAATTATTTTGAACACCTCAAATACCATTCAAAAATGATTCAGAAAAATAGGAAGATAAATTGTTTAGGTCCTATATCGTACTATAGACCCGATTTTGAGTATTTCAGAAGAAATGTTTTACAGACTTTTACGCCCGAACCATGGACGAAGCTCATTATCTTATTACCCTGTTCAGCAAAAAAACCCTATTCTCAATCAAGATCTCATCAAAAATTTTATGAAATCATTCGGAAATTTTCTGAATTTCCTTCTTTTCAAGAAATTATACTTACTTCCCCCTTAGGAGCTATCCCGCGACAGTTAGAAAATATATATCCAGTTAATTCATATGAGATATCAGTAACTGGGGATTGGAATTCGGAAGAGATAGAAATCGCTTCGAATATGTTATCTGAATTACTAAATAAATTCGACAAAAAAATTCCAGTAATCTGCCATCTTGATGGAGGCTATTTGGATATCGCGAAAGAAGCGGAAGAAACTATTGAACAACAATTAGTCTTCTCTAATGTGGACGATCATCTCACTTCGGACGATGCTCTCAAACAATTAGAAAATAATCTACAGAATAATATTTCAGAATTTAAACCCAAAATGAACATTTCTCAAGACAATAAATTAACTAAATCATGGCGTAGAAAATTTGCAAAAATAATAGATTATCAATTTGGAATGGGATTTGGAGAAAAATTAATCTCAGAACAAGTGCGATATAAGAGAGATCATAGAAATACTCGATTCTATTTGGAAGATAAAAGCAACGGGGACCAACTAGGGACGTTCAAATTTTCTACAGGGAAGATACGATTATCCATAAAAGGAGCAGAAAAAATCGCGTATCAATCGGATTTTTGTAATTTTATTGTATTTGATGGTGAAGTTTTGAAAGGAAATACCTTATTTATGCCAGGCATCAAAAATTATGGCCCAAATCTCTTACCAGATCAAAATGTATGTATCTTCGACCAACAGAAAGAATCCATTATAGCCATGGGAGATATGATTACAAGCTCACGGTTTATTCAAAATTCAACATCAGGAAAGGTAGTGAAAATCTATGAAACTAAATGAAAATGAGCATAAGTATGATTGTTTAGCTGAGGAAATCGAAGGGTTACGAAAACAAGCCTTAAGGAATAGAACCCCTTATTCCGATGACAAATTACATAAACCCGTGGCGTTCTGGACTAAAAAAGAACGTCTTTTAGATAAAGTTGGAAAAGAATTCACTATCATTTTGAGGACTAAGGGATGTTATTGGGCCTTGGAACATGGTGGATGTTCCATGTGTGGGTATATCGAAGATGCAAATATTGAAGATGTTTCATCCGAGCAGATTATTCATCAATTTGATAATGCAATTCAAAATAAAATCACTGAAATAAGAGAAGATAGCAATGATTATGTACTAAAAATTTTTAATTCGGGGAGCTTTTTTGATGATTCTGAAATAAATAAACAGACGAGAGAGTATATATACAAAAAGGTTACAGAGATTCCGCAAATCACGGAATTCATCGTGGAATCGAGGACTGAGTTCGTTACTGAAGAAAAACTTATCGAGATAAAGAACTATCTCCCAGATATATATATTGAGATAGGAATTGGCTTAGAATCCGTTGACGACCATATTAGAAATAAATATATCAATAAAGGACTCACATTTGAGGATTTTCTACACACTAAGGAACTTTGTGAGCGTAATGATGTGGGAATTAAGGCATATCTTCTCTTTAAACCTCCCTTCCTTAACGAACAAGCTTCTATCGATGATTGTATGAATTCAATAAAAACCTTAATAGATGTAGGTATTAAATCCATTTCCGTTAATCCGTGCAATGTACAAAAGAATTCCTTCGTGGAATATTTATGGTATCAAAATCGCTATCGTCCTCCGTGGTATTATTCTTTATTTGAGTGTTTTAAAAAAGCTCTGAATTCATCAACTATACAAAACACACGTATTTTATGTGATCCTTCGGGCGCTGGCACAAAACGGGGCATTCATAATTGTTTAAGAAAAGAATGTAATGAAAAAATGAGAGAAACCTTGTCCCAATTTGTACTTTCGCAAGATTTAGATATTTTAAACGAGATCGAGTATGATTGTATTTGTAAATCCAAATATGACTTACAAAAAAATAATTTTTGAATTTAGTAATAATTTAATGTAATTTTTTTGTAGTTCTCGTAGATTTGAAGCATAACTACGAGTAGATATACGATAAATATAAGGATGGCATAGATTTTATACGTATCAATAAAAAGAAAACAAAATTCTCTATAAAATTGTTTATAATAATTCAGGAATATCATTTTTTAGATTTTCTTTGAGAAAAGATCGGTTGTAATCATAATTCTCATCATTTTTGAACCCTTGAAACTTTTCGAATATATACGCGTCTTTCCAAATGGTGTTAAGTAAGTGATTTTTTAGCTCGTGGTGTGAAATTTCTGCTAATTTTTTAGAGTAATTGGATTTTTGAATCGAATTTGGGAGATATAAGGAAATAGAATTTTATTTTGTTTTATAAATAGTCGAAATCTTGAAAAATAGAAGCAAGTCGATATTTTATCGTTTATTCATTAGTATTTTTCAATAGCTAATTATAAATCGATTTTTTATCGTATTCTAAATTGTTGCTGTTAAATTTTGAACTTATGGGTTCTTAAAGCTTCAAAATCTTCCTTGAGTTGTTAATATATGTTGTTCCGTTCTGCCAGCATTTGATTCCATAAAAGACGGCAACAACCAAATGTCTTGTTTAATATCTCTTGCTCAAGGGGAGTAGGGTATATCCGAACTTTTACTGCTTTATTAATGTTCAAGAGCAAT
>WJIN01000109.1 GCA_014730295.1 Promethearchaeota archaeon | reverse complement strand
TAACTAATCCATGTTCAAAGTTTTTGGCATCTTGATAACCCCTAATATAATATGAACCCTCCGTCTCATATATAAATCCTAAATTGAAAATACTGAATATCCTAATAATTTGAGGTATTATTTCCTTACTTACATCGGGTAAAATAATAACGAGAGTTTCAATTAGACCTAAATTTTGCAGATCAATATATGGAAAGATCAAATTCTTTTTGAGAAGTAGTTCCACATTCTTGATGTCTGAGACGTTTCTTAGTGATAGTATCGTTTTTAAGTCTTGCTTTTGGTAAGCATATAAGTCTCTTAGAATTCTATATTCTTCGGTACTCGGGGGATATTTCTCGCTTGTCCGCAGATTTCCAACTTGATATTCTTTAATAGGAGAGGGTTTGAGACTATATTTTGAATCAAACACAATATTTTGATAAAATGATGTAAATCGATTTGGATTTAAATCCCAGCCTTCTGGACCAATATTATAATCAAAATGGAAGAGCTGGTAAACTTTCTTGAGATAAAATAGACAATATTCGTTAATGATTTTCTTCGCCTTAGTTAACCAATTCAAATAGGAACTATTTGGATTTCTATAAGGAAAGAAGTATTTAATAAATAAGGACTTTGATCTATCAATATATCCAGGATACTTTACTTGGTCAAAGGTATTAATAAATAATAATTTAAAATCAATTTCATTGAGATTGGACGGAGTCAAATATAGAAAATAAGATGCAAATCCAAATTTTTGATAATTTGGAATAAAATAGATATGATCAATATATTTCTGAAAAAAGTGCTCCTTGTTAACAAGGTTCAATCTTTCATTATCGAGCAAAACAGATTTTAGGTTTTGATGCACATTTTTTATTTTTTCAAATTTACTGTAAGAAAAATCAATTTTTTCTCGTGAGATTCTATTATTTATCTCGTTAATCAACCAATCAAAATTTGTTTTTTTCTTATTCCAAAAAAGTGATTCTCTATTATTTTTTCTATATTTATATTTCTCCTGTTTTTTTCCAAATGTTGCTTTTGTATATTTGAAAAATTGGTCAAATAAATCTTCAGTATAAAAGAATTCGCTCTTTTCAAAATCATAAAAGTCCTTACGGGAATAGGGTTTGAAAAATCCATCAAAAAAGAATCGGCGAAGACTTATAAGGTTCCCTTGGAATAGGTTAAATAAAATCGAAATAAATTCGAATTTTTCGTAAGATGTAATATTATAAAGCCATAAGTGAGTGCTTAAAGTATCTGTTTCTGACAAATAACTATTTCCATAATTATGGAATATTCTGGGAAAATAACTTTTAATATCATCCCACATCTCTAATGTATTATTATTCTTTTTAGTTACTATTTGCAAATAGTATTTTGCAAAAGTCCCTACGCTGATAGTGGATATCAATATTGGTTTTATCAAGGGTGGATCACTAAATGCGTAATCATCCAATTTTTTCTGGAGATCCTCCTTGCTAAAATCTAATAGAATATTCTTCTGATAAGATTTTTCCAACTTTTCTTCCTTTGTAATAAAGATGAGATTAATCAGGTTTTTTTCTTGAATAATTCTAAGTATGGATTGTAGTTTGTAGATCCTGAGATTTTCGCAAGAAGATAGGAAATTTTTAAATATTTCAAGCTCTTCCTTTTTCTTCATAAATTTTTTTTTGTTAGTAAAAAAATCTGGAAAAAGATCTTTAAAAATGCGGTTTCTAATTGTGTTGTTTTTAAGACTCAAATTCAGATTTAAATTATTTGAAATCTTTTTTTTTCTTAACAACTCCCTTAGGTCATAAAGTCTTTTTAAATTATTTTTGTGAATTAATTCTATGATATTTTCAGTAGAATCGATTAGATTAACTAAGATTTCTTTTATATAGAAAAACCCAAAATCTTTATTATTTTCTATGAAAGTAATGAATTTTGTTAGAATTTCCTTACTTTCTCGTATTTTTTTTACAGATTCTTTTAAATTCTTAATATCTTTTTTTTGACTTATTATTTCATAAATCAAATCGGATTTTAATGCTTTTAAAGCTTCATTCCTTTGATCAAATGATAATCCCGCTATTGAATAATATCTAACACGATCAAGTACTATAAAATCTAATATTGATAAATTTCTTTTTTTAGATGCTTTCAGATATTCCATTTTAAAAAAGATTTCATATTTCTTATCATATGCTCTATGATTTATATCAATTATTCCTTTTTTTGCTTGAAAATTCTCTCTAAAATAATTTAGATTTAAAAAATTATGATGTTCTGTTTCTTCAATCAATAAAATATCATTCAAATATCCTAAACTTTTTAATCTTCTAAATAAGCTAAAAAGATCATTTTGATATTTATAAGGAATGATGAACCAACCATAGAGCTTGATGGAGAAATTATTCTCAGAGGAGGAAGATTGGTAATAAAAGGGTAAATTAGAAGTAAACTTATTTATTTCAATTTTTGAGAGATTCGCATTAAAACTTAAAGAACAAAAAAAAACATGTAAACCCGTTAAACGCCAATTTACTTGATAGGAAGGACCAATATATGTGAATTCCTTAATCCAACGCAAATTTTTAATGAAATTTCTTAAACTTAAATCTGTCTCTAAGATGTTTTTTCTCTTATATTCAAGGAAAAAATTTTTGTAATCTACCAAGAATCTATAAATTTTCTCCCTATAAAAGATTCTAATTAAGATCCTTATTGTTTCAATTATATCATCATTGTTTATAGATCTAGATGTTTTATAAACAAAATTCTTGAAAATTATATCATACAAATCCTTATGGTCTTTCTCAAATACAGAGGGATTATTTCTTAAATATTGAAAGAAAAATTTTACAGCAGAATCTATTTCCTCTTCCTTTAATTTTAAATCAAAAAAATCCTTCAAAGTATTATATTGCGATTCGAGATATTCGTAACTAACATATTTTTCTGAAGTTTTCTCTTTCCATTTATCCATTATTTTAAGCTTTTGAAAATGAAGCTCAACTATTTGATTAATAAAGATTTTAATATTCTCATTTCTGGATAAGGAAAAAGGAAAAAAAGTAAGATATGCCTCTCTTAAAATAATTATCGGTAGAAAATCTCGGAAATCTTTTCTAATTCGAATATTTATTTTATTATTAAGAAAAGTTCTTGAAACACCTAAATCTAAAATATTTTTGTTATCTTCTGAATTTATAGATTCCTGAAATTCAATTTTAATGTTATTTTCAATGCTGTTAATATCTAAAAAAATCTTTAATTCATCAACAACTCTAAAAAAAATACTTGATAATTCTTTGTTTCCAATATTTTGGGGGATTTTTTTTAAAAAGTTTAAATTCAATATCTGTGCCATTTTTTAAGATAACTCTGGCTTGCTTAATATTAGTCTATTTTAACCATTTACTTTAAGTATAATATTACGAAAATATAAAAATTATTGCCTCATTTAACAAAATTCTAGGTGAAAATTTACAGCCGGGCTTGAATTAACCATTTTCATTGTAAAAGTAGTGAATGATTTCCTAGGGTTCATAAAAATTCATAAGAGTAATAACATAAAGCAACATAACCGCTGAACGATTAAAAGAAAATCATTTAAAATCTTCAATAATTTGATAATGAATCAAAAAAAAATAAAAATAATTAGGTTAAGTTTAGCACAGTCTAAGGTGAGGTTTCAGAACAACCTGGAATACTTACTCCTGCAGTTGCTAAGCTTAATCCATAGGCTACAATCAGCATTAAGGCTAATGCGGCAATTGTTTTCTTTTTCATTATGATTACCAATTTTAATGTTGGTATTTTAGTTATTTGATAAATTATTTAAAAGCCACATTTTTTCATTTTTTTGACTAGTTGTGGAAAAAAGATCTAAATTGAGTCTATAGAAAATTAATATTAAATTCATGATTAGAAAGAGCCGATTTACCAATATTTTTGTTCTATTATGTTGGTATTTTTTCTTTCTAGATTAACCAAATTTGAAAATATTAATATAATGTATAATAGGATAAATTTCCTAATAAAGAGATTTCTAAAAATTCACAAAATTAATAGATACCTTAAATAGGCGATTTTTTCAGATTCCACAATTCTATTGAAATATGATCGATTTGGTTCACCTAATCGGCATTCTTGTATTAGATCCTACTTGTGCAATGGAAAAATTGACGAAAAAACAAGTTTTTAACTATTCTATTATTTTTTTAATC
>WJIN01000108.1 GCA_014730295.1 Promethearchaeota archaeon | reverse complement strand
TCTGTTAATTTAATATGTATTTTGGACGTTCTCGAGCACATTCGGAATGATAAAAAAGCCATTAGAGAGCTTAGTAGAGTTTTAAAAAAAAAGGGAAAATTAATAGTCACAGTTCCATATAGTATGAACAAGTATACTCCACAAGATAGATTAATTGGTCATTTTCGAAGATATGAAATAAATGAATTAGTAGCTCTTTTTGAAAAAAGCAATTTGAGAATTATCAAATTATTTGGAGTTTATGGGTCTCTATTCAAACTCACTGAAATTCAAGCAAAATTTCCTGAAAAAACTGAGGAAAATATTATTAGATTAAGAACTTACTACAAGCAAAACCTCTTTTTCAGATTGGTATGGAATGTTATTAATCATATTTTAGCTTTCATAATGAAACTAGATGCTAAATTAGGAAATACTGAAAACATGTATAATGTTGGTATGATCTTGGAGAAAAAATAGTTATTACTAGAAACAAATACCTTATTCTAAAGATTTGAGCGATATTAAAAACCAAGTCATGCTGATTTCCTTGGATTAAACGGTTCTTGATCAAATCTGGCTTCATTCATTTCTATCAATTCTGGAGTGCGAATATCAATCTTATAATCTTCACATGTATAGTAAACCGCTTTTTTTAATTGATAATCGAATCTGGGAATGATTTTACTATTATTTATGAATACAATTAACCTATATTTAACGGCGTTATCGAGAAACTCATATACATCCACCCGTGGTTCAGGATATTGAAGGATATTATCAAACTTTTCTGCGGCTTCAATCAAAGCTTTCTCTACCAATCTTGGATCCACATCAAATCCAGGAGTAATAAAAATTTCCCTTCGTAGTATTTTATGGCTTCCAAAATTTTGAATCTCTTCCTTAATCAATTTTTGATTCGGGATTGAGATCCTCACTCCATCAATATCTTCTAATAGAGTATAAATAAGTTTAATATCAATTACATCTGCAATACGATTTAAAAAATAAATTCTATCTCCTACTTTGAATGGTTTACTGGCGATGATAATAATTCCCGCAATAAGATTACCCAAGGTATTCATAGATGCGAACCCAATCACGGTACCAGCTGAGACTGTTATCAACCCAGTAAATAGACTTAACGTTTCCGCAAATTGAATCGCAATAATCGTTAAGACAATGATATAAACCACTAATTTAAAGAGTCGATTCATATTTTTGGCGGTGGACTCATCAATCTTCTCTTTTCTTCGTTGACGCTTAATTTGCTTCTTAACTATATAAATTATTGCCCATCCGATCGCAACAGTAATTAAAGAAGATATAAAGGTCCCTATATTATCTAAAAACCATTCTGCAAAAGAATAGAAAAAATCGAAAAATTCTATTTACAATCAACTCGATTCTGAATTTATTTGGAATTTTATTGTTACACGGCTTTCCTATGAAAAATGCTTATTAATCTTTTAAAAACTTATGGTTTAAATTTTAAAGAAAAGCACAAATGAGTAGAGGAATGAAATCCCTATGTTTTACCTAGCTATATTTCTAACCTAAAAGGAGAAATTTAATAATCAAATTAAATACTATTTAAGAATATTTAAGAATATTTTTTTTTCATTTCCTCGAATAAGGCTTTATATTCCTCAATATATTTCTCATCATTCGTCTCTTCTATTTTTTCTATAAGTTCGATTGATTTATTGAGGGCTTGGGAGCGATTTTTGATCTTTTTTAAGAAAAAGTCTTTGTTAAATTTACCTCGTGAAACAGTTAACTGATTTTTCATTTCATTAATACTTTCTTCCATAGCATTTTCTACCTCTATAACTTTATCAAACACACCCAATTGCAACTGCCGCTTTCTCTGTTCTAATTTGATACAGTTTTCGCATACATCATCGCTCTCAGACTTAGGATCCCTAAAAAAAGGATTTCCACATCGAGAACAAGGAATTAATTCAAGTGAGAGTTTAGAACCATTCTCATTCTTATTATTTTCTGTATCTGGCATAAAATCAAAAATTCACTCTTACATTAAAGCTTTAATTTCTAGTTAAGGTTTTACAAATATAATATTATCTATTTATCGTAGTTGATATAATATTTTACCCAGCCATCTATCTCTTTAAGTGAAAAAAAGTATAATAAAATTTATAGCAAAAATTAAATATTTCATTATAATACTCTGTGAACTTTCTCGAATATGGCAAGAAGAATTAATCTATTGCGATTAGATTATTTATTTAGTGTAATTGTTCCACTCCTAATTGCAATATATCTAAATAATCTCACACCTCTCAAATACATTGACATTCTCTTCGGTTTTGGATTACTTGCGATAACTGGAAATACTTGGAATGATATGATAGATATGAAGGATCCAGAAGAAAAGGAAACAATGCGAAGAGTGGAGGGATATCATCCAAGAGAAATATTTACAATTGGGTTAGGAAGTTTAATATTTGGGATTGCCCTTCTTTTGAGGACTTGCCTAGAGAATTATATTAATGCAATTTTTCTTGGAATTGTAGTTATTATGGTAATAACCTATTGCTTATGGATTAAACCTATTCCTATTATTAATCAAATCTTTTTAGCAACGTCTCATGTAATCTTACCCTATTTCATGATAAAAGTGGATGCGGGGATTTTTTCAATTGAATTTGGGGAGTTGATTTTTTTGATTGCTTTTTTCACCTTCGCAGTCTTGGGACAAATTGTTCACGAGGTTATAGATAATGATGCGATTCGTAAACATTTGAGCTTAAGGCAATGCCAAATAGTAATCTGGATATTTTCCATCTTGACTTTAATATTGGCTGGATGGGCGTTTGTTCTTATTCAAGACTATTACTTTCTTCCCTTTCTATTTGTTCCCCTAGGTACCATTTTTACCTTTAGACGACCAACAGAATCAACTCAAGGAGTTAAAGATGTTGGGATATTAATTGGAAATTTCCTTATGTTTTATTTTATAGCCTTAATTATTATGAATTTTATCTGAAAAAAGTAAACTTTTTCCAATATCCGTTGAATTATATTAGAATTATAATCACAAACGCTAAGAGAAGATTTCCTATTATGATACCTATATCTTTAATCGAGGTTGCATTATAAGGGAGGTTCTCTTTCGAACGTGCCATATATATAACCCCTAAGGGAATAATTAGAGCAGGGGTAAAAAGAAATAATTCTTGGGGAAATGATATTATGGAAAAGATGCTGAATATTATAGCAACTAAAGAAACCCCCCAGATGATTATTTGCTGGCTTCGATTACTTAACTTCGTTATTGCGTCATTATCTATTACTTCATGAATAATATTACCAGACAATGCCACGAGTGAGGCGGATACTAGGAAAAACCATTCAAATAGTTCTAGTGGAGGAAAAAGTATGTTGGAATTAGAGATATTTAATTTAATTATAAAGTAGGGAAACCATATATGAGAAATTCCCAATAAAATCCAATTTATTCCCAGTAACGGTTTTAAAAATAGGCAATATAAAACCACCATCAGGGCTGTCGCACTAACATAGAATAATAAGATATAATTATCTAAAATGGGATAATAAAACAAAGCACTGCCCAATATAAATGACCCAATAGACAGAACGGCTATTTCCTTTTTAGAATAGCCTTCTACTCGCTCTTGAGTTTCTTGATCATCTGGATTATCCATATCTTTAAAATCATTTAATGTATTTCCTGTTATTGCCCAAAATGCAAATCCACCAATTATTTGGATGTTATCAATTATATCATAACCATTCAAATAGATAGCGATAAAGAGCGGGATCAAGACAGTAAACAAATATTCCAATCTTAGTAGTTTAAATCCTTTACTCATAATTATCTGAAACAATATTCATTATTAAAAATGTAAGATATTTAAGGAAAAAAAATTAAAAATTTTTATTTCTCTCTGTCTAATTAGTCATATAATGGTAAAACTTAAGATTAAGCTACCTTATGAATGAATTAAAATGAAAGAAAAAATAGAGCCAATCGATATCAGCTTTTTTGATCCTTTTAATGTAGAGAAATGCCATTTATGCGCAGAATGTCTGATAAATTGTCCAATAATGGATTTATCAAGGGAAGAAGCCATCAATGAAATGAAAAAACTAATTAATGGAGATCCAACAAAAAAGATCCTTGACGATTGCCAGAGTTGCTTTACTTGCAATTTCTACTGTCCTGAAAACGCTCATCCGGCTAGTCTAATCTTACAACGGTGGAATGAATTATATAAAGAAAAAGGACTGAAAAAAAGAGCAAAATATTATATAACGCACTATCCTCAGTATCCTAACTTTCGCAGCTATGTTATGGAACACCTCCCAGATAAAACAAAAGATCTTGTAGCAGAATGGGCTAGCTTAGAACCGTTAGAAGGAGATACCCTAACTTATCCGGGTTGTAATGTAATAACTTTTGCTGAATTGACTCAAGCCTCATTCCTTAAAGATTTAGAAATACGTGGGAGATTAGAATATTGTTGTGGTGAAACTCTCTTTAGAACGGGTTTTGAGGATAAATTAAAAGAAGTCACTACACGTTTGGATAAATGGTTTAACATTTTAAAACCCAAAAACCTTTTAGTGTTATGCACAGCCGGAACCAATGTTTTTAGAAATATTCTCCCTCATTACGGCTTAACCTATGAATTTGATGAAATTAAGTCCTATATTCAATTTCTATGGGATAAAATCAAAGAAGGAGAGATTTCAATAGAAAATCCCCTTGATTTGACTGTGACGATTCAAGAATCCTGTTATGCTAAAATGTTTGGCGAAAAATACATGGATTTACCCAGAAAAATTCTAAAAAAGATTGGATGTCATATTATTGAAATTGACGCCTGTAGAGAAGATATGAGATGTTGTGGAATAGGTGGAGGATTTTCAGTCGATTCTTCATATAGCCCATTAAGTATTATGCGTTCTTCATTTAGAAATTTCAAAGATTTTAGAAAAACGGGAGCAGATGCAATTTGTGTATATTGTGCGGGTTGTTTAGCAACCTTAACTACTGCTCAGAAATTATATTTTAGGAAAAATATGAAAATTTATCATATAATTGAATTAATACAAAAAGCTATTGGTGAAGAACCCGCTTTAACAGAAAAGATGAAGAAAGAACGGGCAAATGCTTTTTTCTGGGGGATTATGAAAAATCAAATGCCAAAACTATTATCAAGAAAAAGTTTTAAGATTGAAGAAATCCCCGAAGATCCTCCCGTATATAAAGAAGCGTGGTAAAATTATAATTATTTTTCTTTTCATTATTTCGCTTAAAATAAATTTTGATCAATTGGAAATGAGAAAAAATGGTTGAGACTAAAAGATTATCTGGATTTAATGAAAATGCTTGTACCAGATGTGGAATATGCCTTCATAAATGTCCTGTATTAGAATATCCTATTGAAAAATCGAAAACAGAAATAAAAAGATTAATAGAAGGAAAAGAAACAAGTGAGGTTCTTTTTAAATGCAACACTTGCTTTTCATGTAATATTTATTGTCCTGAGGATGCGAATCCCTATCAATTAATTCTTGGGCGCTGGAATGATTTATATTATATTAGAGGCGCTCCCTCGCTTTATACATTCGTTTGCCCAACAAGGGAACCAAATATTTGGCAGTTGTTAAATATTTTTTTATCAACTACTGAAAAACGGTGGATATTGCGTTGGATTTCTAATTATCCCGATCCAAGCAAACCAATATTATTAATAGGAAATTATACTCATCTATTTCCTTTTATAATTGGAGGGAGTAAACTATTGGAGTATTTTTCCCCCGTAGATCTCATCGATCATTGGGAAGGAGGGGCTTATTTATATCAAGGTGGCTTTCTGGATGTAGTCCAAAAAATTGCCCAAAAAACTAAGAAAGATTTTGATAGATGGGACAATAAAAAGATTGTCGCAACTTTAGATGCAGTTCAGTATATATATCAAGAAGTCCATCCCAAAGAAATGCGAGTGAAACATAAACAACAATTTGAGAGTTTTCAAGATTGGATGCTACATATGATGAATTCAGGAAAACTTGCTATAAACAATAAGCTAGATCTTACAGTTACTGTTCACGATAACTGTTATTCGAAAGTTTCGAACGGAAAATATTGGGAAGCTCCCCGAGAGATTGTTAAAAAATGTGGCTGTCGAATAATTGAAATGGAGCATAATAAACAAGATTCATTATGCTGTGGATTTGGGGCCGGGGCTTCGTGGGTAAGAAACATATCAATACCTTTTGACATCATTTATGAAGGTATCAAAAAGTTCGAGGAAGCCGAAAATACTGGTGCCCAAGCGTTAATCTCTTATTGTGGAGGTTGCATATATCTTTTATGGGCAACGAGAGAACTTTTGGGAAGTAAGATCGATATCTTTCATATAATTGAAATTGTGAGAATGGCAATAGGCGAGGAATTAAATTATCCAAATGATCATATCGAACGAGCTTGGGATATAATTGCGATAATTACATATGAATGGATCATCTCTCTTTTTAAACCAAACTTTTACATTAAGAAAGTTAGTTATGATGAAGAAAAAAGTACTTTTAAACCAAGCGATCATACCTTCCTTAAATTAATAAGAGTTGCATTTAGCTCCGCTCTCATTAGGAAATTATATCGAAAATTTTTTCTATTGATGATGAGGGTGTTAAATACAAGATAGATGATCTTTTTTGAGCATTTCTCTTTTTAGAAATTTTTTATCGTAGTTTTAATACCCCATCAAAAATGCATATATAATCATCTAAGAATTGAATTATCCTCTAAATTAGCCATAAGACAGTTCAATCAATCTTATATAAATATCTGATATTCAAAAATCCAATAAAGATAAAGAGAATATGTTAGCATCAAAAGAAAATAAAAGCCTTACATATATTCAGCAAGAAAATGAATTTGATTATCTTCATACCCTAATTGATTCGGTCGAACCAGGAAGTTGTACTGGAATTTTACTCTATGGTCCTCCCGGTACCGGAAAAACTCTACTTGCTATTTCTTTGGCAAAACGATTCAAGTCTCAATACTTCATTATCGACGGCTCCCCTGATTTGGATCGTCGTGATCTTGAAGGATATTGGGAATTAATACAAGGAGGCACAACGTTCAATTATGGGCCGTTAACACAAGCCATACAAATTGCCAATGAGGATAGAATATCCTTTATTATAATCAATGAAATAAATGCTATAAGAGATAGTGAACAAATTTCTCTTAATTCTCTCCTTTCTGAAAATCATATTAATCTAATTTCAAAAGGATTTGAAAAATTTGAACTAAATTCTGAGAGTAAACTGATCATCATAGGTACGATGAATAAAGGGGTTATCGGAGTATCTCAACTTCAATCTGCTTTTGAAGATCGATTTGTCGTGTGTCCAGAAATTAAATATCCAGAAAAGCAAAAAGAAGTACAGATCGCAACAAAAATAGCGAATTGTAAGAAATCCTTAGCGGAATTAGTAGTCGATGCTGCTCGACAAATTAGGAAACAAGCGATTGAAGATTATTCATTGACTAAAATCTTTTCAACTAGATTAATCGTGAATTTTTGCTATATAGTTTCTAAAATGCCTCCAAAATATCTAAGGGAAAATATTGAAAATATTATCATAAATAAACTCGGAGAAAATAAAGAAGAAAGAAAATCAATCGCAATGATACTGGATGGAAAAATGTTCGAAGAGAAACTAAAAGATATCTTATTAGGAAAAGACACTAAAAAGCATTCTCCAAATGAAACTAAACCTAAAAATTCTACAGAAAAGAGAATTATTCAAGAGATGAGACAATCAATTAACCATTATTTAGATGTTTATGGAAATGACACCCTTATCAAACCAAAAGGTGGCATCTTGTGGAAGTCTATTTATTGGTTATGGAAAAATCATAAAAGGGAATTGCAGCAATTTTTCAGACTTACTGAAAGATATAGATGGAATGAAGAATACCAAAGAAGAACAGGTAAAACACATATATATGCTGGAAGACTCACATTAAAGTATATCAAGTGGCTATATTCCAATAAGAACCGGGAATTAGGGCACTTTTTACGAAGTAAATGTGGACTCAATTAATTATTTCAGATTTCTTCACAATTTTTATTTTTTTAAACTTTAAACCCAAATTGCTTGATTAAGATGGAAGGAATATTTAATATATACGAACCAGATTTCTATACGGATCTAACTGCTTTGACAAATCTCGCGAAACGGATAAGCGGGAGAAGAAAGATTAAGATCCAATATATACAGACAACATTAATCTACACTGATGGACCATATATATACATACCCGTTAAATTTAAGAAAAATCTTACTTATTCTCAAGGATTTATCGCTCATGAAAGCGGTCATATTGGATATGGTTCTTTTGAGCTTTCCTTTATCAATCTTGCTAAATCATTATCAAAAAAATATGCTCTACCGCAAAATGTTGTGAAAAAAATTGTAAACGTTGTAGAAGATGTGAGAATAGACATGATAAACAAGGGTAGATTCCCCGGATTTTATAACTATCTAAGAAAGTACACGCTCGAGATTTTGCCAGAAATTAAAAAGAAAATGCAATTATACGGAGATATACTACTCTATATAAACCTCTTTATGGAAGATTACCCAGATTTTCAACTGAAACCTGTTTTTCCGACTAAAGCAATGGAAAAGGAGGATTGGGAGACGATTAAAACCATGAAAAAGCTCCTCTTAAAATCTCTTACTCCAAATACATCCATAATTATCAGTGATCAACTTTGTAAAATTCTTAAAAAATACTTTAAAAGAAAAAAAGTTATTGTAAAAAGAACACAAAGATCTGGATCACATTACTCAGCTAAGAGATCGACCATAGAGGGAAAGAGCAAGAGCTCAGATTATATTATCATTGATGATGAAGTCACTACCGAAATTAAAAAGAAAGAGGAGGAGGAAATCGAATATTCCCTTCCAGAGGAAGCTAACAAAATGGCGGATCCATTCTATATTGAAGATGAGGATTTTGAAAGATCTTATCCTATAACCATTTTTGAGGATGGAAAAGAATTTGTCTCCCATTTGGAAAATTTTTCGTTTGAAGAGGACAAAAAAGAAAAGTCCAATATTGAAAAAACTAGTGAAGATACAATTAAAGCCCTTGAGAAAAATGATTTATCTCACGATGACCTAAAAATTTTGTTAGAACATTTAGAAAACTTAGAAGAGGAAAACCAAAATAATAAGATAAAATCGGAGAAATTTGAAAATCCATTAGAAAATATTGATTCGGAATATAGTTTTAACGATAAATTAGAATCTAAAGAATTGAATATTGATGAGACGGAATCAAATCAATCAAAAAATTTTAAACAAAAAAGGGACGAAGAGGAAAGTATTTATATAATTGATGGGGAAGATGATTCAGATAAAGATTCTCCCAATAAACAATTTTTAAATAATATCATAGATTTAATTGAGGAATCTAATGATGAAATGAAGGAGAGATTTATTAGATTAGAAGCTCTCGAGAACCAAAAAAAGGATAACGATAAAAAATACAATCGTAAAGTAATAGAAACTAATATACAAGATGAATATATGAATCCCATAAAAATAACGTATAAAGAAATTTTAACAGAACATCAAAATTTGATCAATAGAATTAAGCTTATATTTAGTACTTTACATAATCAAAAAGAAATTGATACTCATCAAAATATAGGTAGGTTAAATAAAAGCTTTATTAAAGCAATTACGAGTAATTATACATATAAAAAATGCTTTACAAGGAAACTGAATCAAAAGACGTTGAAAATATTACTAATGGTTGATATTAGTGGGAGTATGAAAGGCAAAAAATTAGAATCGGCAAAAATCGCGATGATATTATTGTGTGAAGCATTACAAGATATCGCGTTATTACGAATTGTCTTATTTGCGGGAATTTTTGATGCTAGGAACATTTTAGTAAAAGATTTTAATGAAAAGGCAGATCTAAATAAATTTGATTTGTTCGGATGTCATCAAAATATCAATTCTAATTTAGATGGAATATCACTGAAACATGAAGCTTCGAAATTGGATGGGAATGAGATGATAATAGTAATTTCGGACGGACAACCAGCAGGACGGAGTTATGGATTAAAAGATGCTGAAGGTGAAATCCAAGACGTAAGAAAGCGCTTTAACGTTTTTGCGTTTTCTATTGATGCTAAAGGGGAATATTTGGAAAAATTGTATGGTAAATTTTGGATTTTGGCAAATTCAAGTCAAAAAACTGATCTTGGGGAAAAATTAGTTCAATTTTCAAAAATTGTGGTTAAGGAATTTTTTAATTAACCAAAAATATTTATATTGAAATCCATCCTCAAATATTAAGTGTTTTTACCATACTCTTACTATTTTGTAAAACTTTAAATAAGAACTAATGATTTAAAATCTATAATACTCTACTAATCTGGTGTGATAAATGTGAGCTCAAAAGAAGAAGAAATTAATGTAAAAGATTGGATCGTGCTATCAACTACGATGATAGGAATAGTCTTAACCATCTTAGCACTAATCTGGCCTAATCGTCCCAGCAACGGGATAATTACAGCGACCTTTCTACTAATGATTGGGTTTATTTTATTTGTTAATTCTGTTTCCGCTAATTCTAAAGCGAAATTTGAAATAAAACAGAGCGATTTTGAGAAGGAAAAGGTTTATAGATTTGTTACATTTGCAGAATACTCTTTTGGACTTGGATTTACCTTAGTAATAATCGCCTTTGCATTTCTCGGTTATAAATATCTAATAGATGATGTAGGAAAAAACTTTTTAATCCTTGCGCTCCCATTCGCATTTCTCATAAGCGCATGGGTTTTGATAATCATTTATAATAGCATAAATTATTCTGGTAAAGCATTCAAAATATTGAGAAGTATGAAGCGCAACATCTGGATATTTTTTGAATTTATATCATTAATCTTCATTGTATTAGATTATTTCGAAGTAATCATCATTCCTTAATTCTCTTTTTTTCTTTACTTAGATGGAAATAACTTATATTCACTTGATGTTAGTTTTTTTATTAGATTTGAGGAAATTGATTTGATCTATAAATTAAAAACACAAGTTTTCAAATTAAGAAAAAAAATATAAAAAATATTTGACTTTATATTAATCGAGGTAGAATTATTGACGAATTATAGATACCCCCAGTTAATATAGTGTTATTAGCAATGGTTCTTTGAAGATATTGATATGGATACAACTTCGGTTCCTCTCCCGTATTGGGATTAATTCCAAAACGCGGATAATTTGAACTTGATATCGATACCCTGATTCTATGTCCCGTATTAAATTGATATGCTGTAGACCATAAATCAATAATGACTTTTTCGACACCATTTAGATTTAAATCAGGAGCTGTTTGATTAAAACCATCCCTTCTGGCGGCATTAATAATTCCATCTGCTATTAATATAGATCTTCCATCGGGATACACATCACATAATTTAACTGTAAAATCGGTGTTAGTGCAATTTGACATGACATCTAATTCCGCCCATATTTTTCCTACAATTGTGTACGGTTCATCCAGATAAGCAGAAGTAAATACTAACACATCATCTCTTGACTCCACTTCTTGTTGATCGTAAGCCCCCGAATTTAGCAGTAAATTATTCCCTCCTACGGTAGGAACTGGATCACGAGGATCAAATAGGTATGAGTGATTTACATTGATTGATGGTCTCGAATTATTTACTAATCCTATTGTTTCAGTTGAATTAAGATACCAAGTATCATTAGTATGAGGTATAGGCCAGTCTTTTGCAAACTTGTATTTATTGGCATCAACCGTCTCATCATCAACATCTCCCATTAAATAGTATGCAACTCTGTTATCAGACCAATCAAAGGGAGTCCCTAGTAAAACATGCTCCAATAATCTCTGTTCCCAATCAAAATATAAATTAAATCCATTATAATTAGTTGTAGGAAATATTATTTCTCCGCATTTTCCCTCCCCAGGTAATCCATGAGTTGAAGGAGTCATAATTAATAGTTGTTTTCCTTTAGCGCGGGATTTTTCATTATAACCTATATAGCCATCTATTGTTCCTTGCTGAAATGGATCATACCACCCCCCTACATGAAGTGCAGGAACACTTACATTTGCGAAATTAGGGCCCGCTTCCATAAAAAGAGATGTGGTATTGTATAAGTAATCTTTTAATGGGTGGTCAATTATTGTTTGAAGTTGATATTCATAATTATCTGGTGCTACTCCCTTTATCCATTCGATAACTAAATTCTGCTTTAGAGCTCCACCTTGATATATGCTAGTTTTATAAAGATCTGGAGTACCAATCATTAACGATTGGCCCACAAGACCATCAGGATTTATTCCTGCATAATAATATTGGTTGATACAGAGTGCTGATGGTCCCACACTCGCAATTTTTCCATTACACCAACTTTGTTCGAGGATCCAATTTAAGGTTTCATTTCCATCTCGATATGCCTCCATAAAGATGATGAAATCATCTTTCCCTCCAGAATCATATGTCCCCCTACAATCTTGGACGACCATATGATAGTTCTGAGTATTATAAAGCAAACCATAGTATTCACCCATCAAATCCTTTCCATAAGGTGTTCTGACCAAAATAACAGGTCTAGAGGCTCCAAATGAACCAGGAGCAAGGTAAATATCGGTAGCTAATTCGACGCCGTCGCTCATTTTAACCATAACAGTTATTTTCTCAGGGGGACTATATACACCAGCGACGATAATAAAGGAGAAAGGAAATGTAATTAGAAAAGAGAGCCCCATAATTTTTATAATTTTTCCTGACTTACCCCGTCTATTTAAGAATTTAGTATTATATTTTTCAATATATTTGATCAGATTTGATAAATGATTCCTCTTGAATTTATAAAGAGCATAAAGAATACTAAGAGAAACGGCAATAAGAGGGTATAATTCATTCATAAGACCAAAAAAAAGAATTCCCACTATAGGAAATATAAAGAGAAGTGTTTTCCCTATGAATTCGAGTTTATTACTCCTACTTGATTTTCCTATGATTTCAATAAGATTTATTGCTCTCATTAAAGAATAGAAGAAAATAAAAACGACAAGAGGATAATATATTATACCAATGAAAATAATTCCTATTTCCTTTAAGATGTGATATATAGCGATGCTCTTCACTTCAGATTTTTCTTTATCACTTAATCCCGTATTATATTCTTCGCGAAATTTCAGAAGGAATAAAAGAATATAGATTCCTCGAGAAAAAAGCAAAAGCGGCAAGTTTATAATTAATATTTGCTCGATAGTAATGAAATTATTGATATCCAAAAAGTAAAATACTAATATAATCCAATTGAACATAGTTATTAATTCGATAGCTTTCTATATATATTTTTTTTGATGTGAGAAAAAGAAACCAGGAATCAAATATTTTCTATACATATAATATTTAATCTCTGAAATGCAATTTTATAATCAAGGAGAGTGATATGAATTCCATCCATCAAAAATTTATAAAGAAAAGTATATATCAGAATAAAATTGATGAAAAAACTACTCAATGTCTGATTTGTGAACG
This sequence comes from Promethearchaeota archaeon, assembly GCA_014730295.1. Next base: position 6,884 of record WJIN01000108.1, on the reverse strand, counting down.
GAAATGTAAGATAATGAATGAAAATACTGGGTTTTGTGGAACCCGAATGAATATGGACGGTAAAATCCACTCTATAAATTATGGAAACATACTCGCAGAATCAATTAATCCTATTGAAAAGAAACCCTTCTACAATTTCCACCCGGGCTCTACCGCCTATACTGTTGGAACATACGGATGTAATTTTAGTTGTTTCTGGTGCCAAAATTATCATTTATCTCACCCCGATATACTTATTAAAGATAAAGTAAGAAATGTGAAATATTATTTATCTCCTGAAGATTTAATAGAAAAAGCCATTGAAAATAATTGCGAAGGAATCTCCATTTCCTTTAATGAACCAACTTTATTATTTGAATATTCTTTAGATGTGTTTAAATTGGCAAAAAAAGAAGGGCTTTATACTACTTATGTATCGAATGGTTATATGACGGAAGATGTTGCTAACGACCTAATAGATAACGGTCTGGACGCGATTAATATCGATATTAAAGGAGATTTAGAGATGGTTAAGAGATTTTGTGGGGCGGATAATGACAAAATTTGGAGAAATGCTAAACTGTTTGTCCAAAATGATGTACATGTGGAAATTACCAATTTATTAATAGAAGGTTTTAACACTGACGAAATTATAATTCAAAATATCATCGAACATATAAAGAAGAGTTTGGGTAAATCAACACCAATACATTTTACTCGTGCTTTTCCTTATTTCAAATCAGAAAAACATAGTTTTACCTCATCAACAGAGATAAATATTCTCGAAAATGCGTTTGAAATGGCAAAATCTGCAGGATTTGATTATGTATACTTAGGAAATATCTATGGTAAGAAAGGTTCTAATACAATTTGTCCTAATTGTGGGCACTTGGTTATAGAAAGATCTGGTTTTAATATAAACCTATCAAATATCGATGATTTTGGAAGGTGTAGTTATTGTGGACATCTAATTTGTGAAAGATAAGACTTTTAGCTTGGAAGGCAGTTTTTCCCAATTAATTAGATATTAAAAATATTCGACATTAAATTTCTACAATTAGAAATTTTTAGTTTTAATTATATTATTTATGGCAGATATGAAAGCTCAAGTAAACGGAATAGAACTATGTTATAAGATATCGGGAAGCGGATATCCTTTAATTCTAATTCATGGATATGGGGGACAGAAAGAAGATTGGTTGCCTCAAGTTATAGAGCTGAGTAAATATTTCAAAATTATTTATTTTGATAATAGATGTTCGGGAGAGTCAGATCATCCTAACCAACCAATCAAGATGGAAACTTTTGTACAAGATTTAAAATCGGTAATGGATTTTTTAGGCATCCAAAAGGCGCATATTGCGGGCAGAAGTCTAGGCGGGATGATTGTCCAACAGTTTTTAGTCTCTTATCCCGAGATGGTAAATAAGGTAATCCTCATAAATACCCATTATTCAGGAGAAATGGGAGAAATTATTGTTCAATCCTCACTAAATTCATTAAGTACTAAAAATGTCAATCCAGAGGAAGTATTTTGGAATGACGCGATGTTTTTATTTCATAGTAGTTTCAGAAGAGAACTGAAGAAGAATCCTACAAAAAAGTTCTATAATCTATTTACCTTAAATGATTTAATCAATAAATTCAGAGATAGAACAATTAACAAGGAAGATCTTATAAATCAAGGTTATTCCTTTAAGAACTTTAATCTCATCGATAAATTATCCTCAATTAAACGTCCTATTTTATTAATTGGTGCAGAGAATGACAGAATTTTACCCCATTCTCAAATGATTGAAATGCATAAAAAGTTACCTAATAGTAGATTAGTAATAATAAAAAAAGCAGGACATGGATCACCTATCTCAAAAGCTCCAAAAATTAATGAATTAATCAAAAATTTTCTACAAGAATAATAATAGCAGATAATTTTGCATAATAAAGGAGTTAATATTTAATATAAGAATATGACCGAAAAATTCACCAATATAAATGGATTAGAACTTTGCTATACTGAAAAAGGAGTAGGAAGTCCCGTTGTTTTAATTCACGGAATAGGGGGAAAAAAAGAAACATGGAATTCTCAAATAGAAGATCTAAGCGAGTATTTTAAAGTAATTGCTGTGGATTTGCGGGGGGTTGGTAAATCAGATAGACCAGATATGCCGTATACTATGGAAATGCTTGCCGATGATATCGCGGGATTAATGGATTCATTAGAGATGGATTCAGCACATATTATTGGACGATCGTTAGGAGGGATGATAGCACAATATTTTGCTTTAAAATACCCAAATAAAGTAAATAAATTAGTTCTAATGACTACTAATCCGCGGGTACCAGATGAACAAACCGCAGAATTAATCAAAAAAGGACGATTGGAAGAGATCAGAGAGCTTAAGAGAGATCCGGAAAAATCATTTTGGAAAAAATCTCGTCTACTATTCCATAAGGATTTTAGAAAGAAAATGAAAATGAATCCCGACAAGAAATTTTATGGTATATTTTCAGCAAATGATTTAATTGAAGAAACCACAAAAAATCCTTCCACTCCTCAAGATATTGAGAATTTAAGCTATACGTTAAGATCTCATGATATTTTAGACCAAATTGAGAATATTAAACACGAGACGCTATTAATTTCTGGTTCCCATGATCGATTAACTCCGAAATCATCGATGTTAAAAATCCAAAAGAGAATCCCAAATAGTAAAATTGAAATTATAACAAACTCTGGGCATTTCCTCCATTTATCACATGCCCCAGAAGTAAATAAATTATTAATCGAATTTCTGAAAAATTAACACTAAACTAATAAATTATAATAAAAAGTTAACATAAATTTATCTATGAGCGAAGAAAAATTTGCTGAAATTAATGGAATTAAAATTTGTTATGAAGTTAAGGGGGAAGGAGAGCCCTTGATATTGGTCCATGGATTCGGAGCGGATAAAGAAGTGTGGATCGCGCAATTCGAACCTTTAGCTGAACATTTTAAAGTAATTAGATTTGACAATAGAGGCGCAGGAAAATCTGACCGTCCAGATGAGCCATATAAAATGGAGATGTTTGCCGATGATATCGCAGGATTAATGGACCATCTGGGAATTGAAAAAGCTCATATTCTTGGCTGGTCATTGGGAGGCATGATTGTCCAAACTTTTGCCATTAATTATCCAGCACGATTGGAAAAACTAATACTCATTAATACCTTACCCCAATGGCCGGGCGATGAAACAGGATTAGAAATGTATAAGGAATCACAGATTTCAAAATACTACAGAATGCAAGAAAACCCAAGGGAAGCATATTTTGAAGGTGCTAAAATGGGATTTGATCGGAAATTTAGAAAAAAGATGGAGAACAATCCAGATAAAGTATTTTACGGGCTCTTTTCAGCGAATGATCTAATTGAAATCAGTAAAACGAACCCATCAAGACCCCAAGATATCAAAAATCAAGCCCATGCCCTTGGAACTTACGATGCGTATGATGATTTGCCCAGCATAGAAGCTGAAACATTAATTTTAACCGCGGATAAGGACAGACAAACCCCAAAAATAATGAATGAGAGAATACATGAACAAATACCGAATAGTAAATTAATCGTTATTGAAAATGCGGGTCATGAATCCCCAAGAGAAAAAGCTCCTGAAGTTAATCAGTATATCATGGATTTCTTGAAAGATTAAATCTTATTATATTATTCAAATTTTCTTTTCCATTTAAGACCTATAATGAATAAATAAAAATTTTTTGTAAAATCTTGTATTTCCAACCAAAACGCAATTTCGAAAACTATTACAGATACTAAAAACTTCTAATATTATTATATAAACGTTTCATTTGGTGATTAGGGATTGGCGGAAGATCTTTCAGAATCAAAATGGAAAGACACAAAAATTGATAAAGTCGTAAGTTATCCACGACTATTTCCATTATGGGCTGCTGTTTTTATTGATATTTTAGGATTTTATCTTATTATTCCTTTTCTTCCCTCATTTATAGAGATTTACAACACAACTCCTTCAATCATTGGGATTATAATTGCGGTAAATGCGGTGTTTACACTTTTTTTTGCGCCCTTATGGGGGAGGTTAAGTGATTCTTATGGACGAAAACCAATGCTGTTAATATCTCAATTCGGGACATTATCCGCGTTTTTGATGTTAGCCTTTTCAAATTCACTTTTATTAATTTTTCTTTCAAGAGTTATTGATGGTATATTTGGGGGTAATTTTCCGATAGCGAAAGCGATTATCAGTGATGTAGTCCCTCCAAAAGATAGAGGTGTTCAGATGGCAAATATAGGTGTCGCCCATGTCCTTTCTTCTCTTATTGGACCTGGATTGGGAGGAATTTTGTTTGAGTTCTTGGGGATTATTGGTCCCGGGATGCTTGCATCACTCTTATCTCTAACTACAATTATCTTGACCTTGGTATTATTAGAGGAGTCGTGGCCTGAGGAATTAAGAGAGCGTGGTAAGAAAGAGCAAAATATAAAGGTCTCAATTTTAAAGGACAAAAATGCTTTATATTTACTAATCTTATGGGGTTTTCACACAATTTCTTTTACATTATTAATGGCTAATATATCTCTATTTCTTAGTAGTATACTGGGATTAGTAGCATTCGAAATAGGGCTTATTCTCACGATATCTGGGATTTTTCGAGCAATCACTCGCTTTGCTTTTTTCAAACCCGTATTAAGAAAAATAGGGGAAAAAAATATGATATTATTGGGATTAAGCCTATTTGTAGCCATGTTTTCTATTATCGCATTATTTAATGACGCGATTATTGTGATGACTCTACTGATTGTTATCAGCTTTGCTGCGGCCTCTGTAAGGGGTAACCTTTTAAGTGTGATTTCTCAATCTGTAAGTAGGAAGATACAAGGGAGGATAAATAGTTATACTACTTCTTTAGACAGTATTGCACAAATAATCGGCCCTATTGTAGGAGGTGCGATATTTGACCTCAGTGTCCGAGGTATTATTCATCGATATTGGTGGAGTATAATTATGGCTATAATTGGTACTATCGCTCTGATTATGTTCTATTACAAGTATAAGAATAGTCGAAATAAAAATTAATAGCAATAGATCTTTATTTCATTCATCTTAAATAAAAAACTCATCTACTCTCAGATAGGATGTAAATGAAGGATTTAAATAAAAAACTTGATTGGGAAAATCCTAGAATTATTGGAATTAATAAACTAAAACCTCATTGTACTCTAATACCTTTTAATAGTGAAGAATCTTGTTTTATTTCGCGTAAAAAATCTCCATATTTTCATTCATTAAATGGAATTTGGAAATTTAATTGGGTAAAGAACCCTATGGATCGTCCAATAGATTTCTATAAAGAAGATTTTAATGATAATAACTGGGATGATATTGATGTCCCAAGTAATTGGCAAATGAGAGGTTATGGAATTCCAATATATACAAATATAAAATACCCATATAGTATTGATACGGAAAATATTCCTGGTATAGATCATAATTATAATCCAGTAGGTTCTTATCGCAAAAGATTTGAACTTCCAGAAAATTGGGACGGGAGAGAGATTTTTATTCACTTTGATGGGGTTAAATCTGCCTTTTATTTATGGATAAATGGACAGAATGTGGGATACAGTCAAGGGAGTATGACTCCAGCAGAATTTAAAATAACTGATTTTGTGAAACCTAGCGATAATATCATCGCAGTTGAGGTTTATCGATGGTCTGATGGTTCTTATCTCGAAGATCAAGATATGTGGAGATTCAGTGGAATTTTCAGGGATGTGTATATGTATTCTACTCCAAAAGTTCATATTAGAGATTTTTTTATTAGTAGCAAATTAGATGAAAATTATCAAGATGCCATTATTTCCATAGAAGCAAAAGTGAAAAATTATTGCGGCCAGAATGTTGAAAATTTTAAACTCCAATTCTCATTAGTTAAGGATAAGTCCAATATACACAATCCAATAATTAATATAGAAGAAAAAGTTAATCTTGAAAAATTAAGTGAGATCAATCTTAATTTGAAAAGTGAGGTTAAAAATCCAGATTTATGGTCAGCAGAAATACCGAATCTTTATTTTGCAATTATCTCGTTATATAATTCAAGCGGAAAATTAATAGAAACTGAAAGCACAAGGATCGGCTTTAGAAATATAGAATTAAATTCCAAAGGAGAGCTTCTTATAAATGGAAAATCGGTGATCATAAAAGGTGTGAATAGGCATGAGCATGATCCTGATAATGGGAGAGCAGTATCATATCAAACTATGGTGGAGGATATAAAGCTAATAAAAAAAAATAATATCAATACAATTAGAACTAGCCATTATCCTAACCATCCAGATTTTTATGATTTATGTGATGAATATGGCATTTATGTTATTGATGAATGTAACTTGGAATCCCATGGATTAAGAGAGAAGCTTCCGAATAGCGATAGCCTATGGGAAGAGGCTTGCTGCGATAGAATGATACGGATGGTAGAGAGGGATAAAAATCATCCTTCTATTATAATTTGGTCCCTTGGAAATGAGGCGGGCTTCGGGGATGTCTTTAAAAAAATGAAAAGAGAAACGCTCAAAATAGATCAAACTCGACCAATTCATTATGAGGGGGATTATAGAAACGAGATAACAGATGTTATCAGTTATATGTATTATCCTCCAAGAACGATTAAATTGAATGCCAAAAAGAATCTTCGGAAAAATGATTTTCGCCCAATAATGCTATGTGAATATGCTCATGCCATGGGAAATAGCCTTGGAAATTTTCAAGAATACATGGATTATTTTGAGAAATTTGACAACATAATTGGAGGTTGCATCTGGGACTTTGTTGATCAAGGTTTGAGAAAGATTTCTGACGATGGTAAAGAATATTGGGCATATG
>WJIN01000107.1 GCA_014730295.1 Promethearchaeota archaeon | reverse complement strand
AGAACAAGTGGAAAGTAACAAAACAACTTGGCTTGAACACATTAATTTTGTCCATGATGCAATACCAGAATTAAATTTAGAGGATTTAGTCGTGTCTTCTGAATTCTTAGGAAAGTTGATTTCTGCTCCAATAATTATTGGTGCAATGACAGGTGGTACGGAACTTACCAAAAAAATAAATGTATCGTTAGCAAAAGTAGCGCAAAAATTCAGAATTCCGATGATGGTTGGAAGTCAGAGAGTTATCCTAAGACATCCAGAGACGAAGCCTACATTTTCCGCAGTAAGGGAAGCAGCACCAGATATTCCAATAGTAGGCAATATTGGTATTGCGCAAATCGCTAATTCCGAGAATTTTGATTTTGTGAGAGAAGTTGTTGACAACATTAAGGCAGATGCTTTAGCTATACATTTGAATGTTATCCAAGAGCTTATACAACCGGAAGGCGATAAGATTTTTACAGGAGCAATAGAAAATATAAAAAAACTCAAAAAAGAATATAAAATTCCGATAGTGATGAAAGAAACTGGTTGCGGGATATCCAAAGAAACCGCTCAAATTTTTTCCGATATTGGGATTGAAGTCATTGATGTATCTGGTTTAGGCGGAACCAGTTGGGTGGCTGTAGAATATTATAGAGCTAAAAAAGAACAAATGAAATCCAAAATGGAATTGGGCAAGATGTATTGGGATTGGGGAATTCCAACTGCAGCAAGTATTATTGAAGTAAAATCTGGAGTTTATAAGAACCCTAATATCAAGATAATCGGGAGCGGAGGAATTAGAACGGGCATAGATATCGCAAAGGCCTTAAGAATTGGAGCGGATTATGCCGCCTTAGCAAGACCATTTCTTATGGCAGCATTAGATGGTGAGAGTTCAATTGAAGCTTTTATCGAAAAATTGTTGAATGAATTAAAAATAACAATGTTACTTACTGGTAGTAAAACTATTGGAGAATTAAAAAATGTTCCTATCGTAATTAATGCTGCTCTAAAAGAATGGTTAGAAAGGCGAGAAATAAATTTGAAGGGGATATAATTCAATTTACGATTTTTAAATTAATTGTAAATTTATTAAGCTTTAATAAAGAATTATGGATTAATATATAATTCCTATCCTAAAAGAAAATACAAAAGAAAGAAAATTAAAATTTATCGAAATTCATCATTTTTGTTGGTTGATACGTAGGGTACCAATTGATAAAGCCATTTTGGATACAATGTGCTGATTCATTTTTAGCTGCGCGGAGTAAATTACATTCTACAATCTCTCCTTTTTCCGTATCAGCAGAAACTCTTACCAGACCATTTCTATATACATCCGCATCATCGGCGTTTTCTATAGGTTCGGATTTTACAATGGCAAACATCGGTAGATTTTTTTGATATTTATTGTTTCGACCCTCTGGACAATAATTTAGTCCTTCTAGTTTAGAAACGATACATCCTTCCTCACAAATATTCATCTTAATAAAATTATTTTCATTCTTTGGATGTGGGTCAATATAAGCATATTTAATTTTGTGACTGTATCCTTCTAATCTTAGTTGTTCGTAATCATCTACCGACCTAGGTTCTTTATATTGGATATATTGATGTACGGTTGGCCCTTTATTAGTTATCTTCTTACATTGGGGTAATACTTTTAGCATACCCGAAATACATGTTGCTCCAGATCCATAGGAACCAAAATAAATTACATCATCAGTATCAACTACAGATTCTAATAGATAAATCAATTGGCCCCAAATTGAGGCGGAATACATGTTTCCTATAGAAATCGGGACATTTAGAGTTGGTAACATTCTTTGCCTGATAGTGTGAATTAATTGCTCCTTAACTAGTTCTGGATTTGAAATATTCTCCTCGTCTTTAATCGCATCTACCACATTATTAACTATTTTAACTAAATTTTCAGTTGCTTCTTTCTGTACCCTAACAGAAGCAGAGCGGGAAGTTCCATTTTCGAGCAATATTCTTTTCATGATATTCCATTTTTTCTTCAAAAGATTCTGTATATTTTTAAGAGGTAATTTCGCGAAAGGTGAATGGAACGCCAGATAATCAGGTAAAATGGGGGGTTCCTCCTTGAAAAAATCATCAAATGCGCCTAATTGAAATCTAAGATATGATTCAATCGAAAATTTTCCAAATACTACCGGATATTCTTCATGAGGTAATCTATAAAAGTCATATATATTTGCAGAATATTTACCAAATCTTCTCCCGAATTTAGCAATTCTAGGATTTTTTGAGATTACGAGGGCAGCAGCAGCCGCTCCTTGAGTAGGTTCTCCAGGACTTTTTAATTTATAACTACATATATCAGCACCAATAATTAGAGCTTTATTGATTATGCCATTATTAATCATTCCTACAGCATTTAATACGGCTAGAGTAGCACCCGCACATGCGTTATAAACATCTTGAGTGACACAATTAAGTGAGATATCCAATATCTCTGATAGAATATTTGAAACAGACTTTACAGCATAAGTCACTGTTTCTGTACCCAAAAAAATTGCATCTATTTCCTTGGGATTGATATTTCCTTTGACCAAGGCGTTTTGTCCGGCCTTAACAGCCATACTTACAACATCTTCACCAGGTCCAGGTATGCGCATTTCCTTAGTTAAGAGTCCTTTCAAATATTTATTGGGATCAACGTTTCGGACTTCAGCTAATTCCTTTAAGTCTACGCAATACTTAGGTGCATAGAAACCCATTGAATCGATACCTACATTAAAGAAAAAATCACTTTTATATACATTGGACATATATGATTAGGTATTCTAAGTTTGTTTTTAAATTTTTTGAGAATATTTGATTACTTTCAATTCTCTCTTTCGTAGGTTAATTTTTGGATGATAAAGATTAATGATTTTTTTTGAATCATCCTGCTAATATCATCAAAATATTAGAGATCTCATCTAATTATAGCATTTAATTAATTAGATTATTTGCGATGGAGATAGCAGATTCGGCATCAGAGGCAAATGCATCAGCTCCAATATCTTGCCATAGGTTGGGATCAAAATTAAAGGGAAAACCCCCCACTAAAATTTTTACATCCATATTTTCACTTTTAATAGCGTGAATTATATCTTGAATAGATTCAACATAAATGATAAGTGTAGCGGATACTGCCAATAGATCTGCATTCTTTTCTTTAATCTCATTTATGACGCTTTTTAAAGGTGTGTTAGCTCCGAGAAAGTATGTATTCCAACCCTCCATTTCAAAAAAATCAGCAACCATTCTAATTCCCACTTCATGTAGGTCCTTGCTTACGGAAGTAGCAATGACAGTTTTATCAATTGTTTCAGTGCTAAATATATAAGGATAGAGATTTGAGATTATCATCTGAGTCGTCGCAGTACAAAAATGTTCTTTTGCTACAGATATTTCATTTAACTGCCATAAACGACCTATTTCATACTGTACAGGTTGAAAAACTCTAAGATACAGATCTTTAATTGTATAATCAATATTAAGAGCATTGAGAATTAAATCAGTTGCTTCTCTACGAGATTTATTTAAGATTGCATCTAAATACTCAACAGCAAGAGGATCCTCCAAATTAGATTTAAAGTTTAATAGACTTTCAACTTTTAATTCCTTATTAAGAGCTTTTTCTTCTATTAATTCGAAATATTCGCTGATGTCGACACAAACTCTCTCTGGTAAATTAATAAAGAGAATATTTTTCATCGTTTCAAATGTAATTTTTATTTCGTTACGTGTAATACCACGTGTTTCTAATAGGCTCCTTGTCCATGAAACATATTCATTGAATAATTTAGGTTTTCCTAAGCGATAACACGTAAAAAGATGATCAAGATGAAATGTGATATCTTCTAATGCTTTCTCCTTTTCATAGTTTTCATATTTCTCTTTTAATCCAGGTAGTTGATTAAAGGTATTGTCAGCAATTTTAGTTACTAAATTTTCAACACCAGAGACTAAGTATTGTTTTAACATGTTTATTGCTTCTGTTCCCAAAGTTTTTCACCTAGTTTTTTTAAGTAAATAAAAAGACGATATTATCTAAACCAAATAAAATTTATCATTTTATATCAATAGGATATATCACAGGTTTATATGTGGGTATCCAATTTATAAATCCACTTTTTATACAAGGAGCAGTTTCGTGTTCTCCGGCTCGAAGCAAATTATACTCAACTACTTGATTTTTCTTAGCATCTTTTGACACTCTGACTATATTCATGTCCAAATAATCTTTTTCATCGATTTGCTGAGTTGGATCCGTTTTTATTATCGCATACATAGGAAGCTTCTTTCTATTAGGTCGTTTGAAACCGGAGGGACAGAATCCAAGTCCATCAGCTCTCGAATTCACGCAACTTTCATCACATATATTCATATCGATAAAGTAATTTTCATTTGAGGGATGAGGTTCTATTCGTGCATAAAATGTATCGCGTTGAGAAATTTCTTTTCTTTGAGCTTCGTAATCACTGATTGTTCTACGTTTTTTATACTGGAAGAAATTGTTTACAGTAGGACCTCTTTCTACTATTTTTTCAAACCCTGGAATCACTTTAAGCATTCCTGAAATACAAGTTGCTCCAGATCCATATGAGCCAAAATATATAAGATTATCGCTCGCAACCACACTTTCTAACATGTAAACTAACTGAGCCCAGATGGAAGCAGAATACATATTACCAATAGTCATAGGTACATTTAGCGCGGGAAGAACTCTATATTTCAGACTTTGAGTTAATTCTTGTTTTAGTTGTTCTATTTCTGTTAAGTTATCTTCTTTCTTTATCTTCTCCAAAACCGGTTTGAGGAGATCATCTAAATATTCAATTGCTTCTGATTGGATGGTAATAGATTCATTTTTTTCAACTGATTTTTCAAGCAATATCTTTTTCAATATATCCCATCTCTTTAAAAGAAGGTTTTGTACATTTTTTAATGGTAATTTAGCAAAAGGAGAATGAAAAACCATATAATCTGGTAAAATCATCCCTGCATTATTATAGAAATCATTAAAAGCTGCTAATTGGAATTGTATGTATGATTCTACAGAATACTTGCCAAAAACAACCGGATATTTTTCATTTGGTAATCTGTAAAAGTCATTGATATTAGCAGAATATTTACCGAAATGTTTTCCAAATACGGCTATTCGAGGATTTTTAGATATAATAACAGCAGCAGCAGCCGCTCCTTGAGTAGGTTCTCCAGGACTTTTTAATTTATAACTACAGATATCTGCACCTATAATTAAAGCTTTTTTAATTATTCCATTATTTATTAGCCCAATTGCATTCAATACTGCAAGTGTTTCACCTGCACAAGCATTATATACATCTTGAGTTACGCAATTAGGAGATGTGCCTAATAATTCGCAAATTATGTTTGAAACAGATTTCACTGCAAATGTCATCGTCTCGGTTCCGAGAAAAACAGCATCTATTTCTTTAGGATCAATTTTTCCCTTCATTAATGTATACTGACCTGCTTTTACTGCCAGACTTAAGATGTCCTCCCCAGTTGCAGGGATTCGCATTTCCTTAGTTAAAAGACCTTTTAGATATTTATTGGGATCAACATCTCTCACTTCAGCTAGTTCTTGCAAATCAACATAATGGTTAGTCGTGTAAAAACCAATTGAATCAATTCCTACATTGAAAAACTCTTTACTCTCTTCCATTGTTATAACCTAATGTTAGAATTGTTTAAATTTAATTTGTTTTAATTTACCTAATGCTTTGGATATATATATTATTAGTTGTTTTTATTTAGTTTTTAAAATTTTTGACAAGTGAGTATATTTTTTCTTCGCATAGAGAAATCCATATGCTTTTCCATCAGAACCCTTTCTATTGGTTGTTTGATGATGATATTTATGAGCATTGAAAATTCTTTTCATATAGTTATTTTTGGGATGATAGTGGTTTCTGATTCTCTTATGGAACATTATGTCATGAAACAAGAAATAGCCAAGTCCATAAAAAGCAACACCAATTCCCATCCAAACCAATAAGTTAAGATAGAGTGAACCAAGAAAGATAAATAGAAACGATAAAATGGAAAAAAATACTGCAAAAAGATCATTTTTTTGAAAACGCCCTTCAGTGTATCTATGATGATCTTCGTGTAGATACCATCCTAAACCATGCATAACGAATTTATGAAGAAACCACGCAAACCATTCCATAAAAATTGCAGTAAATATCGTAATCGCAACGATCACTATAATTTCATATGGTAATGGTAAATTTAAGATAGAAATAAGCATTTTCAATTGAAAGATAGAAGGTAGAAAAAAATAAAATTTTACTTTATAAAATATTTGTATGGGATATTTTAAAAAGAAGGAATTATGAATCCAAAATACATTCATAACTATTAATCTGATATATTTCGCTTTAATTGATTTATATGTGAATTTTTTTATCCTTGCAACCAGAATTGATATTGAGTTATTTATCAATTTCAATAGCTACAATCTCAAATTTTGAACAATATTAAGCAATTTTAAAGCTTTCTCTGTTTCTAAAAAGTTTTTTTTCTTATCTTTGATTAAAATATGAATTTATATTTACAAAACAAAAACTATAAAAAATCACTAAACCAATCTTAAAATAAGATGGTGAATTCGGATTCTAAAAATCAAAATGAAGAAGTTTTTAAAGAAATATTCAAACGTGGTTCTCGAACTTATTTTAATAGCAGTATTTTCTTTCCGAAATCTGTAAGAAGAGATGTGTTTATTTTATACGGATTCGTTAGAGTTGCTGATGATTTCGTAGATGTTGTACCGCAAAAAAAAGAGGATTTTTTAAATTTTTGTGAATTGTACAGAAAAGCTCTATCAGGTGAGAAAGCAGGTGATATTATCATTGATTCATTTGTAGATCTAATGAAAAGGAAAGACTTTGATCCACAATGGGTAGAAGACTTTCTTTATGCAATGGATTTGGATCTTACAAAAAAAAATTATAATACATTAGAAGAAACTCTTGAATATATTCATGGATCTGCCGAAGTAATTGGATTATTTATGGCAAAAATCTTGGATTTGCCGGAAGAATCTTACTTTGCCGCAGAGAGGCTAGGCAGGGCGATGCAATATATTAATTTTATTCGAGATATAAAGGAGGATATTAAATTTGGTAGAAGATATCTTCCGCTATTCGATTTCAATTTAAATACCTTAAAGAAAGAAGAAACACTTAAGAAACAAGCTGAATTTAAGAAGTTCATTAGCACTCAAATTGACTATTACTTCACATGGCAACAAGAGGCAGAAACGGGATTTAAGTATATTCCAAAAAGGTATTTAATTCCGATCAAGACTGCCTCAGATATGTACAATTGGACTGCCCTAAAAATCAAGGAAAATCCATTCATCATTTATGAAGAGAAAGTTAAACCTTCAAAAATTAAGATTTTTACAAATATTATAAAGAATACCTTTTGGAGTGGTGTATAAGCTAATGAGTAAAGTTGAAGGAAGAAGAGTAGCTGTAATAGGAGCAGGATTTTCTGGTTTATCCTCAGCTGCTCTTTTAGCCAAAGAAGGATTTGATGTAACTATTCTGGAGAAGAATGACAGACCTGGTGGGCGTGCAATGGTTTGGAAAGAAAAAGGTTATAGTTTTGATATGGGACCTTCTTGGTATATGATGGTAGAAGCATTTGAGGATCTATTTGCCCAGTTTGGAAAGAAACCAGAGGATTATTATGAAACAATAAGATTAGATCCCTCTTATCGAGTTTTTTTTAGTGAAAATGAGTCGTTTGATTTAATGGATGACGTGGATGAAAATATCAAATTATTTGATAGATTTGAGAAAAATGGGGGAGAAAAACTAAAAGAATTTTTAACACGTTCTCAGAAAATGTACGATATTGCTTTTAAAAACTTTATCTACAAAGATTATTGGAGTTTCAGAGATCTGCTAGACAAAAAGCTTATTATAGATGGATTAAAGTTGAAAATCTTTACTAAACTAAAAAAATATGTGGATAGATTTTTTATCACAGATAAAGCAAAAAAAATAGTTTCCTACCATGTAGCGTTTGTTGGCGCTTCACCTCCAACCAGTCCTGCAGTATACTCGATGCTTGCCCATGTTGATATGAATTTAGGTATATGGTATCCCATCGGAGGCTTTGGTGCAATTGTTGATGCTATCATGAAGTTGGGATTAGAACAAGGAGTAAAGATAAAATTTAATACTGAAGTCACGAAAATAATCGCAAATGAGAAAGGTGCCCAAAAGATCATAATGAATAATGGAGAATTTGAAGCAGATATAATATTAAATACAGGAGATTATCATCATGGAGAAATGAATTTATTAGACAAAAAATATAGAACATACGATGAAAAATACTGGGAAAAGAAAATAATAGCTCCCTCTTCCTATTTAGTATATTTAGGTCTAAATAAAAAATTAAATAATTTTCTCCATCATAATTTCTATTTTAACTCAGATTGGGATAAATACTTCGATCAACTCTTTGAAAATCCAGAGTGGCCCCAAGATCCCTCAATATATATAACTGTACCGTCTCAATCTGATCCTTCGCTAGTACCAGCGGGAGGAGAACTCATGACTATTTTAGTTTTAGTTTCTCCTGACCTTGAAGATGAGGAATCATTCCGGGAAAAGTATTTTGATAGAATCATCGAAAAGGTAGAAAGTCTGAGTGGTGAATCAATTAAAGATTCTATTGTTGTAAAACGTATAGTTGCTCACGAGCATTTTAAAAACGCTTTTAACGCATATAAGGGGACTGCCCTAAGTATGGCTCATACATTATTTCAAACCGCTATATTTCGACCACATCATAAAAGTGAGACGTTAAACAATTTATATTATGCCGGCATGTATACACATCCTGGTGTCGGCGTTCCAGTCTCTATTATCTCTGCTCAACTTGCATGTGAAAAAATAATAGAAGATGTGAAAAATAATTTAGTT
>WJIN01000507.1 GCA_014730295.1 Promethearchaeota archaeon | reverse complement strand
CTGGCGCTTTCGACAACGGAGCTGACTTTCTCCGGCAACTCACCCGCTCCGCAGACTATCGATGTGACCAATAGCGGGACCGGAACGCTGGGCGACATATCGGCAACCGTCATGTCCGGCGCACCGTCGTGGCTGCAGTTAACCACCGGCGGCAGCGGCAACAGCCAGAGTATGGCAGTCACTGTCGGCACGCTGCCGAAGGATGTCAATGAAGCGACAGTAACCGTCACCGCGCCGGGCGCATCCAACCAGGCCGCATTTTCGGTGCGCGCCTACAAAACCGGCGTGCTGGCCGCTCCGACACAACTGACCGCCGCAACCGCGGGCGACAGCCTGCTTGATGTGCGCCTGGCCTGGAGCGATAATGTCGGCAACGAAACGGGATTTATTGTCGAACGCAAACAGGGCGATGGCGCTTGGGAGCAGGTTGCCGAAGTGGCGCCTGATAATACATCATATACCGATGCCGCACTGACCATCGGCGACTATACGTATCGTGTCAAGGCGATCTCCGGTACCCAAAGCTCGGCATGGTCCAACGAAGCGCCGGTCACGGTTGCCGGGATCGAATGGGTGCGGGTGAGCAGTCCCGCGTCCGCGGACAGGCTTCCCGCCGGCGGCACATTCAATGTTCGCTGGCAGGCCAACCGGATCAACCAGGTGCGTATCGAGTACACCACCGATGACGGCGCCTCCTGGACCGAAGTCACGGCGCTGGGAGGGATTACGGTCAGCGATGCCGCCTGGGGCAACTACACCTGGCAGGTCCCCACCGATGCGGCCGGCAAGCATGTCGTTGTCAAGGTGCAGGACTACAACGGCGATGTGTTCGGGCTTTCGGCGCGATGTGAAGCTGTTGCGGGTGCAGGCGTCGGACTCGGGGACCTGGCGCTGCATCGCACGCATAGCGCCGGACATATCACGGTCAACGGCATGCGGCTGGAGCTTGCGCGTCCGTCGAACAGACTGACCATGCGTCTGCTCGACATGAACGGGCGCACCGTACGCGATCTTTCGGCTCGCGCCGGCGCGCATATACGCTTAAACAGCGAGCTGCCCGACGGGATCTATCTGCTGCGAGCAACCGACAAGGGTGAAACGCTGGCCTCGGAGATCTTTTTGGGTGGCCTGTAAACAACGCAGAGAACAGTTGATTTGTATAGCAGTCTGTTGAAAGATACCATGCACGCAAAACCGATCACATTTAAAAACGCGCGTGTCACATTCTACGCGCCGAACACGTTCAAATTCGAGCACGCTCCCGGGGGCGCGTTTGTCGACCGGGAGCTTTTTACTACCGATATACAGTCCACGGAGCCGGTCCGGCCGACTATCGAAACGCATGGCCGGTGCCATGTCATTGCCACCGATTCCCTTCGTATCGAATATGAGCACACCCGCTCCGCACTGGCAGCCCGCAGCCTGCGTGTTTCGTTTACAAACGGCAAGCGTCGCACGAACTGGCACTACGGTATGCGCGATCCCGGCAATCTCAAAGGCGCGACCAGTGATATGTTTCGCTATCCCAAAGGCGTGCACAAAAAAGTCTTTTTGCGGGCGGGGAGCAAACCGGCGCACAATCCACGGCTGGGCACCCGACTGGGAAGAGCGCGCTTCAATCGAAACGTTTTGCGACGTGCTGTTGCGCAAAAAGCTGCGCCAGGGGATCGACTGCTGGTGGGTCGACGGCGACGGGCCGCGCACATTTGTCAACAAAGCGTGGGTCCGTTCGATGGGAGCGGCGGCAACCAAAGAAAGCGACCACTGGAAACTGCCGCTTGACCAGATTAAAAGTTTCAACCAGCAGCACTGGTCCAATTTCCACTACTACCGGGTATCGCAGGATTGCACGCGCAAACGGGCAATGCTTCTGACCCGCTGGGGCGGTATCGGTTCGCACCGCTATCCGGCCTGGTTCAGTGGCGACACCTGCTCCACCTGGCGCACGCTGCAAGCGCAGGTGAAATTCTCGGCCACGGCCGGCAATGTGCTCACCAACTACTGGACCCATGACCTGGGCGGATTTTTCGGCAAAAAGCTGCCGACGGATTTATTTGTCCGCTGGTGCCAGTTCGGGGCGTTCACGCCGATCATGCGCACGCATAGCGCCCAAGGTGTCCGTGAGCCGTGGGCATACGGCAAAAAAGCCGAACGCATTTTCCGCACCTGGGCACGCCTGAAATGTTTCATGCGGCCTTTCTGGTATGGCCTTAGCTTTGATGCCTGGAACACGGCGCTGCCGATAATACGGCCGATGTACCTGGCATATCCCCGCTGCAAAGAGTCGTACCGGTATCGCTATCAGTATCTCATCGGCGGCACGGTCCTGGTGGCGCCGGTCGTGCGCAAAGACAGCCGCGCGCGGATCTGGTTTCCCGAAGGCGAATGGATTGCGCCGCAAACCGGTGAATCGGTGAAAGGCCCGCGCGTAAAAGAGTGCCGCGTACCGTTGGAGCGGGTGCCGTTGTATGTCAAAGCCAATGCCATGTTGGCGATCGCGCCCGATATCGACCGGTCAACACACGTATCCGGCCAGGTGCAGATAGAATGTTTTCCCGGCACCGGCCCCGGCGCTGCATCATACACATTCTACGATGATGATGGTGAAACGCTCGCGTATCGCAGAGGAAAATATTGCACTATCAATTTTGGAATGTGCGCAACGGAAGATGCAATCGAAATAGCTGTTTGCCCGGCGCGCGGCAGGTATGCGAATATGCCCCGGCGCCGCGAAATCCGTATCGTTGTGCATGCCCCGGCCGGCAGACGTATCAGTCGGGCATACCTTGATGGACGTACATGCGGGCTTCACCCCGTCGACCGGGTGTGCGGCGAGCTGCCGTCGCGATTTGGCAGTGTGATGATCAGAGTTGCAAATAGCGGCGCGGCCAGGAAAGTACGGTTCGCATTTGCGGGCTGAAATATGCAATTCGCGGGCAAGAGCTGCTGCTTATCAGGTTTCCGGACGATACCCCACAGTCTGCCGCTCGATGATTGCCTCGTCAATTTCATTCTTCAACCATCCACCGCCACGCCGGAACTATCCGCACCCTGACGCCGTCCAGCTCGATAATCCGCTCTTCTTCCATCGTGACCACAAGAGCATTTGTAATGCCAAAATATTTTGCACTCGAAACAAGCCCCGGCAATTCCCGGTCAAGCACACTGCCGTCTCCAATTTTCAAGCAGGCCTGCACGGCAGTCAGCGGCTTACCGTGCGAATCGATACAGATAAAATCAACTTCACGGCGCTGTCGACGGGTTAGATAATAATTGACTCGCGGATATGTCCGGCGCAAATGCATATAGATCAGGTTTTCAAATGCGCGCGAATAGGTCCCATCCCATACCTGGCTGTTCTGAATAGCAAGCGCCCAGTCTACGCAATAGCATTTGCGATAGTTGCGATCGATTTCGGCTTGCGAATCAGTGAAAACCGGTGCGCCGAAAAGAAACCATGCGTCATCTGCCCATCCCGCATAATCCGCAATATGCGATGCGGTTGCCGGGGTTCCGCTTTGACGAAGGTATTTCAGCGCGCTGTTCAGTGTATACGGCTTGCCGATCAGCGAAAGCAGATAGCGATATAATGCGATGCACTGCCGCGGTCGGGTGATATTATGCCGCTGAATGATATCTTTGAGAATCATGGTATCGAAATACTCGCGCAGCAGTGCTTCACGCACCCGCAACTGGGTTTGCGCTACCTGCGGAAAACCGCCCCATTCAAGATACTCTGAAAATGCCGCTTTTACGGCCGCCCTGCCGACTGTCGAATCAATCGGTTCGATATCCCTGAATCGCAAATACTCGATAAATGAGAGCGGATATAACGTTGTTGCTATAGATTTCCCGCGCAAAGAGGTAGAGATATCCGATACGAGCAGACGCGAAGATGAGCCTGTCACCATAACACGCCAGGAGACATTGCGCGACAAATCTACAACGAATTCCTCCCAGCCTTCAATACGATGGATTTCATCAAAAACAAATAACAGGTTCATCCGCAAATTTGCGGATTGTGTCATGCCCAGAAATGTATCGCGCATTGTCCCGAGATCAGTTGCGCTTAACTTGCTGAAATGAGGATTATCAAAATCAATCGCACATACATGCTCGATTCCCGCAAGCCAATTAGAATCAATTAATTGGCTGATCTCTTGATACGTCCTGAAGGTCTTGCCGCAACGCCGCGGCCCCGCTAGCACCGAAACCAGTCGTGGTGCACTTAGAACTTCAGTATTCCGGGGTATAAATGGCGGTATTCCCATCAGACGTAAATCATTGATTTTTCGGCTTAATTCAGAAATAGCCGATTCGATTATGTTCATATTAACTCAACTAAGATGAGATTAAATGTAGATATTCACTCAATTTAAGTATAAATATACAATTATGTTTACCTTTTTTCAATATAAATTTGATTTTTGCCAGGGCAGATTGCAGCACAAAGGTGAACGCTTTTCGTGTAGTGGTTGCGCACAGAATCAAGCCAGTGATTGCCCGGATATTCACGGATACTCGCAAATGCGTCAGGTTGAAGCATATGCACGACTGCAAACAGTCTGCCGCTCAATGATTGTGCCTTCAATTTCCAGCGGCTTGCGCATCCTGTGCGCAAGCGACCGCTCTTTGCGCAACACAAAATCGATCATTGCAGGAATGATGGCCCGGAAATTGAAATTGTAGCTGGTCAGCCGCTCCTGCAGCGCTTCGGTGCGATCGTCAAATCCCATGACAGAAATTTCCTTTGGCACCCGGACGCCTTTCTCCGCTAATAAATCCAGCGCCCAGAGCGCCACTTCGTCATTGGCAGCTACCCAGGCGGTAATTTCCGGCTGCTGCAGGGCTTTTTCGAACAGCCTGTCGACCTGTTTGCGTACCAGCGCGCGTGCAAGGGATTTACGAGGAATAGTATAGAGCATCAATTGATCTATTTCGCGGGCAAAGGATGGTTCGATATCCTGTTTCCATTGCTCATAGAATTGCCGCAAATCGCTGTATCGGGTCTGCGCAAGAGCCTTGTCGGCAAACAGGCCGCCGATTACCGGCGGGCGGTCGATACAGAATGCTTTGACAGCCCGGGGATAACTGATAAGTAATTTGATTTTCTAAGAGAAATATAGTATTCGCCTTTATACATGCTCAAAGCTACCGACCTTTTTTCGTTAAGAGATGCTCAAACTCACAATTTTGCACTCAAATTAAGGTGCTTTTCCGCATCCTAGGG
>WJIN01000106.1 GCA_014730295.1 Promethearchaeota archaeon | reverse complement strand
GTATCATTTAGCTCATCCTCGTCAACTAAATCAAGTTTATTCCCAAAAAGAACGATGGGAATGTCTCCGCAGTATTTTTTAATATCTTCATGCCAATCTGGGATATGCTCAAAACTTTCATCGTCAGTGTGGCTGAACACGATAATTGCTGCCTTGCTGCCTTTATAGAAGGTGGGTCTCATAAAGTTCCATTCATCTTGTCCAGCAATGTCCCAAAAGAAAAGCTTGCAATTCTCCCCATTGATTTCTTCATCATACTTGCTAAATTGCGCGCCAAGAGTTTTGATATAATCTTTTTGAAAAGAACCTTGGGTGTATTTCTTGATCAGCGATGTTTTCCCTACAGCACCGTCGCCGATGACCGTTATTTTGAAAACAAAGCCTTTTTTATCGTCATTTTTGCTCATTAAATCACGCTGCGAATTAATTATTTTGTTATTACGATATTATTTATTCGAACTATAAGAAAAATATCTTTTTTCTTATTTTTATTTGTTTTTAATTTTTATGTATAGTAATTTTAAAACAAATGAAAAGCTTTAAATCTTTAGCTAAGATAAATTATACGGAAAAATAAAATCTATAAAAATCCATAGTGAAGGAATATGGAAGAATTAGACAGAATTGGAAAGATATTAGATCTCTATGCGAAACACGGAAAGATGATCGCATTCGCGGAATCATGCACAGGTGGGTACATCTGCCATATGATTACGAATATCTCGGGCTCCTCAAAGGTATTTGAGCGAGGGATAGTTTGCTATAGTAACGAAGCTAAGATGGAGCTTTTGGGGGTTAAAAAGCGAGTGCTTGAGGAGTTCGGGGCAGTTTCAGAACCCGTGGCTCAACAATTATGCGAAGGTATACGTAACCAAGCAAATGTGGATGTTGGCATCGGTATTACTGGAATAGCGGGACCAACTGGAGGGACTCCAGAAAAACCCGTGGGGTTAGTCTATATAGGATTTTCCTCTGAGAAAGGTACAAAAGTGATTGAATATTTAATTGAGAAAGACCGAATCGGGTTTAAAATGGAAGTATTAAACCAGGTTTTAGTGTTATTAGAAGATTATATTGAGCTATAAGGCTCAAATCCCAGTGTAAATGAATGAATGAAATCTATTTTGAAACTAAATAGGATTTGAAAAGTAAATAAAAAATTTCTCAATAAGTCAAGAAAGAATTAAGCGACTCTGTTTATAAATTCAAGATTTAGAATTAAGAGCTATTAAGAACACTCTTTACAGAGAAATAGTAAATTCTCATCCTTCCAGAGATTAACAACTTTTCCGAGCCCCAATGGTGAATTTATTTTGAATAACTCTATGAAGGTGATCTCAGCTCCACAGAACGGACAATTCAGGGTTTTCAGTTTTGAATATTCAATTCCGATTTTATCCAACACCCTTATAAACCCCCCTGGGTCGTTCTCTATGAAATCCTCCCAAATACGCGCAATTGCTTGCTTCTCTTCTCTTAGACTTTGAGAGGTGAGATTTATATTGACTATCTGCCTTTGTATATTCATTCTGTATCGTAATTTTACTTCGGCACACTTTTCGTATTCCAACATTTTTCAAATACCTCTTGTTAGGGTTTAGAAGAATAGTGCGATACTAAATTTATAAAGAAAAAAACCATGGTGAATTTTTTTCTAGGATATATTTTCTTCTTTTCAATAAAATAACAATTTGATAGAATTTATAGATAAAGAGG
Organism: Promethearchaeota archaeon; assembly: GCA_014730295.1. Next base: position 14,495 of record WJIN01000106.1, on the reverse strand, counting down.
TATTTGGTTTAATGAAATTGTGAAATAGTTTTGTGAATTATTTTTCAAAAAATTGGTAACTAATTTGAAAGATCGCAAATCAGCTACCTAATAAGTTTTAAATAGATAAAGCTCAAATTAGTATTATTGAAATCGATAAGTGTATAATATGAAGAAACAAAATCTATTATTTCTAGGAATGTTCTTAACACTATGTTTTTCTATGTTAACTGGTATTGCGGTCAAGGGTGAGATAAATACGCTTAAAAGTTATAAGGCAACCATTACCCCAACTATCGATGGCACCTTCACGGAAGCCGAATGGGCCGATGCATATCACACAAGTTTTTACCATGAACCGAATCCTATCTCTAATCATCCCAATGATACCATACACATATACATCAAAAACACCCAAGATAAGTTATATATCTTATTTGATGATTTACCAGATAACACTTCCGAAAATTATGACAACTTTTATATTTATTTCGACTGCAATTATGATAATCTGAATGATAGTAATATTAAAATGCATTTGGATCGTGATCAAGAAAATGGTGATATTGGTAATAGTATGGTGCAATGGGTCATGGGATTTGGGATTAGTCCGAATAAACAAGATAGAAATCATACCATTATGGAATTTGCGATAAATATTACCTTTAGTTCCTCTTACGACGGTACTTCTAGACCCGATGAGATGAATAATATTCTGCCTGTTGGAAATTCCAATAATACTATAAGAATTATGTTTGATACTAATCAATATGTATCGGGATGGATGGTGCCTCAGAGTGGAAATATTTCTATTCCATCTACTTATGCTGAATTAACCCTAACACCACCTGCAAATATCCCTTTCGGTACACCTTTGGTCTTGATATCCATACTGATAATTGCTACAGTTTCAATTGGATGGACCGTTTCCCGGAAAAAATTAACAATTAATTAATTTCAAGAAATCTTCTTTTTTTATTTCTATCGAGTTGAGCGCTAAATATAATCTCGCTCATTTGCAAAAAATTTTACTTCTCTTGGGCTCTTGATGTCAAAATATTGGAAAGACCTTAGTAATTGGATTTTGGGCTTATATACTAATTTATAATGCGAAACCGAAATATTTAAATATATCAATTCATAATAATAAATTGAAAGATGTAAAGCTTGCCTTTACAAGAAATATAAAATAAACAAAACCCAAAATCTTTAGGAAAATATTAATCTCTAACACCAAATTAAAAGGAGGTTGATGTTATGTCTGAAGAAGAAAAATCTCGCGAATTATCCATAAGAAGAGAACGACCATTTTCAATTTTTCAGGAAATGGACAAAATGTTCGACGAAATTTCTCGAAGTTTTGGCGATTTCTGGCGACCCACACGATGGCCCAGTTTAAGCTTGATGGAAAAAGAAGAAGGACCACTGTTTAGAACTCCGCTCACGAATATCAAAGAATCGGATGGAGAATTTGAGATCTCCGCAGAGATGCCCGGCCTCGATAAAGGCGACATTGAAGTTTCATTCCACGATGGTGTCCTAGAAATTAAAGGAGAAATTGAAGAGGAGGAGAAGAAAGAAGAGGATGGAGAGGTAGTCAGGAGCGAATATCGCTCATCCCGCTATTACAGAGCGTTTACTCTCCCTGAAAACATTGATGATGAGGCGATTGATGCCAACTTGGAAAAGGGAATCTTAACGGTAACGGTCCCAAAGAAAGAGCCCGAGCCAGTCGAGAAAAAGAAAATCGAAGTGAAATAACCCATATTAAGCCGTTTTTCAATTTTTTTTCTCTCTTTATTTACTCTTTTTTTCATTTTATATTATTTTTGGTGGTCGAACTGCCCTTGTTTTATTAATTTTATTGATAAGATCAATTTCCATTAATAAGCCACTTTTTCATTTGAGCATCACATTTAAATGTGGTTGAATTTCAGATATAAATTAACTCTTGTAGTATTATAATTATCCTACATTCTTGTCAAATAATTATAAAATTTTATGATATCCATCAAGTAAAATATTGAATAAAAAAGAATTGTGATTATTTTTTGATTTTTGTGGTGATAATTAACTAATATCATGAAAGAATTTTTTATAATTCTATTCTTATCTTTAAATGAAACAAATTATAATTTTAAAAAGTAATATCGGATTAGGTATCACGAATGCTTATCAGAGAAGTCGGTATTTTGTTTCGGGGATATTCCTTGGTCAATGTCAAGTATCATGAAACAGGTAAAAATGATGAAACTGATCTTCGGAGTGCCCTTTTTATTGCACTTATAAATTTGGCGGAAACTGCATTTTCCTCGAAAAAACTTCACTATTTAGACGGCAAAAAGTATACGATCGCGTTTGTGGAAGATACTATTATATCTAGGGATGGAGTCGAGCCAGAACCTATTTATGCCTATGTGATTTTTGATAAAGAAAAAAAAGTAGAAAAGCGTATTAGATCTATAATTAAGCCTTTATTGAAAAAAGCCATAGAACGATTTATAGAATTCTATTCTGGAAAATTCCTCTCTAAAGTAGCACAATTTCGAGAATTTAAAGAAGAATTGAATTCAATATTTGGGACAACTACTAAAAATATGGACCAAAAATTTAGTGAAATTCTCAAAGAAAAATAGATTTTTTTAAAAACCTATAGTTCCAATATTTTCCGAAAATTAGAACAAGACTCTTTGTTAATTATTTATAGAATTGATATTAGGGAAATGAGGTTTTAAGATACCAGAGAATTAAAGGAAGTGCTATAGTCGCATCTGATATTATCATCGAATGCTCTGCATCCTCATTGACTTTACCCCATGACATAGCTTCGCTTAAAGTCGCCCCGCTTAGACCGCCGGGTTCGGGTCGATCCATAGTAATCTGAATCGCATATTTGGCTGATGTGGGACAAAACTGTAGGGATTGAAAAATAAAATTCTTAGGAACCCCTCCGCCAATAATACACACGCCAGCATTTGCTGCATCCCACGCAAGGTCCACCATTTCTAACATATCTTTGAAATGGTTTAGATTTAATTTCTGGAAGTGAAATCCGAGCTGAAGGGCAAGACCAGAGTCCGTAAATGCTGGGCAAAAGATGGGGATATTTTTTTCTGCAGCTATTTTTAGAATCGAATGAGGGTTATCAGGAAGCTGCTGACCTAGGAATTTGAGGAAAGAACTGACAGACATGTTCTGATCGGGAATATCCAGCTCAGAAATAAAATCCTCAATTCCCTCATAGACTTTATCGGGTAAAAACACATCATATATACGATTCATTCTTTCCTTACGCAAATTGGCATCATCTAACTGATTTAAATCCATCTCTCCTTGAAGATGATGATAACCAAGGGTTTCGGCGATATCATGCGTCAGATTGGCACCCGTTGTAACTAAGATATCTATGAACCCATCTTCAATGAAATCATGAATAATCCCTTGCATTCCCACGGGCACCATCGCCCCCGCTAGTCCAAAGAATTTCACGCACTTCTCATCTCGAACCATTTTTTCATAAATCTGACAAGCAATTGCCAATCTTTTTGCATTAAATCCTGTTCCTCTTAAATTATTAATGAGAGAGATGATATCTGTGTTTTTCGTAATCTTAAACTGATTCACATTATTTAAATAGTCTTTAAATTTATCTTTCGTCATTTTAGAACCTAATACTTAAGTTTTTTGATTAGAAATAAATGAAATAAATTCAATAATAAGTTTTGCTGCCAAATTTCGTGTGATTCGGTTTGGTAAATCCAAGTTCGGGGCCACTTCAACTAAATCGAAACCGATTATATTAAAATGGGCAGAAATCTCATGTAGAATATACCATAGTTGCCTATAGGTAAATCCGCCTGGAATAGCAAAACCCGTTCCTGGTGCGATGGAGGGATCTAATGCATCGATATCGATTGATACATATAGATGGCTGATATGAGAGTCTCGAAAGAAGTTAAGTATTTTCTGATTATAAGCTTTGATATCTGTCGCTGCCAATTCATGCGTATTTAGATAAGATATCTCTTCTTTTTGAGCAATTTCATATTCTGGAATATCAATATCTCGTGTCCCAACAATCAATAGGTTCCTATTATTAATATATTCCAAATCATATAATCGATGTGAGATTGTGGCATGAGAATATACACCCTTATCCCACTCCTCATATAAATCGAGATGCGCATCGAAAATTAACATCCCAAGTCTTTTCTTCTCCTTGAAATGATCTCCAACAGTCTTTGCGATAGGGAATGAACAAAAATGATCTCCCCCAATCATAATCGGAATGACATCATCTTTTTGTTTATAGATATAATTAACAAATTTTCTCGCTTTACGTATGTTCTGCTCCACATCTTTATTAATTATTTCAATATCTCCCAAATCAACAACTTTTAATTCGGGAATATAGGTGCCCATTTCAGTGGTTAATGCTAAATCATTTGTTACTTCTCTGATTTGCTCGGGCGCATCAGAAGAATTAGGCAGATCAATCGAAGTGAGATAATCCCATGGAAAACCAAATATTACAAATTCGGTATCATTCTTAATAACTTCTCCATAGTCAAAAAATTTCATAATTTTTACTTTTCTCCTTTAATTTTCACATTTCCTTTAGGGTTTCAATTCCAATCAAATTCAACCCAATCTTAATCACAATTTGGACACATCGAATTAATAATAAGCGTGCCCGTTCTTGTTCCTTGTTTTCTTGAATAACGGGGCAAGAGGTATAAAATGAGTTGAATGTTTGACAGAGATTTAAGAGATATTGAGGTATAAGATGAATATCATAATTTTGGGCAGCCTCATCCACGATCTCGGGGAAATAATTTAGTTGTTTTATAAGGCCAAATTCTTTTTCATGAATAAATTGACTTGGATCAATATCTTGAGAAATCGCTTCTTTTGATTTTTCTATTATCGATTGTATTCGTGCATATACATATTGCACATAAGGGCCGGTTTCTCCCTCAAAAGATATACTCTCTTCCGGATCAAATACAAAATCACTTTTCGGGCTTATTTTAAGTATAAAAAATCTGAGAGCTGCCATTCCGATTATCTCTGAACGCATAATCTTTTCCTTTTCAGATAAATCGGGATAGCGCATACTCACCTCTTCATAGGCGATTTTTTTCATCTCTTCCACTAAATCATCCGCATCGACTACCTTTCCCTCTCTGCTTTTCATTTTCCCCTCGGGAAGATATATCATCCCATAGGATAAGTGATATTTATGTTCTTGAAACCCTAACATCTCTAAGACCGCAAACAATTGTTTGAAATAGAGATCTTGCTCATTTCCGACTACATATATCGAGGCGTCGTAATCGAAATCCTCTTTTTTCAAATACGCTAAATAGATATCCTGAGTTATATATATAGAGGTTCCATCGCTTCTGAGAAGGATTTTATTGGGCAGACCGTATTTCTCTTCTAAGGGCGCCTGAATTGCTCCGTCGTCAGTCTTTTTAAATACACCATTGTTTAACCCATTAAGGACTATTTCTTTCCCTTTCCAATAATAATCTGACTCAAAATATTGTTTGTCAAACGAGATGTTAAATTTTTCATAGGTTTCTTGAAATCCCTCAATTGCCCATTTATTCATTTTTTCCCACAAAGCTCGGACTTCTGGGTCTTTTTTTTCCCATTTATGAAGAAGGTCTTTCGCCTCATCAATGATATCAGTATTTTTGTCTTCAAGCTCGTTATATTTAACATAAAAATCTCCCACAAAATGATCGGGTTTTTTATCAGGTTTTTCTCCATCCCCAAACCTCTGATACGCAAGCATCGACTTACATATATGGATTCCGCGGTCATTATTCAAGTTCACTTGAAAGACTGTATGTCCTTTATATTCTAGGAGTTTCGTAGTCGACGATCCGATGAGCATGTTACGCACGTGACCCAGATGAAGGGGTTTGTTGGTATTAGGTGAAGGATATTCTATAACTACTCGTTCTGTTTTAATCTCCCTCTCCCCCAACTTATCCCTAATTTTTCCATAGTCTTGTTTTGTCTCATATATATTTTCCAAAGTAATTATTGGTTTCACTTTAAAATTAATATAAGGACCTTCGGTTTTTATTTCTTCTAAATAGGGGGGTTTGTTAAGTTTATCCAATAGATCCTTAGCTATTAGGTTAGGAGCTTTCCTTTCATGTTTTGCTAAACGAAAAACAGGTAATGCATATGTATAATCAAAATCTGCAGGGGGAATTTCTATCATCGATTCCAATTCTTTTTCCGAGAAATATGGAATTTCTGGGCTAACGATTTCTGCTATCTTTTTTTTATCAACGAAAATCATAGAAATAGGTTAATAGGCTAATTCGCAATTAATAAATTATATCTCTTTTGATAGAAAATTAAAAATATGGTAAAAAATTTATCATATAACAATACAAAAAAGGTGGGAAATTTATTACATTTGAAAAAGATCCGAAGAAAAACTTTCATAAATGGCCTGTTTTTGACGAAAAAGACATAAAAGCGATAACTGAGGCACTGACTTCGGGAAATTGGTGGGCAGGATCTCCGGGACAACAGAAGGGAGAGAATTATTGGAAATTTCAAGAGGAATTTGCGGAGTTTCAAGAGAGCAAACATTGTATTGCGGTATCTAATGGTACTGTTGCTATTGAAGCCGCTCTCCTAGCTTTAGGCGTTGGATTAGGAGATGAGGTGATTGTTTCGGATTATACCTTTGTAGCTTCTGCATCTGCGGTTGTTGCCACTAACGCAGTACCAATATTTTGTGATATCCGTCCAGATACCCTAGTAATGGATGTGGAAAAAGTTAAAAAACTAATAACTGACAGAACGAAAGCAATCGTTCCAGTTCATTTAGGGGGTAATCCAGTTGAAATGGATAAGCTAGCGGAGATTGCAGACCAATATGATTTGACTATCGTTGAGGATTGTGCGCATGCGCAAGGAAGCCGTTTTAAAGGAAAAAGAGTAGGTAATTGGGGGGATGCAGGAACATTCAGCTTCCAAGCATCGAAAGTTTTAACAAGCGGAGAGGGTGGAGCGATCATTTGTAATGATGATGATTTAGCGGATACAATTTATTCTATTATCGATTGTGGTAGGATGAAGAATCAATATTCGTATGCACATTTTGTATATGGAACAAATTATCGAATGAGTGAGTTCTTAGCAGCGCTCTTAAGAACGCAATTAAGCAAATTTCCTAAGCAACATCTCCGCAGAAATGAACATGCAAGATATTTTTCAGAAAAATTAAACAAAATAGAAGGTCTTAGGACAATGAAACCAACACCCAGTACGGAAGAACTGGGATGGTATGTGTTTCCCCTCGTTTTTGAGCCAGAAAAATTTAATGGACTGACGAAAATTCAATTTTATAAAAAATTGAACCGGAATGGGATCCCAACCGATGATTGCTACCCTCCACTCCACAGTTTACAATGCTTCAAAGATATTAATCTCAGAAAGGGAATTGACTACTCGATGGCCAATTGGGGAGGAAATAAGAGTGATAATTCGAATTTTCCAATTGTTTCAGATATTTACAAGCGAAGTGTAGAATTCCCGCAATATATGCTTCTCTCAGAAAAGGAGAAGTTAGCTAAGGTTGTTGAGTTTATCGCTTCATTGAAAGAATAAAAAATACTAATATCGGAATATATTAGATTGTTATCTTGTTATGCTTCTATTTTTAACTCTTTTTTCCCACTCAGCGTAGAAATTTTTCTTTTTAATTGTTTTATTCCCTTTCCCAAGGTTGGCAACACAAGATCATACGCAATGAACAGATAAGGAGCACCTTGATTTACCAAGAAAATAACTTCAAAAAGGAGAAAAATAGGACCAGTTGGACGAATTCTATATACAAATAACGGAAATTCCATGAAAAATGATTCTGCACATCCTACTATAAATACATAAACAATAATGCTTGGCTTTTTTCTCTTAATGAGATTTGTACCATACAGAATGGTTAAAATTAGATAACCAATAAAAACATTGCCAATCCAGACGAGCATTTGAGTGTCCATATGACGTACCGTATAGACCATGGTATCATTAAGGGGTACAAGTAAAGTGAAAGCAGGGATTAGCATCCACGAACCAAGATATAATCCCGTATAGAACACAACTTCATTTCTATCTTCTCGTGTAAATTCTTGTTTTGAAGATTTCTTATTTATTTTATCAAATACAATCCACATCCATGGGAATGCGAACAAGCTGTAAGATACGCACATCATAAAATCGCAACTAAATTTTATCCAGAAATACTCTCCCAATGGCCGAGGAAGTTCAACACCTCCAATCCAATACTCTCTTATATAAGTGCCGTTGAATTTCGTGTTCCACCACCACACGGCATCGATTAAATATACACAAAACGCACAAAAGAGACCGAAGGCGAGCGCTTTCCATTTTTTATTTTTTATCAGGAAATATAACCAGATGGTAAGAAAAATAACATCAAATAAGATATAATCATACTGAAAATAGCGTGTTGGTTCGGTGAATGACTCTAATTCATATAACATGTAAAAATAACTCCCCAAAAGATTAAAAATTATATTACTATCCAACCTAACTAAATATGAAAAAATAAATATTCTTTCAAATAAAAACCTTCAAATTTAGAATCTAAATTTTCCTATTTTAATGTTTAGATAATATGATTGATGTTAGGAAAAAAATTAAAATCTCTAAAGAATTCTGATTTTCATATAATTCATGTGGGTTCATGCAAATTCTTATATATGAGTTGTTTGTAAATAATAATTAAGAACGAAATCACAATAAGATACCACGATCATGAGTAAAGAGAGTTCTGAAAATCTCGTACTAAAATGGAATGAATCTGAGGGTACGTATGATCCCATAACTTCTGACGGAGAGATGGATGATGGAATTTTCTTGGAATTTCTTCCCGAAAACAATCATTGGAAATATTTTTATATTCGGGGTACCTCTCTAATTGCCAGAAGAACAGCTCTCAGGGCAGCAAATAGCATTGCCAAGACGGGCTATCTTCATCCTAAAACACAGATACGTTACGGAAGCAATCTTGAATTAAAAGAAGAGAACTCCCCGTATGAAGATATGCCCGAGCAAATTAAAAGAGCTCAGAGAACTTGGTATGACCCGAGTTATAAACAAAACAAGGTCAAAAAAGAAGAATAATATAATAAAATTGAATGAATACTGACTATTCAAAATTCTTCTAATAAATTACTTTCTCTTTTTTACCAGAATGGGCGCTTTTATACATAGCGTCGGCAATCTGAAGGATCTTTAATCCGAATTTACCGTCCGAGGTAATATCTTTCTTTTCGGTGATTGCATCCAAAAATTCTCGTATCTCTTGCGGATATCCAAAAGTCCACGATTCATTCGGTACCGGAAAAGTCCATCCTTTGGTCGAGCTTGCTTTTTCTACAGCATATCCATAGCCATTTTCACTATAAACGCTTATTTGGTTATTGAATGTCGGGGATACGGATATCTGACCATCAATTCCAAACAATTCGAAGCCCATATCATACCCCCCAGGTTTGGTCCAAGACTCTTCGATAATTACATGCGCCTCATTTTCAAAATACATAATCCCTACAGCGTTATCTTCAACTTCACATTCTCCAAAATCTTCCCTGTTCGGTTTGACTGTCCTCATTTGGCAAAAAACTTCCTTCACATCACAGTCAAGATACCATACTAAGCAAGCAATATCATGGATACCTAAGTCTAGTAATGCACCACCTCCCGCCTTATCTTTTTTATAAAACCAAGAGGAATGAGGCCCAGAATGTTGCTCTCGCCCGTTTGCCATATAAATCTCTCCAATCCCCCCCTCGTCAATAACTTCTTTAGCTTTTCTGAAGCATGGAGCAAACATATTATTTTCACAATAAAAAATTCTACGGTTAGATGATTTTTCCGCATCTAACATCTCATTCCCTTCCTCCGCATTTCGGGCTAAAGGTTTTTCTATAAGAACGTGAGCACCAGAAGTGAGAGCATCAATTGCTACTTGTTTATGTAAATAATTTGGTAAACAAATTGAGATTGCATCTAACTCTTGCTTTACTAAATCGCGATAATCTTTATACCATTCGCAATCCAAGTCAAATTTCTTCTTCAATTGCATGGGTTTTTCTTTATGGAGCGCGCATATTCCTACTATTTTCACGTTTGGCAATAGGGAATATCCATATATATGATGTTCTGCAACAAATCCCGAACCAATAATTCCAACTTTTAAATCTTCCATTCAACATCAATCCATTTCCTATTCTTTAACATTAATTTAATGATTATGAAATTAATTCTTTGTGTTTTATGAAGAGTAGAGTTTCTGTATAATTTGCTTTTATTAATAGACGCATTTTGAAATGAAAGAATAATTTATATAATTTGAAACAATTTTTAATACATTATAGAAGAGTGGTAAGCATGAAAAAAGCCTCAGAGATTTATGAATTACAAATTGAGAAGTATAAACGATTTCCCGAGCAAAATCATTGTATTTATCGATCGTTGTATGATCCAGAATTTACCCATTATCATAAAACATTGAGGACAGGAATGACCGATCTAGTTGATTCGGGGAAGGAGGGGTATACTCGAGTTGATTTGGCATTAGCAGCAGCCTCTTGGACGATTAATAAGCATATGCCGTATGCGTATGAAAAATTTCCGGAACATTCTCCACAAGATTATATTCCCGGGGAGGTCAGAAATCGAGCTCCAGAAGATATCTCCCCAGACCAGCTTAGCATTTATATGAAGAAAGCCGCCAAATTTTTCGGGGCGTCAAAGGTGGGAATTACTTCCTTAGATGAGAATTGGTTATATAAAACAAAAGTTGAGCTCTATTCTACTTCAATCCAAGAAAAACAAGAACTTAATTTTCCAGAGATTTCATTACCCGATGATGTTACTCACGCCGTTGTAATGGCGATAGAAATGGAGCCAGATGGGATTAATTGTGCTCCTACCTTTCTGGAATTCGCATCCGCTGGATTAGGGTATTCGAAAATGAGCTTTACTATCGCATGTGTGGCTCAGTTTATTAGAAATCTCGGTTATACAGCATTACCATGTGCAAATGATACTGCGCTAAGTATCCCGTTAGCCATTGATGCAGGCTTAGGTGCTTTAGGCAGGATTGGGATTCTAATAACTAAAGACTTCGGACCAAGAATCAGACTATGTAAGGTGTTAACGAATATGCCGCTAGAAGAAGATGAGCCCGATATTGAATTTATCCATAAAGTCAATGAGGCATGTACTAATTGCCAACGTTGCGCGGATGCATGTGATTTCGGGGCAATTAGTTATAATGATACTCCAACATATCAAACCTATTCAAAATCTAATAATTTTGGAGCCAAGAAATGGTACGTGGATGTGGAAAAATGTTATGAGGCGTGGGTTCACTATAGTTCTGATTGTGCTAAATGCATAAAAGCATGTCCATTTAGTAACATCCCAGACGAAATTACGCCTAAAGAGTTCTGGAAGCGATAAAACGCAAAATATTCTCTCTTTATTATATGAATTTTTATAATTTCAAGATAATGCATACAGATTTTTTCGATTAGAATAAAGGTGTCTATAGATTATATAACCATATTACTAAATTAAATACCAAAAAAGAATGACAATCAAAAGATTTATCGTACAAGTAGGAAGCGGAACCGATCAGCACGGTCATAAAAATAATTGTACGAGTGCCGCGATTAAGGCAATAAAAAATGCCATTTCGAATAACTGTCTAACGGGATTAATTGAAATATGCGATCTAAGAACACCGAAACAACTTTTACATATGAAAGTCCATGTAAAGATTGGCGCGCCCTTTCCAAATAACCTTGATAAAAAGAAGGTGCTAAAAGCAATCCCTTTCGGAGAAAAGTCACTGGAAGTCGTTAAAGGCGGGCTCCTCGCTCAGTGTGTCCAAATTGAGGAATTAGGGGACACTTCAGATCAAATGATCATCTGTAACGCAGCAGTAACCGTGTCAGTAGATTTATAACTGTCCATACACAAATTTAAAACATCTATATCAATACAAAATAAAATGATTTAAATGGGTTCCGACGTAGAATGGTCAAAGTATTTTAGTTTTCCTAGGGCTAACCTGGATTCAATCAAGAACAGATTAGGATTTGATAAAATTTTTGCCATGGCCGTAATGCCGGTACGTGGAATAAAAGGCTTCAGAAAATTAGATTATGAATTTGCCGAGAATGCCCTAAACATACAAGAAATAATGGACAAGTTAGAAGAGTGTCATTTTAACACATTAGGATTAGTGGTAAAGGATACGGATGGTGCATGTGTATGGGACACAGAGATCGGCTGGAATCCCACAAATCGAGATATTTTGGGTGAGTTTTCTGACGAATGTAAGGAGAGGGGCTTCCCTTTGCTGGTATCCTTTACTAGCATGAATGATGCGTATCAAGGATACTTACACCCAGAAAGAGTGAGTGTTCATGGGAAAAAAGGAGAGAAATATGGGCAGAAGTATGAGAAGGGAGATATCTCCACTCATCCAGAAGGAGAAATGAGGGTAAGTAAGCGGAAGAATGAACCTCTTAAACAACTTCAAGAAAAGATCCCTTTTTTAACAGCGAAAGTTGATAGAGAGTCAGGAAAGGCAAGAAGTACTCGCGGGAAAGGATATATTCCTCTCACCAGTTTTATGTGTCCTAATAGTAAGCATGTTGATTATCTTGTATCCTTAGCTGAAGAAGTCGTGCGTAAGTACTCTGTTGATGCATTCCTGGCAGATTATATACGATATGATGGTGCATTTACAGATCTATGTACATGTGAGCGGTGCACATCTCGGTTTCGGGAACAATATGGATCTGGACCAAAAATAATGAAAAGTTCAGAGTGGTTTGATTTTAAGGAAGAGATTATTGTACAATATGGGCAGAAGCTACATAATACCATTAAAAAAACCGATTCCACATGTATTACTGGATGGTTTTGCCTTCCCGGACCTAAAAAAAAGTTTACCCGCAAGAAAATCGCCCAGAATTGGGACAAACTTTCCGCTGTGTTTGATATCGTCTCGCCGATGGAATATCCCTATTTAATGGGAACTCGCGATGATGGATGGTTTTGGGGTAAGGTCGGAGATTTCTTTTATTGGTATTTTCTACGGAATATGAAAAAGCGGGCTCATGAATTTAACAGTCCCGCGCTTGCAATCACCAATTCAGTTGAATGTAATGCCGAGGAAATGCTGAAACAATTAAATGGGTTTGATTTTGGGTTTGGTATAGGGGTATTCAAGTATTTTGGTACCACGGACGAACAATGGTCTGTATTAAAGAAGTTTGCTGAAGAAAATTACGGATTTCGATGAATATTGCTGATTCTCCATCATCTTCACTAAATTTTGACTCATCACGCTTCGTTCAATTAAGCTAAATTATATAAAAAATCCATATATCGGCCTTATCAGACTGCTTTGGCTCTTTTAGAGATTCCTCGGGTAGTTTCTGTGATGTTTGCATTTCAACAAATACATATTTTTATATAAAGTGATTTTCTATTAATTCAATATAACAGATTTGAAAAATTTTTAAGTAAGAATCGCATTATTAATTATAACATCGAAGGAAGAAACCTAATTGTTGACAAAAAAATGTGAGAAGTCCGATCTCATCTACTTGAACGAAAGTGAATAAAAAGAGAAAGAAAATGAAAAAACATAAAATAAAGAGTTATACCATAAAATTGGACATTTTCGATTGGTCGGGGTCGTTTATGTGAATGCAATACTCTCCGTCTTCATAATCGTCGATATGGAGCGAGAACAATTCCTTCAAGAATTCTGGAATGGTAAACTTCTCGCCTAAGTCCTCTTCGTCGTCGAAGTCGGCTTCTTCTACCTTTGGGGTGAAAAAGATTTGCAGACATTGATTTAGCTCTGTTTTCAGCATAGAATAGGTTTTGAGTCTCCGCTTGAGAATTGGGTCGTTTGAGTGAAGTTAGCGTGATGTATTCTAGTCAAACAAAATGAAAAAGGAACTATCCTAATGATGATTTACGATATGTTGAGGGCTCTGTGTCGCAAAAAGATACAGGGTTGTTAAAAAAAGGTAAGACTAAAAAAAAGCTAAGACTAAAAAAAAGGGAAGTATGGGTGATTATATTAACCAACTAAGTCTAAAAACTCCTGCTCGGTAATGATGGCGGTGCCTTGCTCGCGGGCTTTTTTGATCTTTGTGGTCTCCTCCTCGGCGTTGCTGACCAAGTAGTCCAAATCCTTTACGATGCTGGTCTTGGGGATACCGCCTTTCTGCTCAACTAACTCGTGTGCCTCGTTTCGCGTCATCGAGTCCAGCTTGCCCGTAAAACAAAATTTCTTGCCTTTAATCTCTCCCATTTTGGGTTTTTCCCTCCGTGTATGTAATTTTGGATAGTGAAATATAGGATAGATTTATATTTAAATATATAAAGAGTTCGGGAATAGTAAAATAAACTAACTAAAT
>WJIN01000105.1 GCA_014730295.1 Promethearchaeota archaeon | reverse complement strand
CACCTCGAAAATCAATCAATAGAGTCTCATAAAGATATTGGGATTTAAGAGAGTTATTCTCGCTTTTATAAAAACTAAATTTAATTTTATTGAGAGTTAAGTTATTTTCTTCATTTATGATAAAAGAACCATTTTTATCTCGAATCAGCGAATGGAACTGAAAAAGGGCTTTGTTAATGAAAACTCAAATACCAAATTATTTTGTGTTGGAGATGATTGGCAAAGTATTTATCAATTTACCGGGAGTGATGTAAGTTTCTTTCTTGAATTTCATGAACATTTTTCACATCCAGAGGTTTCATATTTAGAGAGAAACTATCGAAGTACAGAAAACATAGTAAATATGTCCAACTCCTTAATCTCACATAATAAAAAACAAATTTCAAAAACAGCTTTTTCTCAAGGTGAAACCGGAGCTAAACCTATTCTATTTCGAATATCAGACCAGATCTCTGAGTATTCTAAAATACCATTAGAGTATGTTTATCAGCTAATTAAGAGATTACTAAGTGAAGGTGTGAAAGCTGAAGAAATCATGGTCATTTCAAGATTTAATAAGCGATTAAAGGAGTTAGAAATAAAATGTGGAGCAAACAAGATGGATATAAAGGAATTTGGAGCTCCTCGAAGTAAAGGAATTCGTTTTTATTCCGCTCATAAATCAAAAGGCTCTCAAAGTAAGTATGTTATTCTTTTAGACATCATCTCAGGACTTTATGGTTTTCCTTGTGAGATTCAAGATTCTTCGGTACTCGATCTTGCTCGAAGATTTAAAACTAAAAGTCATATTGAAGAAGAACGAAGACTGTTCTATGTCGCTCTAACGCGTTCTGAAGAATTTCTCTACGTGTTAACTGTTGAAAATAATGAATCCCTCTTTATTGATGAGATTGAATCTAGTCTAATCTCAATTTATATCACTTCTCGAACGCAATGGGATTTAATAATTGATAACTATATACCTGTTCATCTTAAAAATGATTATAACACTATAAAAAGACCGTTTTTCTGTCAACGCTGTGGAAGAATTTTAGTTGAACGATCGGGTAAATATGGAGACTTTTTATCGTGTTCGGGGTATCCAAATTGCGATTTTACTTACAATTTTATAGAATTGAATGATATTGTCTGTCCCATATGTGGGAAAAAGTTAGTACCCAGGACCGGAAAATATGGAAAGTTTTTAGGGTGTATTGTGTATCCAAATTGTAAATTCACCTATAATATAGAAGTAAAGAGTAAAAAAAAGCTATACTGTCCAAAATGCGAAAAAAGACTGCAATTAGTTGATTTAAAAGATAAAAAACAGTTGATTTGCAGTAATAGTTCTAAATGCGATTTTAGATTTGAGATATATTAATCATCTAAATCATTTTGAACAAAATTTTTTTCCAAGAACAGCATAACATCACTTGCATTCCATTTATCTTCTTTATTTATTGTGGTTTTCTTTTTTCCTCCTTTTTTAATAAATCTTTCCCTCTCTAATAAGTCAAGAAGCGTTGAAACCTTTCTAACTACCATCGTTGCTACTTCAGGAAATCTATCATTAATCATTTCAATTAGTTGGCTATTAATCGTGCTTAAATATTTATAACTTTTTACATCTTCCATTTGAGCGACTAAAGAAGCTGAGAGGAGTTTTTTAGCTTTTCTTAATATGGTATCTTTACTTTCTATACTCTTTTCAGTATGTTTATGATTGAACGGTAAACCAGCTAATTCTAAACTTCTTAATAGTATTTTTCTTTGAATTAATTTACTTTGTATTTCTCTAAAGAAATATTCCAATTCCTCCCTATGAGCGGTTACTATATCTGACCAGACAATTAATATATGTTTAATTTGATTAAATCCTGGGGAAGATTTATCTTCGGGGAGTAATAAGAGTGGGAATAAGATCTCATTAGGTATATTAATTATAAAAATAGGTAATTTTTGAATATTTTTTTCATAAATCTGAGTTAATGATTTTTTTAATTCGTTTCCAACAGACTTCTCAGGTCCTAATGAGAAAAAAATAGTTGGATATTGGTCTGCTAATTTGATCACTTTTTCAATTTGAGAATCTTGGTGATTTTTATGTTCTGTATATTTCACTTCTACTGCTACTTTTAATTTAAGTTTTTCATCATTCATAAATTGTACAAACTGTTGATAATGACCATCAGATACTTTATTACCAACCTTAATATTTTTATCATGGTACTCGACTCTATATCTTTCTCTTTCCTCAGAATCTTTTCGAATCAACTCAAATTGAGGTAATTGGTCAAGTTCTAATAATATCCGCAATTTTTTTTCAATATATAATCCCTTATCAGTTCTATCAATTTTCAAAAATTTCTTTGACTTTTCAAATATATCGAATTTGGAACATTCAATAATAAATTCACTCAAATTGACGGTCCACGTATTTATCTTTCTAATTGATGCGCCTTCCAAATAATCTTGTCTAAATAAAAAAACATTGTAAATGAATTCTAAACTTTTATCAGAGAAGCTGGTATAATGATTTATAGCACTTAAAGCTAAAATATTCCCTATTCCCTTCATTATCTTATTTCCATATTTCCCATCTAAATATGCTGCCTTAATATTAAAAAAAGTATTCCATCGTTCCATTCTCTTATCTATATTAATCAATTCTCTTTTTGTGGATTGTGGAATAAAACAAGCAACTAAGATTGCGAGATTTGATTCATCTGTCATAGTTATAAAAAAGTCAATCCAGTTTTGAACTTCGATTGGATCTCTTATAACTTTATTCAACTCATCTAAAAATAATAATACATGATAATCGCGTTCAGAAAGTTCCTTGATTAGTTTTATAAAACTTGATCGTATTTTACTTAAACTAATTTTCACGTCATTAGCCTTATTTAGGAGACCTAACAAATAATCTATTTTATCGTAAAAGTGAATATTTTTCTCTCGGATTTCTTTGCTTAAGTGAAATGCAAGATTGGTCACAAAATCTCTAAAAGTGCTAATATTCTCAATATAAACAATTTGATTGGATTTCTTATTCGATCGAAAGAATTCGACTATCAGATTTGCGGTCTGCGACTTTCCATGCCCAAAATCACCGTAAATTATACGGATTTCTAATTCATTTGACACATTCATACTTCTAATCGCATCATTGATTCTCTCTTTCACAGTGCTCACTTGAGGTATATCTATTAGAATTTCGCTTATTGGTTTGGTCTTCGTTTTTCTAATCCGTTCTAAATCGTCCACTCTTATCTCACTACCTTTACTAAGCTTATTATAAACCTTAGCTAAAATTTCCTTAGAAAATTCATTACCCAAAAACCTTTTCCTCTGAAAATAATAAGATTTGAAATCTGGATAGTTTATCAATTCAATATTCTCCTTTCTTTATCTGTTACTTATGGATTTTTGTTTTTTAAAATCTATTCTTTATGGATTTTTCCTTTCGATTTAGTATGAAACCTTATTTTTTTGCTATTCTTAAAATTACTCCATCTCTTAATTCAATAAAGCATGTTTATATATAATAATAAGCCATCTTGTCTTTATAAAGCTTAATGCTTGGATACTCATAAAATTAGATTCTCCGAGTATTAACTTTGTTAAGTCAATGAAATTTAAATAATTGTATTATGATCTATTTAATTGTATTGTTCTTTCATTTGAGGAATATAAAATTCAAAAAGATAAGAATATTTAAACACTGTTATCTTAAATGAGGTATTAAGCAAGCGTGTATTTCCTCCTACAATCTGAAATCCGTCAAAAAGATCCCCTAACCGGTCATATTTTCAAGGATATACGTTGTCCCTATTGCAATAAGTCACAACTTTATAAGCTCGATTCGAATGATCTCTTTACCAAATACCAGTGTTGGAATAAAGAATGTGAAATGAGAGAAGAACCATTTATTGTGATTAACGAATTTATTGCCAACGAAATTAAGTTCGATCCTTATTGTAAGAATTGTCGACAACCGTATCTGCGGGAATTCAAAAATAAGGATGATATTGCTTTTCAGCTCTTATTTGCTTGCGATGGGAAGCTTTGTGGAATGTATGACAATCCATATGTCTATGATTTAAACACTGGACTCTGGATTGAAAATCTTCCAGAATTTAGAATTTTTGAGGAGGATTTTGAGTTAGAAGATTCTCTTTCTGAAACATCAGAAAACGAGTCAACTGATACTTTAAGCAAAAATAAGGAAATTCCTGAAATATTAGCAAAAAAAATGGAGCTTTCTAATGAGGAATCTGGTGAAGATTTTTCTGAGTGGAGAAAAGGAATTACTGCTAATATAGATGGCTTGGAGATGCCATTGCTGACGATGACTGCTGACGAATACGCTAACTTTTTGGAGATGCATAACGGTAGGGTGGTGGTGCTGATAGATGTGCCGAACTTTTTACGGACCTTGTACAGCTATTATAGAAATCGATTCGACCGTATCCTCACACGAGCCCATATTTTACTTTTGAAATTCATTGAAGATTACTTTTTAGGGCAAAATGGGTATATTATTCGATATTTTTCGAAACCTGATGATGATTTACGCTCATCGAATAAGATATTAGCTGATTGTGCTCAAAAAAGCTCAGATGAGTATTTTCATATGCTTCGTATCCATAAAAGTGGCTCTTTTAGCGATATTGATAATTATTTAATTTCAAATGCCGTTGAGATTTTGGAACGGTGTGATGTGAAGGGATTCGGCATCGTGAGCAGCGATAAAGATTATTTGCCCGTGATGCGCATTGCCGATTATCGAGGTGTCAAGTCTTGTATGATTGGAATTAACACATCTGATATTTATGAGCGTTATAATATCGGAGATATAAAGTTTCTTAATGTTTTAAATTACAGTCGGACCAATAAACTTCCTTAACTCAAAATCTTTCTTTTATTTGTATATTTTTATAGATGTGAGCATTAGGATTTATAAAAGGAGCTATGTAAGGTATCCTTTTTATTAACATAACAATGTAAAATTTTCAACTATGATAAACAATGAATTAAGATTAAAGTTGGAAATTGAGATTAATATTAAATCTATAATTCTCACGTATTTAATTGTTTTGACTGATTTCAGTACAATAAGTTTAAAACTCAACGAATTAAAACCTTTGAAATTTTTTGTTCAATCTAGTCTTAATACTTTGTTTTGTAATTACAATGAAAATTATTTTAAATAATATCAACAAAAATTTTCTTGGGGGTTTTTGAATTCCTCGTTCCCAAATCTTTTCGTTGACTTCTTGCGAAAATAACCAAGTATTCAGGCTTCATATGCCGTGTAGCGAATTCTCTAAGATATCGAATTGATTCGTTGAGTTTTAAACTTATTGTTCAGATTCTGGAAAGGTTAGAGAAAAATTTAAAAAATTCTATAAAGATTTCATGAAGAAAATTGGATAATTGATTTTTAGCAAATCTGAATATTATTAAATTTGCTAAGTCAATGAAATTTAAATAGTAGAATAACTCGTTTATTTATGTCGGATATAAAAATCTAAAGAAATTTTTTAAGAATATACAAGTAATTATCATCTTGAGGTAATTCTATTCAGATTAGACAATTTTCAAACCAAAAAGAGAAGATTTTAAATCAGAATCTTGATTTTGATGAAATTAAAAAGCATTACATTATTTGGTGGCTCGGAAGGTTTCCAAGTCAGCAAGATTTCAATATAATTAACGATTTGTTTGAAGCCCTCGATGCTAAAATCGTATCATTCAAAAAATATGTAATTAAGTATCGTATTTATCTCACTCAGAAGTTATCCTATCATAATAATTTATATCGAAAACATTGGGTTTTTTCAATAAACATCCATCTTGATATCGGAATTCATGCGAAAGCGATTTTTACAAAGCAAACTCTTACTATCCTATCTATGGTATACCTCGAAATAGATAAGGCTAACTATGGAGAAGGTTTCATTTTACCGCGGCAGGAAGTCAAATTTGAAAGCTTCTTGAAATTCAATAAGAATAAGTGGAAACTACTCTAATTATTTGGATCTTAAATTTTCGGATAATAAGATTGGAGAGAAAGAAAATTTAAATAGTGAATCAACCAAATTCATTTATATAAAAATCTTTAAACATATTCACCAAATTAATTCTCGACTATAAATGAAAAATGATTTTTTTTTAGAGTTTAAAACATGGCACAGAATATTAAATTCAACCTGGATGAGATAAAAAACATCAAAAAAACTATTAATTCACAAATTACGCAATTTAATGACCTACGAAAATTAGTTCGAAACCTAAAATTTATCCCTGTTGATTCAATTTCAACTTACTCCTCAGTGAGTTATAAGTCTATTGATGGAGGAAAGATGGGAATATCCTTTCATCCCTTTGAATTCGATTTTATCGTCATTGCTGATTCGATGGAAAATGAATTAATGAGATACTTAGTACCTAAATCCGACTCTCTCACTCCCTCAGATTTCATCTATATGGATCGATTCTCAGAAATCAAACAACTTCTTACTTACTTAAATGTTGATTCTATAGTGAAAATTTCTGATTTTCTAATGAATCCAAAAATAGCAATGGAATTAACTGAATTTGCATGTATATTTGATAGAATAAGAAAAATTCCCACTGATCCTATTATAATAATGAAAGATGGGCTTCTTAGAACTAAAGCTATTAATTACGAGCATATTCCTAAAATGATTTCGGTTTTAAAACAGTTTAAGAAACGTAAACTTATAGGAGTAGCCAAAAATTCTCAAGTTCTTAATTTATTATCGACTGCTCTTCATGTTGAAGGTATTATCCCTTCAGATTATACTGGTTTTGTAGAAATCCCATGGGAACTTGAAGCTCTTGCTTATAAACAAAGTAAAGCCAAAACTCATCTATATTATGCTTTTGGTAAGCTCTATATTGCCAAATTGTCAAAGAAAAGCAACTTATTAGTCACCGTTGAAATTCCATATGATTTCAAAAATAATGAGGAGATATATACTAAAAATGAAATATATGAAATTATCGGACATCTTATCAGAGATTCACGAGGGTCATATCCTATATTAGGATATCCTCAGACCATAATGAGAGCACATGAACGTGCGGTAAGAACAGGATTTTCTGCATCAATTTGGCGGGATAAAATTATCGATCGAATTCTAGAAGAAATCGATGATGATCAAATCAAAAATCTTATACATGAAAGCCATTTTCTCAGAGAATATGTAAAAAAAGGTATGCTTGGAGGATTATAAATTATGAGTAAGAAAATTGGAGAACCTATTGGGATCTTTCTTGGCGTGGAAAGTACTACTTACGAATATTTAGCAAGTATAATTGCTCCTTACCAACTCGATTACTCTCCCACGATGGGTGCGTTCATCATTATTGATAATTTTGATGAATATATCGTTGCTAGGATAATGGATTATATTCCTCAAGGAGAAATGACTTCTTATTGGGGTAAAAAATGGCTATCTGAAGTTGCCTTAACTCCAGACGTAATAGGACAAGATATTAAAACTCGAAAAATCAGTTATTCCGTAAAAATTAAATTACTGGGGCGTTTAAGCAAGGATCTTACTGAATTCATTCCGGGCATTAAAAAAATCCCTCACATTACCAGCAAGGTTATCCAACCTCATACTCGAATTGTAGAGATCATTTGCAATAAAGCTCTGAAGGACATGGAAGAAGGCATACACATAGGTCAATACTGGACAAATGAAGATATAAACATACATTTTGATATGAAAAGTTTAGTTGGCAAACGAACATTTATTTTTGCGCGAGCTGGATATGGAAAAAGTAATCTAATGAAGTTAATTGCATCCAACTGGAAGCAAGATTTTGGGAGTCTTATTATATTTGATCCTGAAGGAGAATATTCCATAACGGATAAGAAAGGTCGGCCAGGAATCATGGATAAAATTCCGTCGATTCTTATTACAAACCGTATAGGAGTACGCGATTATCTCAATACTAATGTATATGATAATTTGCAATTTGATTTTAGGGTATTTCATCCTCGCTTCATAATCCCAATAATAGTTTCCGAAACTAAATATGAGCTTGTCTTTTTCAATAAATTAATGAGTTTGAATCGTGAACAGTGGTATGAGTTAGTTGATTATCTGTATGAAATGAGATATAGTGCGGATTATCCGAAGATCGCAGAGATTATGGGAATTAATTATGAAAAACCAGTTGATGTAACTCCAGTTTTAAATAATATTATCCCTCCAATGGACCAACTCCATGATCCTGACTCTCAATTGTTTTCTATTATTGAACAAGCGGTGAATAAAAACTCGATTATAATTATCGATATTTCCCTTATGGCTTCCAACAATGCTTTGAACTTAGCTTCAATGATAATTAGCAAATTTTTCCGAAAAAATCAAAGTGAATTTACAATTGGGAAAGAAGAATTGAAAAAAATCACATTTGTGGTCGAAGAAGCTCAATCTGTTATTGGAGGTTCGACAAATGTAAGCCGATTTGTGGAACTCGCAAAAGAAGGTAGAAAATATCAACTTGGTGGAATATTTATCACTCAACAACCCGGAAGTATATCTATGGATATTTTAAGTCAAGGTGATAACTTTTTTGTATTCCATCTTCTCAGCAAAGATGATTTAAAAGCTCTTCAGAAATCGAATGCTCATTTCTCTAATGATATCCTCACGCAAGTCTTAAGCGAACCAATTCCCGGAAAAGCTTATATGTGGTCTTCTCATCAGCCGTTTGTTATCCCCCTACAGATTAACAACTTTGAGACCATCGTGAAACCGCATCAAGCTAAAGATCTTCAAGCTGAAAATGATCTTCTTATGCCTATACTGAAAGAAATTGTCCAAATTGATAAGGTGGAACAAAATATCATAGATAAGTTCTTAACCTTCTTGTCCAAAAACAATCTTAATATTGAGGACCGACAGACAATTTTTTCTGATGATATCAAAAAGCAAATTACGGTTGGAACCTTTAAATTGCTTGAAAAGAATGAAGTAAAAAATCTCGATAAAAAAAATCGTTTAGCGAAAAATCGGGAAACTCGAAAACCATATGCTTTAAGTTTTACATACTTTGGTGAATTATATCAGAAAGCCCGTATTAACATATCGGATGTTGATGATGAGGAAAAGCGGTATGATAATGAAAAAGAAGAGAGTAAATCTGATGATCTATGGGTAAAACCTATTGACTCAAAAGAGGATGTTAGCGTGGATTCAGATCAAAAGAAGGGAGATTTTGTTGATGGATTGTATTTTGTTTGGGAAACTGATAAAGCTGTGAAGTTTTCGCGAGAATCTGATGACAAAATACTCTGGATTCCAAAAGCTGCAATAAATGGACCTTGGCTTACTGATCGTAAT
>WJIN01000017.1 GCA_014730295.1 Promethearchaeota archaeon | reverse complement strand
TTAACTGTACAAAATGTAAGTGAAGTTATTCATAGCCACCCAACTATCAGCGAGATGGTTCTTGAAGGTGCCGAAGACGTTTTTGGAATGGCAATTCACCGAAAAGGTCGTCCCGACTTGGACTTACATAAAAAGTTGAAAGAGTAAGTTTTTACTATATTTTCCTTTTTTTCATTTTTATCAATTTATTATTGGATATTCAATTCTGGTTTTTTCAGTTTTTTTTTGACTTTGTAGGTCTAAAATAATTTATTACATAATTCTTACGTTTTCATACTTTTTGTTTTTTCTTTAAATATGATCAGTGCATAGACGCTCTAATACTAAAAAAATAATAGTACTAAGATGTGTGTTAAGTGGCTTCTGAAGATTATATAATCATTGAGGATAACGTAAATCAAGAAATAATCCTATCCAGTAAATTATCTAAAAAGCTAAAACCAAAATTCACGGGAGATTTTTTAAAAAAATATGAAAAATATCTCCATAATAATCTTTATAACGAGTTTCGTTTTCCTGTCAAAATTCGAAATAAAAAAAATAAAAAATTCAATCCATTTCTTCGTTTAGCAATACCAGAGGAATCTCACATAATTGCTGAGATTGTGAAAGAAACTTATGAAGGTACATATCCTTATAAAGAAATGGAAGATCCTTTCGAAATCAATCGAATGATTAAATCTGGGAAATACAAATTTATAGTATTTTTAGACGAGGAATCAAAAATTATCGGTTCCACATGTTTTGTTATAAATTTAAAAGAGAAAAAAGGATATTTGAGAAGCTTAGTTGTAAGGAAAGAATGGATAGGAAAAATAGATGCTAAGAGGGCATATATAACAGCTTGTTTAATGGTTTGGAATATATATAGAAATAAAATTTTACTATGGTGGGCAGAAACGCGGACAGCAGATGCAAAAACTCAAGCAATTACAAGAGAGTGCGGTTTAATACCTATAGCGTGGTTCCCTAATAAAGATATTTTCTATAATAGAATTGAATCTGATCTGATGATTATTATATACAATAAAAAGCGTTTGGAGAAATATCGAAGCAAACGAATACCTTCGATCATTCCATGTGTCATTAGATGTTACGAATATTCTAAGTTAAACTATCATTTGGAAAACCCAAAAATAGTTAGTACTAATTTGAAAATTAATGAGCGATATCTAAAAAAATTAGAGAAAAAGTTAAGAATTTCGAAGAATCAGGATAAATATGGTTATGTAAGATATCGGTTTCTTCTCAAAGATTCAAAATCTTTTTTTGAATTTGTTTATACCCCAAAAGTTAAGAACTTTGAAAAAACAAAATTTAAGGTAAGAAATCCAACAGAATTATTTTTATTTCTTTCACATTGTACTAATCTAGCTGAGAAACTAGATATTAGATATATAGAAGCATATATTTCTAGTTATGAATCCAAGCATCAACAAATCTTTTTCAATTTTGGATTTAAACCAAGAGGGTATATTCCAGCTTGGAATATAAATCCTCTAACTTGCTTATTTGAAGATTATATTCTATTTAACAAATACAAAAAGAATTTGAGTGAAATGGAACTCACTCAAGAGAGTAAAGATTTGATAACTTACATTAAAGATTAAAAATATAATTATTGGTTGGCTTTCTGATATTTGGCTTTCTTTATCAATCCAATAAATATTACTAAAGTAGCACAAATTTCAAGAAATTCAGAGAGAATGGTGGCAATTTTAGGATCTACAAGATCGAGTCCGATTGCTCTAAATATAGTAGTAAGTAAATAAAACAGAAATCCTAATCCAACGATTAAAGGGTGGATATCTGAAAGTCGCTTACTTTTATAAGCGTATATAAACATCCAGACAATCACAATAAAAAAAGGTATAAGTAAGAATGGATAGATTAATAATATTGTAGAATGTTGAGGGGCAAGTAGGATCACTAAAACGTCAATCAAAAGTATTGAACCAATAATTATATTCCGATATTTTATTACACTATTTTTATCTTTGAGAAAATAAAATCTCTCATATAATGAAAAATATATTAAAATCATTTCAATACTGAAAAATAAGACAGGAATAAGATTTGTTATTATTACTAAAAATCTAATTTTCACTAATAATAAAATAGAGTTAGGATCTATTAGATAAAATAACAAATTTATTAGAATGTCTAATAGTTTTCCGAATATCAAAATAAAAAAGAAAATACTAAATAAGAATGGAATATCTGATAAATATTGTTCATTTTGATTATACCATCGATACAATAAGGCAACACCCATGATTGAAACAATAACAATTCTTAAAAATACTAAAGGTACAAAAATTAGTGTTTCTGGAAAATTTTGAAAAGCATTAATTATCAAATCCAGATAGTAAGAATAAAGAAGGAATATTAAAATTACACTAACTAGGATTATGCTAAGAAAAATAGAAATGAAATAATTGTTTTTCTTCATAAATAATCTTTAGAATTCAAATATTTACCATTTATCTAATTTCTTTATTAAAAATTCATATATTTTCATAAGGTTTTATCATCTTTTGCAGAATAGTATGTGTTTGCTGAAATTCCTTCAAGGTATATTCCATATTTTCCTCTAATTGAAAAATAAAAAAATATGATGATAGGATAATTTTAAATTGGTTTAAAAAATTAGCTCAAGATCAGTCAGCTTCTGTTCTTACCCCCGATCTAGAGAATTCTGTTAATATTAATAGTATTTTCGAGATAATCTTAAGTAATTGATAATACATATTTGGTCTGATATAAATCAGAAAGACCTATGAATTCCATAATAAATTCTTCATTTTTAAGAATGTTCTGTTAAAAGTTTCAAAAATTTTCTTATTTTTGATCCTTTTTCCTTTAAATATATTCTTAATATAAGCTTTCTAATAATGAAATCTTAAGAGAAGATTAAAGTAGATTTAAATGGCGTCTAAAGAATATGTTATTGAGAGCGATTTTATTCCTCAAAATTTGATAAAAACTTCCATTTTATTGAAACATAAAAAACCAAACTATATTGAAGATTTTCTTAAACCATTTTTAGAGTTTTTACCTGATGATTTAACGAAAGAATTTAGATTACCAGTAAAGATTCGAGAAAATGAAAGAAATAAGTATAATCCGCTCCTCCGATTAGCAAAACCTGAAGAGGCATCGATAATTGCGAATATCGTAAAGGATGATTATGAAGGAACATATCCTTATAAAGAAATGGAAAACCCTATAGAAATTCAAAGGATGATTGAAACAGGTGATTATAAATTTATTCTATTTCTAGATGATAAAGGAACTATCATGGGTTCTACTTGTTTTGTATTGGATTTTCCAAAAAAAAAAGGGTATCTAAGAAGTTTAGTTGTAAAAAAGGAATTTATAGGTTATTTAGACACAACCAAAGCTTATATAACTGCTTGTTTAATGATATGGTGTAAATATCGAGATAAAATTTTAATTTGGTGGGGGGAAGCACGAACAGCGGATTCTAAATCACAATATATTAATAGACTTTGTGCCGTCAGACCAATTGCTTGGTTACCTAATAAAGATATCTTTTATAATAAAATTGAGTCAGACCTTATGATGATTGCATACAGTAGAGATGTAATAAAGAAATATAGAACAAAAAAAATCCCAAAGATTATTCGATCTATCATTCAATGCTACACTTTTGCAGACTCCCAATATAAATTAGGTGAGTATATCGTCGAAAATCCTTCAATTAAACTAAATTCTAAAAAATTAAAAAATCTTAATCGAGAAATAAAAATTACTCAGAAAAGTGATAAAAATGGTTATATAAAGTTCAAAATGACTTTTAAAAATACAAGATCTTTTTTTAATTTCCTCTATACCCCCAGAGTTAAAAACTTTGAAAAAACAGAATATAAAGTGAATAATTTAGAAGAATTATTCGTTTACATTCATAATTTTTTAAAGTTGGCGTCGAAACTAAACGTAAGGTATATTGAGGCTCATGTCTCTGCATATGTTCCATCCCATCAGAAATTGTTTGTTTATTTTAATATGAAACCTAGGGGTTACATACCTTCCTGGAAAAATGAAAAACACAATTTAGATTTTAAGGATTATATCCTTGTGAATCATTATTCTAATAAATTATTTAATAAAATACAATTAATACCTGAGGCTAGATTATTGATAAACGAATTGGATTTGAGTTAATAACGAAAAAAATTAATCTGACTTGATTTTCGGTTTATTAACTAGTCCAATAAATATAATAATATTTGTAATTAATTCAAACATTTCAGAGAGAATAAGATGAATAGCATCATCAAATACGTATTGTCCCAAAGATCGAAATATCGTTGTTAGTAAATATAATCCAAAACCAATTGACACAATAAATGAGTTTATTGAAGTTAACTTTTTATTTCTATATGCAAATATAAATACCCATAAAATTACGATTAATGATGGAATGACAAAAAAAGGAACTATATTAAATATAGCGCTATAAGTTGGTAAAATTATGATCATAATGAGTTCTACGCCAGAAATTAGAATAATTAGATATTTCTGAAGTTTTTCACGTTTTTTTTTATCCATTAATGAGGAATATTTTTCGTTTAAGGAAAAATAGAATAAAACAATCCCTATGCTTAAATAAATCATGGGCATTAAATTGATAATCGCTAAAATAAACCTGATTTTTAATAAAAATAATAATGATTCCGGAGATACAATATTTCCTATGTAGGCTGATAAAAGATCTAGGAATTTTGCGGGGATTAATATTAAGAAGAATAATCCTGTTAAGAATGGCAAATCTGATAAATAAAACTCATCTTGATTAAACCATTGTTTTAATAAAAATGATCCACAAAAAATTACAATTATTATTCTAATGCTTGTAATAATAGCCAGAATAACAGCTTCAATTGTTAAAACAGAAAATGTGATTAATATTTCCTCTAAATAATAATAATATAATGAAGAAATAATAACAAAACCAATGAGAAATGGTAAAATTAAAAGTATTTTATATTTTGATTCTTTTCTCATATATGGATCAATTTTTCTAATTTGTATAACTAATTTTCTATGTA
Source organism: Promethearchaeota archaeon (assembly GCA_014730295.1). Next base: position 37 of record WJIN01000017.1, on the reverse strand, counting down.
TAAATATAAAAACCTAATCATTTTCAACTATTTAAAT
>WJIN01000104.1 GCA_014730295.1 Promethearchaeota archaeon | reverse complement strand
CTTTTTAAAGATTCTTCTAAGCAATCAAGTTGACCGAGAATCCATTTTTGGAAAGTGTCGAAATCTTTAATATCGGGGATTTGCGTGTCGGATTCATTGTGGGTGATGGATTGGGTATTGTTCTCCGAAAGATTAGTATCCCTACTACTTCTAGAATCTGATATTGATGAGAATAACGCGTAAATTTCGGACTTCGGAAATCCTAAATGGTTGAGAATGTACTCGAAATCGGTTATATCGTTATCGGTAAGGGAGTATTGGGTTTGATCCATCGCGCTCCATTTCTTCACGAATTCCTTTGGGATTCCCTCGATCCAGATCTGTTTTCTGATGGAATTGTAGAGGTCAAGGGGTTCATAACACTGCTCTGCCTCCAAGATGTTGTTACTTAGATATTGCTCGCGATAAAGATATAACAATTGAATAAACTCTTCCCTGATCCGTCGATTTTTTGAGAGGATAAGTTCATACTCCTCTTCAAAACCGATACCTTGAGTTCTGGAGTTAGAAAATCGCGGAGTCTCAATAGTTTTAATGTCGAGAGGTGATGTGTTATAGAAATTTTGTGTGAATAGTAGAATTTTATCCCAATATTTTTTCTCATAATGCTTCAAGTATTTTGAGAGTTTATAATCTTCGGGCTCTTGATCCAAATGCATCTTAATCTGATTTGCGATATTTTTGATCTTTAACAATTCGTCCCGCAGCATTAACTCATTTTTGGTAGTCGAAAGGATGGTTTTCTCGAAGGTAAGGTCAACGTGCTCAAACTCATAATTGAGAAAGCGCTGCGTCTTCTTGTTATAGAAAATGAATTGCGATTGATCTTCTTCCGGGGGTTGTATTTTTGATTTACATTCAGAATCATTCGAAATTTTTTCAAAGAGAGTAGGGTTTCCATACGTGATCTATCAAGATTGTATATGAGGTAAAGGTTGGGGATCTTTGAATAGGATTCATTTTTATCATCCTCCAAGATACCCGGAAGATCGTGTAGAGCGGTGGATTCCAGATCAATCACATTATAGCCTATGCAAAACGATCCAAGCGAATTGAGATGCTTGAAATCCACATGCGGAAAAATTACCAAGTTTTTCTGCCGGAAGAATAATAGATGTAAAAATTCGGGTGTGATAAAATCATATTCCGTATCCATAGTAGTTTATTCCGAGATTACTATTTAAACAAAAAATCTTCTTCTTGGGTCCTTGAAAAAATGAGAGTAGTTTTTTATTACTGGCTGAGAATTTATTATATAATATCATACAAAAATCAAAAAAAAAAATCTATAATTTCGGTAAATTTTCGGTGATGTGTGCTAACCCGAATAAAACAGATTAAAATTTAAATCCATAAAGGTGTTTTTTAAGAATGAATGCTCGCAATAACAATACAAAAACAATTGAATTCGCTCCAATTCCCTATCTCTTAGATGCTGTCTTTTTCTTTTACGAATTAAAGAGTTTTGGTCGGCAATTAGAAAGAATTCATGCGGAGAAAAGCTCCTATCGCAAGAGAAACCTCTTACGAAGAGCAGCTTCTTGTCTATATGATAATTTTAGTATTGTAAAAGGTATGGGGTATTTTAAGGAAATATCGTTTGATAAAGTTGAAGATCTGAAATCGGAAGAGGAATTATTTGAATTACTCGGGGAATTTGGAGAGGAGTTCGGAATTGACTATAATGCTAAAAGAATCAAGAGAATTGAATTGGATACTATGAAATTTAGGTTATGGGAGGAGCCGGATGTGGATAAGCTCATTCTTCCCTATAAGGAGGTTTATATTATTCCTTACGATGAGGTTTTTCCTATACTTGATCACGCATTATCGGATATACCTTCAAAGAATCTCTACATAAAGAAAGAAGGGGGTATCTTTGAGGAAGATTTGGTGAAGATATTTAAGGACCATCTTCCCCGCTATGGAGACCATAAGTTCTATGAAAGTTTGACATATTGGTGGGATTATAAGGGAATACCCGTTTACCTCTTGTTTATAGGATCCTAGTTATTATAAAGAATTCAATTTAATCCATAACATACTTTTTTTTCCGTTTCTATTGGACATCTTTTAAGCTATAATTAGAAAAAAAAAGCGATAAGAAAAATTAAGTAGAATAAAGAAGTTAGATTCTTCAAGCATAAAACACATTGAAAAGTACTTGTCCGAGCAGATCCCGGAAGCATTCCACTACATTTTGACCTGTGAGTGCAATTACGGGATAGACCACCAGCGAGCCATCGGAATATTCATCTTCGTCGGGTAAATTTAAATGGCGTTTAAATGCTCCGATGGAGATTTTATCGGCTATATCGCGTTTGTTGAGTTGAATTACATAAGGTATATTGCGTGGTCTCGCAAAACTTTGTAGTTCTCGGAAACTTCGTTTATTTTGTTCTAATAAAGCGGTCTTGTCCCGTGCAAGTGACTACCTGAACGACGATAGTATAATCGTGCCTATTACTGGCTGCCTCAAATGAGAGAAATAATGAATCTTGCCAAAGAGTGCGTCCATCGTTTGTTTCGATAGAATAGCCTTGGGTAATCTTTTCTTCGGAAAACTTCTCCTTAAGTCTAAAAAAATTGGTAGTTTTACCCGATTCTCCGGGACCCCAATAGACAATTTTTAATTGAATCAGATTTTGGGTGAGCACTTGCTCATAGGATTCGGTTTGCGTTTCTGTAGGATTTAACATTTTTTTAACCTCGTAGTAGTTATAATTGGGAATTTTATTAGTGAAAATTAATCGATCGCTTTTAGTTTCTTGCCGAAGATCTCTTTCTTCAGATCTTTAATGTGTTCTTTCAGTTCCTTCTCGCCCATCCTTAGAGTCGATTTGATTGACTTCGATTTCTCAATTTCTATCTTCATTAATCGTGCGAAACGCTGCATTTGAAGAATCATTACCCCGATATTCACCTCGTTGTCTGAGAGGATAATGACTAGCACTTCTCGAAACTCTCCCGGCTTGATCTCTACATCCGTGATTGACTTTACAAACAGCTTCATATTATTATAGATGATGGAAGCACGATCCAAGGAGTCCGCTTCGAAGAAGTCCTGTCCTTGTCGGGCAACTCCGTAGAGAGCGGCGCCGATGGAACTGAGGTCCCAATAATTGAGATTACTATCAAATCGGGAATCTACCGCGATAATTTTCGCGTCTTGATCCACGGCGATTATCCCGTAAATATATCCTTTTCGAGCTAAAGTGCCGTAATTGCTGCGTATCTCATCGAGAATGCCCGATATTTTGTTTTTGTATAAAATCTTAGGAATTACAATTGTCATACTATTTTTTTATTCCTCGGTCTGTAAATTAAGTATTTTACGTTTTACAGAAGAGATGATACCGACATATATAAAGAAAAAAGTAACATTTCATTAGGGTCCCTCAGCAAAAAGTAAATGCGTTTCAAAAATTAGAATAAAATTTTAATTGAGTATATAAATAATAATAATATACAGAAAACCAAAATCAATATCTTATATACTTAAAATGAGCACAATTCTGGATTTAACAGTACTTAGTCCTCTTGTTAATTCTTTTATTGAGTTTGGATTAAATCTTGAAACGACTATAGGAGGAGTAACTGCTCCACCAAGAGATTTAATGTCCCCGGACTCACTTTTTTGGTATACTTTAATGTGGCACCTTATTGATATATGTTCGATTTCTGGAACTATAGCAAGTATTAGCTACTATATTAAAAATAATAAATCTTTATAATTACTTCAACATAAAAAAATAAACAAAATTCTCCTTCCTCCAACCCCCGATATGAATAGATAAAAAGAATAATATATTACATTCTTTAAGATAATGAAATAAGAAAGAAATAATCGATTCTTAATTTAGAATTTGTTTTCTAATTCCGAAATCCATTCGAGTTCTTTCATTTTATCGAGCTTATCCTTTAATTCCTCATTATTAAGTTTATTATAACTCTTCTCAATCTGATTTATTATTTGATTTTCTACTTTCTCAAGTTCTTTATGATCCTTTTCACTGATATCTGTTTTGAACTTTAATTGAATCCATCTTTTAAATTCTATCTGAGGGAGCTCCCCGTTTAAATATGTGTGAAGATCTTGAAACTTATTTTGCTCTTTCAGTTTTCTTTTAAAATAAATTTCATATATTAGAAAATTAAGTACTTCTTGATCATATAATTTAGTATAATTTTCTAATTCACCAGATTGATAAATAAATTGCAAAATACTAACCAAATTCACATATAGAGTCTGATTTTTTAATTCTTTAATTGGCACCTTTCGAAAATCATCCGGATAAAATGTATTCGGCAGTTTATGTCTTCTAATGGCATTTAAATATAAGTTTGAAAACCTTGAGTTTAATACCGCTAGTAAATATTCATATGTATATTTCTCTGATATTTCTTCTAGCCTTTCCCTCTCCATATTTTTATTTTTTTTTGTTATTATAGTTGAAATGCTTCGATTATTTACAGTTCTAAGATCTATGAATCTTCTAAAAATATAGAGACTATCGTTGGAAATAATGTTGTTAAAATCTAAAAAACCCTCTGTTTGCCTTCCTACAAAGATCTTTCTTCCTTTGTATAATTCTGGGAATGTTGGTCTACTTAGTTTATTAGGTGATCTTTCTGTTCCCCATTCTAGATGTTTTATCGCCTCAATTTTAAATCGACTCGTATATTTTCCTTCGATATATTTCTTAGTATTTACTAATTAGATCATCTTGACTGGGTTGTGGTTGTAAAAAACTATGGAAATACTCCAGAACCTAAATGGGGGAAGATTCGATTTGAACAATATGAGGTCGGTGATTTAAAAGTATGGATGTTTTTTTATACCTTAGAAACTTTACAATCAAAAGAACTCTATAAAACTCAATCACTTGCGAACTATGAATGGAGTATCATTGAACTCAAATATCCGGAGAAT
>WJIN01000103.1 GCA_014730295.1 Promethearchaeota archaeon | reverse complement strand
GTTTTTTCTATTAAATCATTTTTATCGTCATTCCCTAAGATATCTGCTCTTTGTTTACTACTCGCGATGCTTAAATCTTTATAAACTTGCACCAAATCTTCATAGGTTTTTCTATTTATACTATTTCCTATTATAAAATAGATTTCGCCCCCTCTATCCATAAAATCTTTTAATTCGGGATAAAGTTTCTGAAGACCGCTTATATAGAAGTAACCTACTGCGATGTATATCTTTTCTACATCTAAATCTTTTAAATAGGCCTTAATAACATCAATTAATTTAACCTTTCGATTATCAATTATTCCTGACATTTTTTAGACACTCCTTGCTCGTTCTAAACGATCTTTTACTAATTGAATAATACCCTCATAAACTTTTATTTGATCTGAGGTCTCTAAATTTAAAAGATCTTTAAAAATGAGTCTATCAATTTCTCTAATTTCCTTTCTAACTTTCTTAATAGATACATTATCAGGGTCTTCAGTCCCAATAATCTCAAAAATAGATTCATTTTTAAATTGTTCTTCTATTAGTTTTCCAATCAGGGATTCTATTTTTTCCTTATCTATTGTTTTTGCTATTGATTTTTTAGGAATAATGAAATTTTCATAATCACAGACCTTGATATCTAAAGCACCATCACCTAATCCGACCCTTCCTTCTAATTCCATTAATAATGGATATAAGTTAGACTTAAGAAACAAGAAATTAAGTTCATTATATGCCCCAAATTCTATACCATATAATCGAGCATCTAAATCGAAACGGAATTTATTGTAAGAGAAAATATATCTTTTATCTACGTCAATTATACATACGATTTTTCTCCTATTTTTAATACCGATATCGTACCAATTTGATCGAGAGGAACATGTAGGTCTATTATGATACCCCATAAATTCACCCCACTCAACATATTTGGAGATTCCGTTTAGTAGATGATCTTTATTATCCTTGATATGTAGGACTAAATAATTTAGATCCTCTGGAAGGATTACTGCATTTACTAACTCTTTAGGACTTTTAATTAAATAATTTGGAACAATAATCTTTTCTCTGTCTTTTTCAATAATTAAATTTTCCTCGAAAAATTTCTCTAGAGAGATATCATAACTACGCGTCCAGTATTTATTTTCAATACTAAACATTGGATCATCAGAATTAACTACAAATTTCTTAAAATCTTCTCTCACTTTAGTATTCTTAGGATAGAGATCTAAGGTTTTTTTTTTTTCATTAAATTTAGAAATAAAAAATCTATTTTTCTTTCCTGGAAGCCCCAAATAGTAAAAATTATTTGCCCCAGAGGTATATCCTCTCTTCAACACATCCCCTAATCTTATAAAATTTTCCTTAGATTTTTCTTTTATTTTAAAGTATACTTCTGGTGCTCTCAGAAATTTACTCCACTTGAAAAGTTCGTAATTCTTATCTGGAACTTTGATTGAATCCCTTTTTTTATTGATGCTACTCTCAATTTTTACACTGCCCCCTCCTATTTTCCATAAAGATTCTTCTGAAATTAATATTTTCTTTATTGTATCAGAGAAGTTAAGATATATATTCTCTCCTTGCAGGTCTATTTTTTTAGATTGAGCAAATTCTTTTTTAATTATCTTTTTTATTTTCTCTGAGTCTAAATAATTTTCAAAAGCTTTATTGAGACTAATAAATTGAACTATACCTTTTAAAGCTCTAGTCTTCCGTTTAACCCCTACTGAAATTACCGTATTTACATCTGCTTGTTCAAAGCTTCTTTTGGATTGATTATTTAAAATTTCTTTTAATTGGGAATTTCTGATTAACCCCTCTTGCAAAACTTGTCCAAAATTTGAATCCAACCAAGTATTTGATGAGATAATGACATAAATTCCGTTTGGATTTAATAATTCTAAGGACTTGAAGAAGAAAAAGACGTACATATCACAAGTCCTACCAGTTTTAAGATCAAATAATGTCTTAACATAATCTTCTAAGTCCTTTTTATAATCGTCTCTTATTTCTTTAATCTCTTTTTTTGATAATTTTTCTAATTCTTCTGACTCCAAATCTTGAGGTATAATACTCTCTTGCCGGATATATGGAGGATTCTCTATAACAATATCAAAACCACCCGTAGACATAATTTCGGGGTAGCTTAAATCCCAGAAAAATAGTTCATTATTCTTTTGCTTTATTATTTCTATTAATTTTTTATTCTTTTGAATTTTTTTTTCATTCTCTTTCTTTTCATCTATTGCCTTTCTGGTTAATTTCCCTTGCAAATCTTTTTGTAAAGTCTTGTTCTTGGATCTATATTTTCTAATTTCTGTTTTAAGAAGTTTTATAATAAAGCTTATCTGTTTTTCTTTAATAATAATTAGAAGATCCTTATCTCCTTCAAAAAAATGCTTTTTTAACCGATTGAGTTCAGTCAGTTCATTTTTAAGCTGCGGCGTTAAATTTCTCTTACGCAATTGATTAAGATTTATGGGTTCCTTTCCAATCTTTTGAATTATAGAATCTCCACATTTAAGTTTTAGAGAAAAGTTAGGCAAAATTGGTTGTTTATTGGGAATGGTAAGTTCCTTTTCCACGAGAGAAAGCCATAAACGGAATTCAGCCATTCTTATAGCCCAATCTTTTATATCCGCCCCATGTAATGTATTATAAATTATATTTTCCTTTAAATCAAAATCTGGATCCTTTCATAGTTTCCTGTATAACTCGATTAATACTTGAAGCATTCCAACGAGAAAAGCTCCCGAACCGCAAGCGGGATCGACAATTTTAACATTATTCATCGCCTTTCTTATGAATTCAAATTTACTTTTTTTTTCTCTATCCCAATCTTCTAACGGTGTGAATATCAATTGAATTAATAGGTCTTTAATGAAATCCTCGTCTTTTTGGGGTAATATCTCGTTTCTATCTTGAAGAAAATATTCATAAATACCAAGCCGACACATCAAATCCACCTCAATTCTTGGTGTATAAAATATTCCCGCTTTTCCTCTCTCCTCTTCAGCAATTAACGATTCATAAATCTTTCCTAACATAGCGGGATCGATTGCTATATCTAAATCAAAAGGTGATTCCTCGGTTATTGTGAAATTATAATATTCCAGAAAATCCTCGATGATTTTAAATAATAAATCATCGGAAAGTGAAAAGCTTTCTTTATCAACATCATATTTTTCAAAAAGTCCTCCATTTAAGAATGGGATATTGTTTAAAATATTGTTTATATCGCTATCATCAAATTTGTTAATCTTTTTTTCATTTCTTGATTCACTCATTGCTTCAAAAAAGAGAGTAGAGAGCCATTTACTATAAAACAGATCTTCATCACCAGAAAATTTATATTTTTTCAAAAAAGTAAACATAAAATTCTTATCATTATCTAACCACTTTTTTTTCTGAATGAAATATATAAACATTAATCGATTCAAGAAAAGATGGGCGAATTTTTTTGCTTTTGCTAATTGGATACCTTGGTCAAGTAAATGTTTTTTAATATTACTAAAAGTTTCTTTGTAATCCTCATAGAATTGTTCTGTTACGGGTCTTACTTTAAATGCCTTCTGAATTCTCTCAAATAGCGGTTCTACTTGTGATGCATCGACAATCGTTAAATTTTCGGAAACCGTTCTATGATTCTCACCTTCTCCTAACACGTACCGTCTAAGGATTAATCTTCCAGAAGTATCTTCCTCACCAGTAGAGTATGGGCATACCATATGCCAAATGGGAGAATTAGGAGCATAAAATATGCTTATGTACTCCCCCTTTCTTGCCCACCTTTCTCTCCGTAAAGAACTTAAAGCAAAACGTTCTCGATATCGGGTTAATTTCTCAATTACAACATATAAAATATTAATTTCATCTGAACGAGCAATGAAAAAAGCTTCTTGAGCGTCGGCAGATTTATTCCAGTCCTCTACGGGAATCTCTTCTGCAATCGATCCTCCCATTCCCTGTATTAGTTCAAAATTCAATTTTTCCACGAATAGTTTTTGAAATAATTTTATTGCATTGGTATTTTGCTCATTAAAATTCGTTCCGAGATCATCAAGGATTAATTTACCATCAAAAAGACTCTTTATTTCTGCTGAAAGTGTCATAAAATCTAAAACCTACTAACTTTTTAAAGATATAAAGTATAATGATTTTTGTTATATACTAATATGTACTGAAGGGTATTAATATTTATCTTCAATTTTTCTTCATTCAGTTAAATTAATATTAGACTAAAAAAAATCAGTTTAAGAAATTATTTCAATCTTTTTCATCAACTTTAATAATCCTTTATTAAAAGTCCCACATAATCTATATACTTTAAAATTCCATTATTTATTTTAGAGTTTAGATAAATATCTAAAAATATTTCGTCTAATGTAATTTTGTTAAGTGAAAATTTTGAACCAAGACAAATTAAAGCAGAAAGAATACTTTTTAAGTATAATTCCTAAGAGGTACCTCCTCGGAATTATAAATAAAAAAGACTTTACTGAAGCTAAGTTAAAAGAAATGTTAGAGACCATTACTAATAAAAAAGTCATAAAAGTCAATAGTGCCTTGGATAACCTATCAATGAATGAATTAATAGAACTGTTTATTGACTATCAATTACTAACTTTAAATGAAACAAAAGAGTTGTATTTTCAGTTCCGGGATAATATAAACCCTATATTTTATCTATATAAATTTCAAGAAGATTTTGAATTAACCATAGGTGAATTAAAAAAAAATT